>PBKC01000062.1 GCA_002721365.1 Rhodospirillaceae bacterium | reverse complement strand
CTGGTGATAACATTGAGGTTGATGTAGAATTAATTGTTCCAATTGCTATGGAAGAAAACCTTCGTTTTGCTATCCGTGAGGGTGGTAGAACAGTTGGTGCTGGTGTTGTTTCGGCAATTGTCGAATAATTTGCTTTTGGAGGAGTGTAGCTCAATTGGCTAGAGCACCGGTCTCCAAAACCGGGGGTTGGGGGTTCGAGCCCCTCCACTCCTGCCACACTGTTCGGTAACTGAGCGGAGGCGATTCGAGCGCGATCATGGCGAAGGTCGGTCCCGCACAATTCGCACGTCAGGTGCGACAGGAAGTCGATAAGGTCACCTGGCCCACGCGCAAGGAGACCATCATCACGACAGTGATGGTGTTCATCATGGTGGTGGTTCTGTCGATCTTCTTTCTGGCGGTGGACCAGGTGTTGGCCTGGGCGGTCCAGGCCGTCCTCGGGTTGGGCGGGTGATCGCTATGGCAATGCGCTGGTACATCGTTCACGCCTATTCGGGCTTCGAGAAGAAGGTCGCGCAGTCGATCCGCGATCAGGCCGAACGCAAGGGCATGACGGACATGTTCGAGCAGGTGCTGGTCCCGACCGAGGAGGTCGTCGAGCACCGCCGCGGCCAGAAGGTGACGTCGGAACGGAAGTTCTATCCCGGCTATGTGCTGGTGAAGATGGAGATGACCGACGAGACGTGGCATCTGGTCAAGAACACCGCCAAGGTCACCGGTTTCCTGGGCGGCGGCGGCCGGCCGACTCCGGTGTCGGATGCGGAGGTGGATCGGATCCTGCGTCAGGTTCAGGAGGGCATCGAGCGGCCGAAGCCGTCGATCGTCTTCGAGATCGGCGAGATGGTCCGGGTCAGCGACGGTCCGTTCACCTCGTTCAACGGCATGGTCGAGGATATCGACGAAGACAAGGCGCGGCTCAAGGTTTCGGTCTCGATCTTCGGGCGTTCGACGCCGGTAGATCTGGACTACAACCAGGTCGAGAAGATATAGCAGCCGGTTCCGCTCCGACGGCGGGGCGGGCCCGAGGATCGGGTGGCGGCTGGCAAGGTTCTAAGGACTGATTGGCGATGGCGAAGAAGATAGACGGTTACATCAAGCTCCAGGTTCCGGCGGGGAAGGCCAACCCGTCGCCGCCGATCGGTCCGGCGCTGGGTCAGCGCGGCCTGAACATCATGGAGTTCTGCAAGGCGTTCAACGCCGAGACGCAGAAGATGGAAGAGGGCATGCCGATCCCGGTGGTCATCACCGTGTTCAGCGACCGTAGCTTCACCTTCGCGACCAAGTCGCCGCCGGTCAGCTACTTCCTGAAGAAGGCCGCAAAGCTGAACAAGGGCGCGCAGGCGCCGGGTCGCGCGGGCCCCGTCGGACGGGTGACCATGAAGCAGGTTCGTGAGATCGCCGAACAGAAGCAGGCCGATCTCAATGCGGCCGATGTGGATGCGGCATGTCGAATGATCATCGGCTCGGCGCGGTCGGTGGGTATCGAGGTTAGGGGCTGAGGCCATGGCGAAGAAGAGCAAGCGACTGCGTGCGGCCGAAGAGGGGCTCTCCCCCGAGGCCCGCTACGCGCTGGACGAGGCGGTCAAGCTAGTGAAGGCGCGTGCGACCGCGAAGTTCGACGAGACGGTCGAGGTGGCCGTCAATCTGGGTGTCGATCCGCGTCACGCCGACCAGATGGTGCGCGGCGTCGTCGATCTGCCGAACGGTACCGGCAAGCAGGTTCGCGTTGCGGTGTTCGCGCGTGATGCCAAGGCCGAGGAGGCTAAGGCCGCCGGCGCCGAGCTGGTGGGTGCCGAGGACTTGGCCGAAAAGATTCGCGACGGCGAGATCGAGTTCGAGCGCTGCATCGCGACGCCCGACATGATGGCCGTCGTCGGCCGGCTGGGTAAGGTGCTGGGTCCGCGCGGCCTGATGCCGAATCCGAAGCTCGGGACCGTGACCGCCGATGTCGCGGCTGCGGTCAAGGCGGTGAAGGGCGGTCAGGTCACGTTCCGCGTGGAGAAGGCCGGCATCGTCCATGGCGGCGTCGGCAAGGCGAGCTTCACCGAGGACGCCCTGCTCGAAAACGTCCGGGCGTTCGTCGACGCGGTCAACCGCGCGAAGCCGAGCGGCGCCAAGGGCGTCTACATGCGTGGAGCGACGTTGAGCTCCACCATGGGGCCCGGCGTCTCGGTCGACGTCGCGAGCCTCGCGCACGCCTGATTTTTAGTGAGTTTTCGTCCGGTCGATCCTTCGGGGCCGGCCGGGCGGGATGCGGTCGGACCAGTCCGGCCGCAAACCTGTCCGAGACTGCAGGCATCGGCCGTTGGCCGATTTAAAGGGTAGCCGCCTGCAATAGACAGTGGTTGAGGCTGATTCAGTGGCCGGCGAAACGGTCGGCAGCTTGAACCTCTGGGACAGGCGAGCGGGCGTTCCATCGTTGCGGAGCGTCCAGTCGAGGGGTCGCCGTGGCGGCCCCGCCAGAGTCGGAGGCGTAACATGCTACGAGCAGAAAAAGAGCAACTCGTCGCCTCGTTGAACGAGACGTTCAACGCCGCTTCCGTCGTCGTCGTCACCCATTACACCGGGCTCAACGCAGGCCAGATGACCGATCTTCGGTCGAGCATGCGCGCGGCCGGTGCGAATTTCCGGGTGACGAAAAACCGCCTGACTCGCATTGCCCTCGAAGGGACGCCCTATCAGGGGCTTTCCGACATGTTCGTGGGCCCGACGGCTATCGCTTTCTCCGATGATCCGGTGACGGCGGCCAAGGCGTCGGTGGAGTTCGCCAAGAAGAACGAAAAGCTCGTAATTCTGGGCGGAGCACTTGGGGAGACCTTGATCGATGAGGCCGGCGTCAAGGCGCTGGCGTCGCTGCCGCCGATCGATGAACTGCGCGGCAAGATCGTTGGTCTTCTCAATGCACCTGCGAGCCGGCTCGCACGCGTTATCAACGCTCCGGGGTCGCAGTTGGCCCGGGTGCTCAATGCGTACGCGACGAAGGATGAGGCGGCCTAGGACGGCTGAAATCGGGGTTCAAGCTAGGAGTACATCAGATGGCGAATTTGGAGCAGATTGCTGAGGATCTTTCGGCGCTCACCGTCCTTGAGGCGGCCGAGCTCGCGAAGATGCTCGAAGAGAAGTGGGGCGTTTCGGCCGCCGCGCCGGTGGCGATGGCTGCCGCCGGTGGTCCGGCCGCCGCGGCCGGTGCCGCCGAGGCTGAGGAGAAGACGGAGTTTGACGTCATCCTGGCCGCAGCGGGCGACAAGAAGATCAACGTGATCAAGGAAGTCCGCGCGATCACCGGTCTCGGCCTCAAGGAGGCCAAGGACCTGGTCGAGTCGGCGCCGAAGCCGCTCAAGGAAGGCGTGAACAAGGAAGAGGCGGACGAGCTGAAGAAGAAGCTCGAGGAAGCCGGCGCGACCGTCGAGATCAAGTAGCGCCCGAAGAACTCGGCCGCGGCGCGATTTCGCTCTCGCGAAATTGTGTCGCGGCCCCTATATCTATTGGTGGATTTTCGTTAGCCTACGGGAATTGGGCTCAATCATATTTGACAGCATCGCCGGTTACGAGCCGACACCGATTTTCGCACGAGTCCTGGCCGGGAGGGCCGGGGCGCGGACGCAGAGATTCGGTGTGCGGCTATTTTGGCGTGCATCGTCCGGGCGGGTCATAGGCCCCGCGTTACATCGAACGGTCTTCCAGGAATTCACCGCCGTAAGCGGAGCGGAAGGCATCACCGAAACTGCTCGGTTCGAGGAGTGAGCATGGCACTGTCGTTCACCGGTCGCAAGCGTGTCCGCAAGAATTTCGGCCGCATTCCCGAGGTCACCACGATGCCGAACCTCATCGAGGTTCAGAAGACCTCCTATGCGCATTTTCTGCAGATGGACGTGTCGGCGGAGCAGCGGACCGACACCGGGTTGCAGGAAGTTTTCAAGTCGGTTTTCCCGATTCGTGATTTCTCGGACCGCGCGCAGCTGGACTTCGTCCGCTACGAATTCGATCGCCCGAAATATGATGTCGAGGAATGCCAGCAGCGCGGCATGACGTATGCCGCCCCGTTGCGCGTGACCCTGCGCCTGATCGTCTGGGACGTGGACGAGGACACCGGCGCGCGCACCGTCCGCGACATCAAGGAGCAGGATGTCTTCATGGGCGACATGCCGCTCATGACCGACAAGGGCACCTTCGTCATCAACGGCACCGAGCGCGTCATCGTCAGCCAGATGCACCGCTCTCCGGGCGTGTTCTTCGACCACGACCGCGGCAAGACCCATTCGTCGGGCAAGTATCTGTTCGCGGCGCGGATCATTCCCTATCGCGGCTCGTGGCTCGATTTCGAGTTCGATGCCAAGGATATCCTGTTCGTCCGCATCGACCGCCGTCGCAAGCTGCCTGTCGGTACGCTGTTGCGCGCGCTCTATATGTCGACCGACGATATCTTCGACGCGTTCTACAACACCGTGGTCTACAACCGTGACGAGAAGGGCTGGAAGACGGCGTTCGATCCGTCGCGCCTGCGCGGCACCAAGCTGATCCGGAACCTCGTCGACGCCAAGACCGGCAAGGTCATGGTGGAGGCGGGGACCCGTGTCACCGCGCGCGTGCTGAAGGGTCTGGAGGCCGAGGGGCTGACCGAGCAGATGGTCACCGCCGAGGACCTGGTCGATCACTATGTCGCTCGCGACGTGATCAACGAGGAGACCGGCGAGATCTACGCCGAGGCCGGTGACATCCTGACCATTGAGCAGATCCAGAGCTTCGAGGAAGCCGGGGTCACCGAGCTGCCGACGCTGGCGATCGACCATGTCACGGTCGGTCCCTACATCCGCAACACCCTGGCGATGGACAAGAACCTGTCGCGGGAGGATGCGCTCACCGATATCTACCGGGTCATGCGGCCCGGTGAGCCGCCGACCGAGGAGAGCGCCGAGCGCCTGTTCTACGACCTGTTCCTGAGCCCGGTTAAGGCCGGAAAGCCGACGGTGCAGGCCCGCCAGACCAGCGATCCGTCGAGCCCGGTTGTCGCGACCCTGAACAAGGGCGATCTCGACGGCGCTGCTTGGGTGCTGGACGTCAAGGACGATCAGATTCTGGTCGCCCTGTCGGTGACCATTCGCGAAGACGGCGTTCCCGCGGCCGGCGTGTGGATGTCGGTCGATGACGTGCTGGTCGAACGCTCGGAGCGCTACGACCTTTCCGCGGTCGGCCGGGTGAAGATGAACGGTCGTCTCAATCTGACGACCCCCGACAACATCCGCGAGCTTCGCTGCGAGGACGTGGTCGCCGTGCTGCGGACGCTGGTCGACCTGAAGGACGGCCGCGGCGAGATCGACGATATCGACCATCTCGGCAACCGCCGGGTGCGCTCGGTCGGCGAGCTGATGGAGAACCAGTACCGCATCGGTCTTCTCCGCATGGAGCGGGCGATCCGCGAGCGGATGAGCTCGGTCGACATCGATGCGGTGATGCCGCACGACCTGATCAACGCCAAGCCGGCGGCGGCGGCGGTGAGGGAGTTCTTCGGCTCCTCGCAGCTTTCGCAGTTCATGGACCAGACCAACCCGCTGTCGGAGATCACCCACAAGCGGCGCCTGTCGGCCCTCGGGCCGGGCGGTCTGACCCGCGAGCGCGCGGGCTTCGAGGTGCGCGACGTTCATCCGACCCATTACGGCCGGATCTGCCCGATCGAGACGCCGGAAGGTCCGAACATCGGCCTCATCAACAGCCTCGCCACCTATGCCCGCGTGAACCAGTACGGCTTTATCGAGAGCCCGTATCGGCGCGTGGCGGAAGGCCGCGTCACGGACGAGGTGGTCTATCTGTCGGCGATGGAGGAGGGCAAGTACACGATCGCCCAGGCCAATGCCGAGCTGACCGAGGATGCGCGCTTCGCCCGGGATCTGGTGAGCTGCCGTCGCAACGGCGACTTCGTCATGTCCGCCCCGGACGCGATCGAGTTCATCGATGTCTCGCCGAAGCAGCTCGTGTCTGTCGCCGCGGCTCTGATTCCGTTCCTGGAAAACGACGACGCCAACCGCGCTCTCATGGGCTCGAACATGCAGCGTCAGGCGGTTCCGCTGATCCGGGCCGAGGCGCCGCTGGTCGGAACCGGCATGGAAGAGGTCGTGGCACGCGATTCCGGCTCGACCGTCGCCGCGCGGCGCGACGGCATCATCGATCAGGTCGATGCCGAGCGTATCGTCATCCGCGCGACCGACGGTGCCGTCGGTTCGACCGTGGGTGTCGACATTTACAACCTGCTCAAGTTCCAGCGCTCGAACCAGAACACCTGCATCAATCAGCGTCCGTTGGTGAAGGTGGGCGACGTGGTGAAGGCGGGCGACGTCATCGCCGACGGTCCGAGCACCGAGCTCGGCGACCTGGCGCTGGGCCGCAACGTCCTCGTCGCGTTCATGCCCTGGCAGGGCTACAACTTCGAGGACTCGATCCTGATCTCCGAGCGGATCGTGTCGGACGACGTCTTCACCTCGATCCACATCGAGGAGTTCGAGGTGATGAGCCGGGACACCAAGCTGGGTCCCGAGGAAATCACCCGCGACATCCCCAATGTCGGCGAGGAGGCGCTGCGCAACCTCGACGAGGCGGGCATCGTCTATATCGGCGCTGAGGTGAAGCCGGGCGACATCCTGGTCGGCAAGATCACGCCGAAGGGCGAGTCGCCGATGACGCCGGAAGAAAAGCTTCTCCGGGCGATCTTCGGCGAGAAGGCGTCGGACGTTCGCGATACCTCGCTCCGTCTGCCGCCCGGCGTGTCCGGGACCGTGGTCGAGGTGCGGGTGTTCTCACGCCGCGGCGTCGACAAGGACGAGCGTGCTCTGGCCATCGAGCGCGAGGAGATCGATCGCCTCGCCAAGGACCGCGACGACGAGCGGCTGATCCTGGAGCGGAACATCTACGGGCGTCTCCGCGACATGATCCGCGGCCACAAGACGACCGCGGGACCGAAGGGCATGGATGTCGGGACCGAGGTCTCCGACGAGCTGCTCGGCAACTTCAGCCAGGGACAGTGGTGGCAGATCGCCGTCGACGACGAGAAGGTGATGGCGGCCGTCGAGGAACTGAAGAAGGAGCTCGATGACGCCAATCTGAGCCTGCAGGCCCGGTTCGACGAGAAGGTGGGCAAGGTTCAGGCGGGCGACGAGCTGCTGCCAGGCGTCCTGAAGATGGTCAAGGTCTTCATCGCCGTGAAGCGCAAGCTTCAGCCCGGCGACAAGATGGCCGGCCGTCACGGCAACAAGGGCGTGATCTCGCGGATCGTTCCGGCCGAGGACATGCCCTATCTGGAGGACGGAACCCCGGTCGACGTCGTGCTGAATCCGCTCGGCGTGCCGTCGCGGATGAACGTCGGTCAGATTCTCGAAACCCATCTCGGCTGGGCCGCGGCGCGTCTCGGCAGTGAGATCGGCGATCTGGTCGACGCCGTCAAACGCGGCAGCTCGGTCGATGCGCTACGCAAGCGCATGGGCGAGGTTTATGACGGCGATTCGCGGGTGAAGGAAATCACCACCCTCGACGACACCACGTTGATCGAGATGGGCGGGCATCTTCGCGATGGCGTGCCGATCGCGACGCCGGTGTTCGACGGCGCTCGCGAAGAGGACATCGTCGACATGCTTCAGCGCGCCGGCCTCAACTCCAGCGGTCAGGTGACCCTGGTGGACGGCCGGACCGGTGAGCCGTTCGCCAGGAAGGTGACGGTGGGCTACATCTATATGCTGAAGCTTCACCACCTCGTGGACGACAAGATCCATGCCCGGTCGGTCGGCCCCTACAGCCTGGTCACCCAGCAGCCCTTGGGCGGCAAGGCGCAGTTCGGCGGCCAGCGCTTCGGCGAGATGGAGGTCTGGGCGTTGCAGGCTTACGGCGCGGCCTACACGCTGCAGGAAATGCTGACGGTGAAGTCGGACGACGTGTCCGGCCGCACCAAGGTCTACGAGGCGATCGTCCGCGGCGAGGACACCTTTGAGGCCGGCATTCCCGAGTCCTTTAACGTGCTGGTGAAGGAGCTCCAGTCGCTGGGGCTGGATGTCGATCTGGCGCAGAGCTGACGTTTGCGGACGGGGCGGGCTTCGGCCCGCCCCGCGTTTCGCCCCGAAAAAGCGCTACCATCGTCGCAAGGCGAGGAGAGAAGAAACATGAATGACTTGATGAACATCTTCAGTCCGGTCAGCACCAGCCAGCGCTTCGACGAGATCAAGATCTCGATCGCCAGCCCGGAGAAGATTCGTTCGTGGTCCTTCGGCGAAGTGAAGAAGCCGGAGACGATCAACTACCGGACCTTCAAGCCGGAGCGCGACGGCCTGTTCTGCGCCCGCATCTTCGGTCCGATCAAGGACTACGAGTGCCTGTGCGGCAAGTACAAGCGCATGAAGCACCGCGGCATCGTCTGCGAGAAGTGCGGCGTCGAGGTCATTCAGTCGAAGGTGCGGCGCGAGCGCATGGGCCATATCGAGCTCGCAGCGCCGGTCGCGCATATCTGGTTCCTGAAGTCGCTGCCGTCGCGGATCGGGCTGCTGCTCGACATGACGCTGAAGGAGATCGAGCGGGTTCTCTATTTCGAGAACTACGTGGTGATCGAGCCGGGTCTCACGCCGCTGAAGCAGTTCGAGCTCTTGTCGGATGAACAGTACCTCCGCGCCCAGGAGGAGTACGGCGAAGACGCTTTCCAGGCGGGGATCGGCGCCGAGGCGATTCGTGACATCCTGCGCGCGATCGACCTCGAAGAGCAGCGCTCGACGCTGCGGACCGAGCTGTCGGAGACCTCGTCAGAGGCCAAGCGCAAGAAGCTGGTCAAGCGGCTGAAGCTGATCGAGGCGTTCGTCGAGTCGGGCAATCGCCCGGAATGGATGATCATGGAGGTCATTCCGGTCATCCCGCCGGAGCTGCGTCCGCTGGTGCCGCTGGACGGCGGCCGCTTCGCGACCTCGGACCTCAACGACCTCTATCGCCGGGTCATCAACCGCAACAACCGCCTGAAGCGGCTGAACGAGCTGCGCGCGCCGGACATCATCGTCCGCAACGAGAAGCGGATGCTGCAGGAGTCGGTCGACGCCCTGTTCGACAACGGCCGCCGCGGCCGGGTCATCACCGGCGCCAACAAGCGGCCGCTGAAGTCGCTCGCCGACATGCTGAAGGGCAAGCAGGGCCGGTTCCGCCAGAACCTGCTCGGCAAGCGCTGCGACTATTCGGGCCGTTCGGTCATCGTCGTCGGGCCCGAGCTCAAGCTCCATCAGTGCGGCCTGCCGAAGAAGATGGCGCTGGAGCTGTTCAAGCCGTTCATCTACTCGAAGCTCGAGCTCTACGGCATGGCGCCGACCATCAAGGCGGCCAAGCGCATGGTGGAGAAGGAGCGCCCGGAGGTCTGGGACATCCTCGAAGAGGTGATCCGCGAGCATCCGGTGATGCTGAACCGCGCGCCGACGCTGCATCGTCTCGGCATCCAGGCGTTCGAGCCGACCCTGATCGAGGGCAAGGCGATCCAGCTTCATCCGCTGGTCTGCGCGGCGTTCAACGCCGACTTCGACGGCGACCAGATGGCGGTTCACGTGCCGCTGTCGCTGGAAGCCCAGCTCGAAGCGCGGGTGCTGATGATGTCGACCAACAACATCCTCAGCCCGGCGAACGGCAAGCCGATCATCGTCCCGACCCAGGACATCGTCCTTGGTCTCTACTACATGACGATGGAGCGGCCGGACCAGCCGGGCGAGGGCACGGTGTTCGGGACGGTCGACGAGATCGAGCACGCGCTTCAGGGCGGGTTCGTCACTCTGCACAGCAAGATCAAGTGCCGCTACGCAACGGTCGACGAGGACAACAATCCGATCGAGCGGCTGGTCGATTCGACCCCCGGCCGCATGCTGCTGTCGGTGATCCTGCCGCGTCACCCGAACGTCAGTTTCGACCTGATCAACCGCCTTCTGACCAAGAAGGAGATCACCCAGGTCATCGACGTCGTTTATCGCGAGTGCGGCCAGAAGGCGACGGTGCTGTTCGCCGACCGGATGATGAATCTCGGTTTCGGCCACGCCTGCAGCGCCGGCATCTCGTTCGGCAAGGACGACATGGTTGTCCCGAGCGAGAAGCTGCGGCTGGTCAACGAAACCCGTGAACTGGTGAAGCAGTACGAGCAGCAGTATGCCGACGGCCTGATCACCTCGGGCGAGAAGTACAATAAGGTGATCGATGCCTGGTCGCAGTGCAGCGACCGGGTCGCGGAGGAGATGATGAAGGTCATTTCCGGCCGCGAGGGCGATTCGGGGCCCGATGGCGAGATCAACTCGATCTACATGATGGCCCATTCCGGCGCCCGTGGTTCGGCGGCGCAGATCAAGCAGCTCGCCGGCATGCGCGGCCTGATGGCCAAGCCGTCGGGTGAGATCATCGAGACGCCGATCATCTCCAACTTCAAGGAGGGGCTGACCGTTCTCGAATACTTCAACTCCACCCACGGCGCCCGTAAGGGGCTCGCGGACACGGCGTTGAAGACCGCGAACTCCGGCTACCTGACCCGTCGTCTCGTCGACGTCGCCCAGGACCTGATCGTGGTCGAGGAAGACTGCGGCACCGAGGAAGGCCTCGACACCCAGGCGGTGATCGAGGGCGGCGAGGTGATCGAACCGCTCTCCGAACGCATTCTCGGTCGTTCGGCTTCGGTCGATATCGCCGATGCCGACGGCAGGGTGATCGTCGCGGCCGGTCAGTTGATCGACGAGAACGCGGTCGAGGAAATCGACGCCGCCGGGATCGAGACGGTCCGTATCCGTTCGGTTCTGACCTGCAAGAGCGAAGGCGGCGTATGCGGCGCCTGCTACGGCCGCGATCTGGCGCGGGGTACGACGGTCAACAACGGTGAGGCCATCGGTGTCATTGCCGCGCAGTCGATCGGCGAGCCGGGCACGCAGCTCACCATGCGCACCTTCCACATCGGCGGTGCCGTGCAGCGGGGCGCGGAGCAGTCGAGCATCGAGTCGTCGAGTGACGGTACGGTGCGCGTCCAGAACCGCAACGTCGTGGCGGACTCGACCGGCACGCCGGTGGTGATGAGCCGCAACTGTGAGATCATCCTCGTCGACAAGAGCGGGCGCGAGCGGGCCCGACACCGCGTGCCTTACGGCGCCCGGCTGCTGACGGACGAAGGGTCCGAGGTGTCGCGCGGCCAGCGGATGGCGGAATGGGATCCCTATACCATTCCGATCATCACCGAACGGTCCGGCACGATCCGGTACGCCGATCTCGTCGACGGCACGTCGATGCGGGAGGTCCTGGACGAAGCCACCGGCATCTCGAACAAGGTGGTCATCGACTTCAAGGCCCAGACCCGTGGCACCGAGTTGCAGCCGCGGATTCAGCTCGTCGATGACAACGGCGACCCGCTGACCCTGTCGAGCGGCATGGAGGCCCAATACCATCTGCCGGTCGACTCGATCCTGGCGGTGGAGCCGGGCGCGCAGGTCCATGCGGGTGACATCATCGCCAAGATTCCGCGGGAGTACTCGAAGGCGCGCGACATCACCGGTGGTCTACCGCGGGTGGCCGAGCTGTTCGAGGCGCGCAAGCCCAAGGATCACGCGATCATCAGCGAGATCGCCGGACGAATCGAGTTCGGCAAGGACTACAAGGGCAAGCGCCGTCTGCTGGTGGTTCCCCCGGAAGGCGAGGGCGATCCCGTCGAGTACCTGATCCCGCGCGGCAAGCACATCACCGTGCAGGAAGGCGACCTGGTCGAGAAGGGCGACCTGCTGATGGACGGCAACCCGGTGCCGCACGACATCCTGAAGGTCATGGGGGTCGCGGCGCTGGCCAGCTATCTCGTCAACGAGATCCAGGAGGTCTATCGGCTGCAGGGCGTGAAGATCAACGACAAGCACATCGAGGTGATCTGCCGTCAGATGTTGCAGAAGGTCGAGATCACGGAGCCCGGCGACACGACCTTCCTGGTCGGCGAGCAGGTCGACAAGGTCGAGTTCACCCAAGTCAACGGCAAGGCCGAGGCCGAGGGCGGGCGGCCGGCAGTGGCGATGCCGGTTCTGCAGGGCATCACGAAGGCGTCGCTGCAGACCAACTCGTTCATTTCCGCGGCTTCGTTCCAGGAGACGACGCGCGTCCTCACCGAGGCGGCCGTGGCCGGCCGAGTCGACTCCTTGGCCGGTCTCAAGGAGAACGTCATCGTCGGACGGCTGATCCCGGCCGGCACCGGTCGGGTGATGAACGGCATCAAGCAGATCGCGTCCGAGCGTGACGACGAGGTTCTGGCGGCGCGTCAGGCCCAGCGTGAGCTGGAGCAGCAGGCGCTTCTCACCAACGAGGAGGCCGGCACCGCCTGATCGAACGGCAAGGCGGAGCCGGGTGCGAAAACACCCGGCTCCGCCTTGGTTTTCTCCCCGGATTGGACTTGACGGGGCTAGGGCCCATACATAGTATGCGCGCTCCAAATCCGGCGGGCGGCCGCAGACCTGTTCTGAAGCGCCGCATTCCGGTGTGAACTCAAGCAATTCTTCTGCCGGGCGGGCCGGCGGAACGAAAGCCCGCGCGGGCGAAGCGTTTTTCGCTTTGCACGTCTTTTATTGTCAATGCCACAGAGGCTTGGTCGATGCCGACGATTAACCAGTTGATTCGCAAGGGACGCCGCGTTCCCGTCGAGAGGAACAAGGTGCCGGCTCTGGAGGCGTGCCCCCAGAAGCGTGGCGTTTGCACCCGCGTCTACACGACGACTCCGAAGAAGCCGAACTCGGCTCTTCGAAAGGTGGCTCGCGTGCGTCTGACCAATGGCTTCGAGGTCACCAGCTACATCCCGGGTGAAGGTCATAACCTTCAGGAGCATTCGGTGGTCATGATCCGCGGCGGTCGCGTGAAGGACCTTCCCGGCGTCCGCTACCACATCATTCGCGGCACCATGGACACGCAGGGCGTCAGCAGCCGGCGTCAGCGTCGGTCCAAGTACGGCGCCAAGCGGCCCAAGTAAGAGCGAGGGTAGAGCGAAGTGTCCCGTCGTCACGCAGCTGAGAAGCGCGAAATTCTGCCCGACCCCAAGTTCGGGGACGTGGTGGTGACCAAGTTCATGAACTGTCTGATGCTGGACGGTAAGAAGTCCGCTGCGGAGAGCATCGTCTACGGTGCCTTCGACAAGATCGGACCTCGGGCCGGCGGCGATCCGCTGCGTGCGTTCCATGACGCCATTGATAACGTGCGCCCGGCGATCGAAGTGAAGTCGCGGCGCGTTGGCGGTGCCACCTATCAGGTTCCGGTGGAGGTTCGTCCCGATCGGAGCCAGGCGCTGGCGATTCGCTGGCTCATCGATCTGTCGCGCAAGCGTTCCGAGAACACGATGGTCGACCGGCTTGCCGGCGAGCTTCTCGATGCTGCCAATAACCGCGGTGCGGCAGTCAAGAAGCGCGAAGATACGCACCGTATGGCCGAAGCGAACAAGGCGTTTTCGCATTACCGTTGGTAATTGCGGACGAATGGTGAACTAGTCATGGCCCGAACTACTCCTCTCGATCGCTACCGCAACATCGGCATCATGGCGCATATTGATGCCGGTAAGACGACGACTACGGAGCGAATCCTGTTCTACACTGGCCGGTCGCATAAGATCGGCGAGGTCCACGACGGCGCTGCGACCATGGACTGGATGGTCCAGGAGCAGGAGCGGGGCATCACCATCACCTCCGCCGCGACGACGACCTATTGGAAGGACTATCGCGTCAACATCATCGACACGCCCGGCCACGTCGACTTCACCATCGAGGTCGAGCGGTCGCTGCGCGTGCTCGACGGCGCGGTCACGGTGTTCGACAGCGTCGCCGGCGTCGAGCCGCAGTCGGAGACCGTGTGGCGGCAGGCCGACAAGTACGGCGTCCCGCGTATCTGCTTCGTCAACAAGATGGACCGTATGGGCGCGGACTTCTTCCGCTGCGTCGACATGATCGTCGACCGCCTGGCGGCCAAGCCGCTGGTCGTTCATCTGCCGATCGGGCAGGAAGCCGAGTTCGCCGGCCTCGTCGATCTCGTCAAGAACAAGGCCGTTCTCTGGAAGGACGAGTCGCTCGGGGCCGAGTTCTATTACACCGACATTCCGGCCGATCTCGCCGATCAGGCAGCCGAATATCGCGAGAGGCTGATCGAGCTCGCGGTCGAGCAGGACGACGCCGCGATGGAGGCGTATCTCGAGGGCAACGAGCCTGACGAGGCGACGCTCAACCGCTGCATTCGCCGCGGTACCATCAGTGGCGATTTCGTGCCGGTTCTGTGCGGGTCCGCGTTCAAGAACAAGGGCGTGCAGCCGCTGCTCGACGCGGTCGTCGAATTCCTGCCGAGCCCGACCGACGTCGCCGCGATCAAGGGCGTCACGGCCGATAGCAAGGAGCAGGAGATCGAGCGCAGCAACAGCGACGAAGAGCCGTTCGCCGCGCTTGCGTTCAAGGTTATGTCCGATCCCTTCGTCGGTTCGCTGACCTTCATTCGCGTCTATGCGGGCATTCTGGAAACCGGCAAGTCGATCCAGAACAGCACGAAGGATTCGCGGGAGCGTATCGGCCGCATGCTTCTGATGCATGCCAACCACCGCGAAGACGTCAAGGAAGCCCGCTCGGGCGACATTGTCGCGCTGTGCGGCCTGAAGGACACGACGACCGGCGACACGCTTTGCGATCCCGCCAACCCGGTCATCCTCGAGCGGATGGAGTTCCCGGATCCGGTCATCGAGGTCGCCGTCGAGCCGAAGACCAAGACCGACCAGGAGAAGATGTCGACCGCGCTGGCCCGGCTGGCGGCGGAGGATCCTTCCTTCCGCGTTTCGGTCGATCACGAGAGCGGCCAGACCTTGATCAAGGGCATGGGCGAGCTGCATCTCGACATCATCGTCGATCGGCTGCGGCGTGAGTTCAAGGTCGATGCCAATGTGGGCGCGCCACAGGTGGCGTACCGCGAATCGATCACCCGCGCGGCGGACGTGGATTACACCCATAAGAAGCAGACCGGCGGTTCCGGCCAGTTCGCGCGCGTCAAGATCACCTTCGAACCGAACGAGCCCGGCGCCGGGTTCACCTTCGAGAGCAAGGTGGTCGGCGGCAACGTGCCGAAGGAGTACATCCCCGGCGTCGAGAAGGGCCTGAAGAGCTCGATGGACAACGGCGTCATCGCCGGCTACCCGGTGATCGACGTCAAGGCGACGCTCACCGACGGTGCCTATCACGACGTCGACTCGAGCGTTCTGGCGTTCGAGATCGCGGCCCGCGCGGCGGCCCGTGAAGGCCTTGCCAAGGCGGCGCCGAAGCTGCTCGAGCCGGTGATGCGGGTTGAGGTCGTGACGCCCGAAGAGTACATGGGCGACGTGATCGGCGATCTGAATAGCCGTCGCGGTCAGATCCAAGGCATGGAGCCGCGCGGCAACGCGACGACGATCCGCGCCATGGTGCCGCTGGCGACCATGTTCGGCTATGTGAACACCCTGCGGTCGATGAGCCAGGGCCGCGCGCAGTACTCGATGTTCTTCGACCACTATGCGCAAGTGCCGCAGATGGTCGCGGAAGAGATGCGCGCGAAGCTCGCCTGAGACCGCGCTCCAGCGACAGTTCGAACAAGACAACACCCGTTAAGACGGAGACGACCTAGAGATGGCCAAAGCGAAGTACGAGCGTACGAAGCCGCATGTGAATGTGGGGACGATCGGTCATGTTGATCATGGCAAGACGACGCTGACGGCGGCGATCACGAAGGTGTTGGCCGAGTCCGGGGGCGCGACGTTCACGGCGTACGACGCGATCGACAAGGCGCCTGAAGAGAAGGCGCGCGGCATCACGATTTCGACGGCGCATGTTGAGTACGAGACGGCGAACCGTCACTACGCGCATGTGGACTGCCCCGGTCACGCCGACTACGTGAAGAACATGATCACGGGCGCGGCGCAGATGGACGGTGCGATCCTGGTTGTTTCGGCGGCGGACGGTCCGATGCCGCAGACGCGCGAGCACATTCTTCTGGCGCGCCAGGTCGGCGTTCCGGCGATCGTGGTCTACCTGAACAAGGTGGATCAGGTCGACGACGAGGAGCTTCTGGAGCTTGTCGAGCTCGAGGTTCGCGAACTTCTGTCGAAGTACGAGTTTCCGGGCGACGACATTCCCGTGATCAAGGGCTCGGCGCTGATGGCGCTGGAGGGCAAGGCCGGCGAGCAGGGTGTCGATTCGATCATGGCGCTGATGGAGGCGATCGACAGCTACGTGCCGACGCCTGACCGTCCGATCGACCGTCCGTTCCTGATGCCGGTCGAGGACGTGTTCTCGATCTCGGGCCGCGGGACGGTTGCGACGGGTCGTGTCGAGCGCGGGATCGTGAAGGTCGGCGAGGAGGTCGAGATCGTCGGCCTGAAGGCGACGACGAAGACGACCTGCACGGGCGTGGAGATGTTCCGGAAGCTTCTTGACCAGGGTCAGGCCGGGGACAACATCGGCGTTCTGCTTCGCGGCGTGAAGCGCGACGACATCGAGCGCGGTCAGGTTCTTGCGAAGCCGGGTTCGATCACGCCGCACACGAAGTTCAAGGCGGAGGCCTACATTCTGACGAAGGAGGAGGGTGGCCGTCACACGCCGTTCTTCTCGAACTATCGTCCGCAGTTTTATTTCCGGACGACGGACGTGACGGGTCAGGTTCACCTGCCCGAGGGGACGGAGATGGTGATGCCGGGGGACAACGTTTCGATGGAGGTCGAGCTGATCGCGCCGATCGCCATGGACGAAGGCCTGCGCTTCGCCATCCGCGAAGGCGGCCGCACCGTCGGCGCCGGCGTCGTCGCATCCATCGTCGAGTAAGCAGGAGCGTTGACGGCCCGCTCTTGCAGGGCTGGGTTCGAAGGAAGAAGAAGTAATGGATAGTCAAAACATACGAATCCGGCTCAAGGCCTACGATCACCGCGTGCTCGATCAGTCGACGCGCGAGATCGTCAACACGGCCAAGCGGACCGGTGCGCAGGTTCGGGGGCCGATTCCGCTGCCGACGCGGATCGAGAAGTTCACCGTGCTGCGCTCTCCGCATGTCGACAAGAAGTCGCGGGAGCAGTTCGAGATTCGCACGCACAAGCGGCTTCTCGACATCCTCGATCCGACGCCGCAGACGGTCGATGCGCTGATGAAGCTCGACCTCGCGGCCGGTGTCGACGTCGAGATCAAGCTTTAAGGTCGGGATCGAGTCGATGCGTACAGGATTGATGGCCAAGAAGCTGGGGATGACCCGTCGCTTCGAGGAGACCGGGGAGCACGATCCGGTGACGGTGCTGCAGGTGGAGAACTGCCGCGTCGTGGCGCAGCGGACGCTCGAAAAGGACGGCTATTCGGCGGTCCAGATCGGCGTGGGCAAGGCCAAGGTGAAGAACGTGGCCAAGCCGATGCGCGGGCATTTCGCCAAGGCCGAGGTCGAGCCGACGGCGAAGCTGGTCGAGTTCCGGGTGAGCGACGACGCCATGATCGACGTGGGGGCCGAGCTTCTGGCCGACCATTTCGTGCCGGGGCAGTTCGTCGACGTTACCGCGACCTCGATCGGTAAAGGGTTTGCCGGTGCGATGAAGCGCCACAACTTCGGCGGTCTGCGGGCCAGCCACGGCGTGTCGATCTCGCATCGTGCGCATGGTTCGACCGGGCACAGCCAGGACCCCGGCCGCGTCTTCAAGGGTAAGAAGATGGCGGGCCACATGGGCGCGCGGCAGGTGACCGTGCAGAACCTGGAGGTGATCGGCACCGATCGCGATCGTGGCTTGATCCTCGTCAAAGGCGCTGTGCCTGGGTCGAAAGGGGCTTGGGTCCGGATTTCCGATGCCAAGAAGCGCGCGTTGCCTTCGGTGGCGCCCTTCCCGGCGGCTTTGCGCGAGCATGGTGACGCGCAGGTTGCCACGAACGAGACCGACGGTGCCGTCGAGGCGCCGGAAAGCGCCGAGTGATCCGATGAAGCACGACGTAGTAACACTCGCCAACGAGCCGGCCGGGTCGATCGATCTGGCGGACGAGGTGTTCGGAGTGGCGGTTCGTCCCGACATCATCCAGCGGATGGTGCGCTACCAGCTCGCCAAACGGCGCGCCGGTACGCATAAGACCAAGGAGATCGGCGAAGTCAGCGGCACGACCGCGAAGCCCTTCAAGCAGAAGGGCACCGGCCGCGCCCGGCAGGGCAGCCGTCGGTCGCCGCAGTTCCGTGGCGGTGCGACGATTTTCGGTCCGGTGGTGCGGAGCCACGAGCACGATCTGCCGAAGAAGGTCCGCAAGCTGGCGCTGAAGAGCGCCCTGGCGAGCAAGCTTGCCGAGGGCAAGCTGGTCGTGATCGATTCGGCGAGCGTCGAGGGCGGTAAGACGTCGACTCTCGCCAAGCAGCTGAAGGCGCTGGACTGGCAGTCGGTTCTGTTCATCGCCGGTACCGAGCCTGACACGGGCTTCTGCCGGGCGGCGCGCAACATCGCCATGGTCGATGTGCTGCCGCAGCAGGGCGCCAACGTTTACGACATCATGCGCCGCGATCGGGTCGTGCTGACGCGCGACGCGGTCGAGCAGCTGGAGGCCCGTCTGAAATGAACAAGGAACGGATGTACGACGTCATCCTCGGGCCGGTGGTCACCGAAAAGTCGACCTTGGGTTCGGAGCACGGGCAGGTCACCTTCCGGGTCCGTCTCGACGCGACGAAGCCGGAGATCAAGACCGCGGTCGAGACGCTGTTCGACGTCAAGGTCACTGCGGTGAACACCCTGCGGCAGAACGGCAAGGTGAAGCGTTTCCGCGGGCGTGTCGGCCGGCGGTCCGACGAAAAGAAGGCGATGGTGACCCTCGCCGAGGGACATTCCATCGACGTGACGACGGGTATTTAGGCTATGGCACTCAAGCAGCACAGGCCGACGACGCCGTCCCAGCGGCAGCTGGTTCTGGTCGACCGTTCGGGCCTCTGGAAGGGCGGCCCGGAAAAGTCGCTGACCGAGGGACTGAGCAAGAGCGGCGGTCGCAATAACTACGGCAGGATCACCGTTCGCCATCAGGGCGGCGGGCACAAGCGGAAGTATCGTCGGATCGACTTCAAGCGGAAGAAGTTCGACGTGCCTGGGACCGTGGAGCGGCTGGAGTACGATCCCAACCGGACCGCGTTCATCGCCCTGATTCGTTATCAGGACGACGAGGTGGCCTACATCCTGGCGCCGCAGCGGCTTCAGGTGGGGGATACCGTGGTGGCCGGCGAGCGCGTGGACGTGCGCCCGGGCAACTGCATGCCGATGCGGAACATGCCGGTGGGCACCATCATCCACAATGTGGAGATGAAGGCCGGTGCCGGCGGGCAGCTCGCGCGTTCGGCTGGGACCTACGCGCAGCTGATCGGCAAGGACGCGGGGTACGCCCTGCTGCGTTTGTCGTCGGGCGAGCAGCGGATGGTTCGCGGCGAGTGCATGGCGACGGTTGGTGCGGTGTCGAACCCGGACCACCAGAACATCAACATCGGCAAGGCGGGCCGTGCCCGCTGGCTCGGCAAGCGGCCGTCGGTGCGCGGCGTGGCGATGAACCCCATCGATCATCCCCACGGCGGCGGCGAGGGCCGGACCTCGGGCGGTCGTCATCCGGTCACTCCGTGGGGCGTGCCGACCAAGGGCAAGCGTACGCGCAAGAACAAGAAGTCCGACGGCATGATCCTGCGCCGTCGGCGTAAGCGGTAGAGGAGGTCGCCCAGTGGCGCGCTCGGTATGGAAGGGGCCGTTTGTCGACGGCTACCTGCTGAAGAAGGCGGATGCAGCCCGCTCTTCGGGACGCAAGGAAGTGATCAAGACCTGGTCGCGACGGTCGACGATTCTGCCGCAGTTCGTGGGTCTCACGTTCGGGGTCTATAACGGCCACAAGTTCATCCCGGTTCTCGTCAACGAGAACATGGTCGGGCACAAGTTCGGCGAGTTTTCGCCGACCCGGACCTATTACGGGCATGCGGCCGATCGCAAGTCGAAGAGGGGCTGACGATGGGCAAGCCGAGCGCCGAACGGAAGCTTTCGGAGAACGAGGCCATGGCGATGGCGCGGACGCTGCGTGGCGGTTCGCGTAAGCTGAACCTCGTTGCCTCGTCGATCCGCGGCATGAGCGCGAGCAAGGCGCTGGCCGAGTTGAGCTTCTCGTCGCGCCGCATCGCCGGCGACGTCAAGAAGGTCCTGCAGGCCGCGATCGCGAATGCCGAGAACAACCACCAGCTCGACGTCGACAACCTGTACGTCGCCGAAGCCTATGTGGGCAAAAGTCTGACAATGCGTCGATTCCGGGCGCGGGCGCGCGGGCGCGCGGCGCGGATCGAGAAGCCCTTCAGCCGGCTCACGGTTGTGGTGCGTGAGCGCGAGGAGACCGCTTAATGGGACATAAGGTCAACCCGATCGGCCTCAGGCTTGGGATCAACAGGACCTGGGATTCGCGCTGGTATGCGGACGACGACTACGCCGATCTGCTGCTCGAGGATCTGAAGATCCGCGACTATCTGAACGGTCGCCTGACCCAGGCGGGCGTCAGCCGGATCATCATCGAGCGCCCGGCCAAGAAGGCGCGGATCTCGATCCACACGGCGCGGCCGGGTGTCGTGATCGGCAAGAAGGGCGTCGATATCGAGAAGTTGAAGCAGGACCTCGGCAAGCTGACCAACAGCGAGGTTCACCTCAACATCATCGAGATCCGCAAGCCCGAGATCGATGCGCAGCTCGTGGCCGACGGCATCGCCCAGCAGCTTGAGCGCCGCGTGGCGTTCCGCCGGGCGATGAAGCGGGCGGTCCAGTCGGCAATGCGCCTGGGCGCACAGGGCATCCGCATCAACTGCGGCGGCCGTCTGGGCGGCGCCGAGATCGCGCGGACGGAATGGTATCGCGAAGGTCGCGTGCCGCTGCACACGTTGCGTGCCGATGTCGATTTCGGCAACTCGACGGCGCGGACGGCGTACGGCACCTGCGGGGTCAAGGTCTGGGTGTTCAAGGGCGAGATCCTCGCTCATGACCCGATGGCGCAGGAAAAGCGGCGGGCCGAGCTCCAGGGCGCTCGGACCTAAGAATTCGAGGGAAGAGTTATGCTGAGTCCCAAGAGAACCAAATTCCGCAAGCAGCACAAAGGCCGGATTCACGGCGCTGCGAAAGGCGGGACCGCGCTCAATTTCGGCGCTTACGGTCTGAAGGCGATGGAGCCGGCGCGGGTGAACGCGCGTCAGATCGAGGCGGCGCGGCGGGCGATCACACGTCACATCAAGCGCGCCGGTCGGGTATGGATTCGCATCTTCCCGGACGTGCCTGTCAGTAAGAAGCCCATCGAAGTGCGTATGGGTAAAGGTAAGGGTTCGCCCGAGTTCTGGGCGGCCCGGGTGCATCCCGGACGGATCATGTTCGAGCTCGACGGCGTGCCGGGCGAGCTTGCGCGTGAGGCGCTCGATCGCGGCGCTCAGAAGCTGCCGATCCGGACGCGGTTCGTCACGCGCGTGGGCGAGGAGGTTTGACGGTGAAGAGCGAAGAGCTGCGCTCGAAGAGCGACGACGAACTGCGCTCGTCGCTGCTCGAGATGAAGAAGGAGCAGTTCAACCTGCGGTTCCAGAGCGCGACCGGGCAGCTTGAGAACACGGCCCGTGTCGGCCAGGTCCGGCGCGACATCGCGCGCGTGAAGACCATTCTGGGCGAGCGCGCCCGGACCAAGGGTTAAGGAGCGAAGATGCCCAGGCGTGTCATCCAGGGTGTGGTGGTCAGCGACGCGAACGACAAGACCGTCGTGGTGCGTGTCGAGCGCCGGATCATGCACCCGATCTACAAGAAGTTTATTCGTAAGTCGAAGAAGCTGCACGCTCACGACGAGACCAACCAGTACAAGGTCGGCGACACGGTCCGCATTCAGGAATGCCGGCCGATGTCCCGTCTGAAACGATGGGAAGTGGTCCCCGAAGGCTCGTGACGACGCAAGGATTGGCGGAAGGAACCGATAAGAAATGATCCGCTCCGAGACAAATCTCGACGTCGCCGACAATTCAGGGGCGCGGCGCGTCGAGTGCATCAAGGTCCTGGGGGGCGCGAACCGGAAGTTCGCGTCGGTCGGGGACATCATCGTCGTGTCCGTGAAGGAAGCGATTCCGCGCGGCCGCGTGAAGAAGGGTGACGTGCACCGCGCGGTGGTCGTGCGCACGGCGAAGGAAGTCCGTCGGGCCGATGGCAGCGCGATCCGCTTCGACCGCAACGCGGCGGTGCTGATCAACAAACAGAACGAGCCGATCGGGACTCGTATCTTCGGCCCGGTCGTCCGTGAACTGCGTGCGCGCCGCTTCATGAAGATCATCTCGTTGGCGCCGGAGGTGCTTTGATGGCGCAGAAGATGCGAATCAAGAAGGGCGATACCGTGGTCGTCCGGACCGGCCGCGACCGCGGCCGCCAGGGCGAGGTCATCCAGGTGATGCCGGACGAGGACCGTCTGCTGGTCCGCGGCGTCAACATGGTGAAGCGCCACAGCGCGCCGCGTCCGGGTAATCCCGGCGGCATCGTCGACAAGGAAGCGCCGGTGCACGTGTCCAACGTCGCCATCGCCGATCCGAAGGACGGTAAGCCGACCCGAGTCGGCTACAAGGTCATCGGCGAGGGGCGCAAGGTCCGGGTCGCGAAGCGGTCCGGCGAAGTCATCGACGGTTAGGAGACGACACATGACCCGTCTGCGGGAACATTACGACTCTGTCGTCAAGTCCGACCTGATGAAGCAGTTCGGCTACTCGAACCCGATGCAGGTTCCTCGGATCGACAAGATCGTGCTCAACATGGGTGTCGGCGAGGCGGCGCGTGACGGTCGTAAGATCGAGGGTGCCATCGCGGACATGACGGCGATCACCGGTCAGAAGCCGTTGGTTACCAAGGCCAAGCGCTCGGTCGCCGCGTTCAAGTTGCGCGAGGGCATGAGCATCGGCTGCAAGGTGACGCTGCGCCGCGACCGGATGTACGAATTCCTGGATCGTCTGATCACCATCGCCCTACCGCGCGTTCGCGACTTCGGCGGCATTTCGCCGAAGAGCTTCGACGGTCGCGGGAACTTCTCGATGGGGATCAAGGAACAGATCACGTTTCCCGAGATCGAGTACGACACCGTCGACGAGGTGCGGGGAATGAACGTCGTCATCTGCACGACGGCGAAAACCGATGAGGAAGCGCTCGCGCTGCTGACCGGCTTCAGTATGCCGTTCACCAGGCCGGGCGGAGCTGGAGGCAATTGAATGGCTAAGAAAAGCGCTGTCGAGAAGGACAAGCGCCGCCGCAAGATGGTGGAGCAGTACGCTGTCCGGCGCGCCGAGCTGAAGGCGATCGCCGACGACAAGGACGTTCCGATGGAAGAGCGTTTCGCGGCCCGGCTGAAGCTGGCCGAGCTGCCGCGCAACAGCTCGAAGGTGCGCGTGGTCAATCGCTGCCAGGTGTCGGGCCGCCCGCGGGGTTATTATCGCAAGCTGAAGATGTCCCGGATCGCGTTGCGCGACTTGGCGTCCAGCGGGCAGATCCCCGGCATGATCAAGTCGAGCTGGTAGGACACGCGCGATGACGATGACGGACCCCCTCGGGGATATGCTGACCCGGATCCGCAACGGGCTTCATGCGAACAAGCGGACGATCAAGACGCCGGTCTCGAAGCTGCGTCAGAACGTGCTCGAAGTGCTGCAGCGCGAAGGTTTCATCCGCGGCTACAGCGAGGGCGTGGACGAGCGCGGCCATCCGGAGCTGACGATCGAGCTCAAATACCAGGACGGCGGGCCGGCGATTAAGGAGATCACCCGGATTTCCAAGCCCGGCCGGCGGGTCTATTCGGGAATTGGCGATCTGGCGCGGGTCTATAACGGCCTCGGCATCGCCATCCTGTCGACGCCGCGAGGCGTGATGTCGGACAACGAGGCTCGTACCGCCCATGTCGGCGGCGAAGTCCTCTGCCACGTGCTGTAAGGAGAAGGCCCCGTGTCGCGTATCGGTAAGCATCCGGTGGCCATCCCGAGCGGCGTCGAGGTGGTGATCGCCGATCAGTTGGTCTCGGTCAAAGGTAAGCTCGGAACCCTCGAGGCAAGTTTGCCCGAGGAGGTCGAGGTGAGCCGCGATGACGGCCAGATCGTCGTGAAGCCGCGCGGTGATTCGGGCCGCGAGCGCTCGATGTGGGGCATGTCTCGGACCTTGGTCAACAACATGGTCGTCGGCGTGTCCGAGGGCTTCAAGCAGAACCTGGAGATCACGGGCGTCGGGTATCGCGCTCAGGTCGAGGGGAAGGTGCTGACGCTCCAGCTCGGGTTCAGTCACGACATCAAGATGGCGATTCCGGACGATCTCAGCGTGCGCTGCGAACGGCCCACCGCCGTCGAGATTTCCGGACCGGACGCCCAGCGCGTCGGTCAGTTCGCGGCCGAGATTCGTCGGTTCCGCCCGCCGGAGCCCTACAAGGGCAAGGGCGTGCGCTACGCCAACGAGACTATTCGCCGCAAGGAAGGCAAGAAGAAGTAGGGATCGCGGAGATGCTCAGAACAAAGGCCTTGCATGCGCGGCGGCGTAGCCGTGTGCGCCAGAATCTCCGCCGCGTCGAGAAGACCCGGCCGCGGCTCTCCGTGTTCCGGTCGAGCAAGCACATCTATGTGCAGGTGATCGACGACATCAAGGGACAGACCCTCGCGGCCGCTTCCTCTCTGGAGAAGGCGCTGCGCGAAGAGCTGAAGACGGGCGCGGATACGGAAGCCGCAGCCCGTGTCGGCAAGCTGATCGCCGAGCGGGCGATCGCCGCCGGCGTCAGCCAGGTGGTGTTCGATCGCGGCGGGTACCTCTATCACGGTCGCGTCAAGGCGCTCGCCGAGGCGGCGCGCGAAGGCGGACTGGATTTCTAGAAAGGCGCTTATCGGTATGGCACGAGGCGACAAGAGAGAGCGGGATACTGGCGACGGCGACGGCGATATCGTCGACAAGCTGGTCAGCATCAATCGCGTGGCGAAGGTCGTGAAGGGCGGGCGCCGCTTTGGGTTCGCGGCGCTGGTCGTGGTCGGCGACGGCCGTGGCCGCGTGGGCTACGGCACCGGTAAGGCGCGCGAGGTTCCCGAGGCGATCCGCAAGGCGACCGAGAGCGCCAAGCGGCGGATGATCCGCGTGCCGCTGCGCGAAGGGCGGACGCTGCATCACGACGTAAGGGGGCATTTCGGTGCCGGCCGGGTCGTGTTGCGGGCGGCGCCTCCGGGTACCGGCATCATCGCCGGTGGTCCGATGCGCGCGGTGTTCGAAACCCTGGGCGTCCACGACGTGGTCACCAAGTCGATCGGCACGTCCAATCCGCACAACATGGTCCGGGCGACGTTCGACGCGCTCAGCCGGACGATGTCACCCCGCGCCGTGGCGTCCCGTCGCGGCAAGAAGGTGAGCGATATCGTCGGCCGCCGCGAAGGTGGAGCCGAGGCACGGGAGTACGCATCGTGAGCCGGAAGATTCGGATCACGCAGACCGGCAGCCCGATCGGACGCCCGAAGGATCAGCGGGCGTCGCTGGTGGCGCTCGGCCTCAACAAGATGCACCGCTCCCGCGAACTTGAGGAGACCCCGGTGATCAAGGGGCTGGTGAATAAGGTCGGCCATCTGATCAAGGTCGAAGAAATCAAGTAGCGACGGGTCCTGCTACCGCGGACCAAAGGATTAGATCGCATGAAGCTGAACGAAATCAGGGACAACGCCGGCGCCACCCATTCGCGGAAGCGCCTCGGGCGGGGAATCGGCTCGGGCCTCGGCAAGACCAGCGGCAAGGGGCACAAGGGCCAGAAAGCGCGCAGCGGCGTCGCGATCAAGGGGTTCGAGGGCGGCCAGATGCCGCTCCATCGTCGCCTGCCCAAGCGCGGCTTCAACAATATCTTCCGGCACGAGTACGAGATCGTGAACCTCGGTTCGCTTCAGCAGGCCGTGGACAACGGCAAGCTCGATGCGGCCGCGCCGGTGACGGCCGATGTGCTGCGGACATTGGGGCTCGTGAAGAAGCCGGGCCGTGGCGTGCGCCTGTTGGCGAAGGGGGAGTTGAAGGCGGGGCTCACCATCGAGGTGGCGCGTGCGTCGAAGGCGGCCGTTGCCGCGGTCGAAAAGGTGGGGGGTAAGGTGACCGAGACCGAGCCGAAGCCGGAGAAGGCGGCGGCTGAAGGATCGGACGCCCAGTCCTAACCCCACCGGAGTTCATCGAGCATGGCATCTGCTGCCGAACAACTCGCGGCAAGCATCAACTTCGGCGCCATTGCCAAGGCCACGGAGCTCAAGAAGCGGCTGTGGTTCACGCTGGGCGCGCTGATCATCTATCGGCTGGGGACGTTCGTGCCACTGCCGGGCATCGACCCGGTGGTGCTGAACGAGATCTACCAGCAGAACGCCGGCGGAATCCTGGGCATGTTCAACATGTTCACCGGCGGCGCACTGCAGCGGATGACCATCTTCGCGCTGAACATCATGCCGTACATCTCGGCATCGATCATCATTCAGCTCATGACGACGGTCTCTCCCCAGCTCGATCAGCTGAAGAAGGAAGGAGAGGCCGGCCGGCGCAAGCTCACCCAGTACACCAGGTACGGGACTGTGTTGTTGGCGGCGGTGCAGGGCTTCGCCATCGCGACCGGGCTCGAAGGGATGCAGGGCAGTCAGGGCAGTGCCGTGATCGATCCCGGCCTTTATTTCCGCTTCACCACGGTGGTGACGCTCACCGGCGGCACGATCTTCCTGATGTGGCTCGGTGAGCAGATCACCGCGCGGGGGATCGGCAACGGCATCTCGCTGATCATCATGGCCGGCATCGTCGCGCAATTGCCGACGGCCCTGGTCAGCACCTTGGAGCTGGGACGGACCGGCGCCCTGTCGCCGCTGTTCATCTTGTTCATGCTGGTGATGATCGTCGGTGTGATCACCTTCATCGTGTTCATGGAACGGGCGCAGCGTCGGATCCATATCCAGTATCCGAAGCGGCAGGTCGGCAACCGGATGTTCGGCGGTGAGACCTCGCATCTGCCGCTCAAGCTGAATACCGCGGGCGTTATTCCGCCGATCTTCGCGAGCTCGCTGCTGCTGCTGCCGGTGACGGCGGTCAGCTTCTCGGCCGGGGACGGGCCGGCATGGCTCGAGGCGGCGACGCGGGACATGGCTCATGGGCAGCCGCTTTACATGGCGCTCTATGCCGGGCTGATCATCTTCTTCGCGTTCTTCTACACCTCGGTGGTGTTCAATCCGGCCGACACGGCGGAGAACCTCAGGAAGTATGGTGGCTTCATTCCCGGGATCCGGCCGGGCAAGAACACGGCCGATTATCTCGACTATGTACTGACACGGCTGACGGCGGTGGGCGCTCTCTATCTGGCGCTGGTCTGCATGCTGCCGGAATTCCTGATCTCGCAATACGCCCTGCCGTTCTATTTCGGCGGGACCAGTCTGCTGATCGTCGTCAACGTGACGATGGATTTCGTGGCTCAGGTTCACTCCCATCTGCTGGCGCATCAGTACGAAGGTCTCATCAAGAAGGCCAAGCTCAGGGGGAGGCGCGGATGAATCTGATATTGCTGGGGCCTCCGGGCGCCGGAAAGGGAACCCAGGCCGCACGGCTGAAGGAGCGGCATGGCTTGGCGCATCTGTCGACCGGCGACATGCTCCGGGCGGCCGTCGCCGCCGGAACCGAGGTCGGAAAGAAGGCCAAGGCGATCATGGAGGCGGGTGGTCTGGTGTCGGACGACATCATGATCGCGATGATCGCCGAACGGATCGACCAGCCGGATTGCCGCGAGGGGTTCATCCTCGATGGTTTCCCGCGGACCACGGCTCAGGCCGAAGCGCTCGACAAGCTGCTGGCCGAAAAGGGGACTCCGATCGGCAAGGTCATCGAGTTCGGTGTCGACGACGACATGATGGTCGAGCGGATCAGCGGTCGCTTCACCTGTGCCTCCTGCGGTGCGGGCTACAACGACGTCACCAAGCCGACCCGGAAGCCGGGCGTTTGCGACGAATGCGGCGGCACGGAGTTCACCCGGCGCAAGGACGACAATCCCGAAACCGTGCGGGCTAGGCTCGTCGCCTATCATGAACAGACGGCGCCGCTGCTTCCCTACTACCAGGCACAGGGGAAACTGGTACGGGTCGACGGGATGGCTGATATCGACCTTGTCACCAAAGAGATCGAAGAAGCTTTGGCCGCCGGAACCGGGCGTTGACTTGAGGATGGCGTTCCTTATATTAGCAGCCCCCGAACCGGGCGTGTCGGGGCGCTCCCATAGCGAAGAAAACTGTCAGGAGATGCGCGCGTGGCACGTATCGCAGGCGTAAACGTTCCTACGAACAAGCGGGTGGAAATCGCCCTTACTTATATCTACGGCATTGGCCGTACGAAGGCGCGCGCCATTCGGGATCAGGCCGGTGTGCCGGCCGAGCGGCGGGTCAGCGACCTCACCGAGGGCGAGCTGCAGCGCCTGCGTGAGATCATCGACGCCGAGCATCGCACCGAAGGCGATCTGCGTCGTGACATCGCGATGAACATCAAGCGTCTGATGGACCTCGGCTGCTACCGCGGCCTGCGCCATCGGCGCGGCCTGCCCGTCCGTGGTCAGCGCACGCATACCAATGCGCGCACCCGCAAGGGCAAGGCGCGGCCTATTGCAGGCAAGAAGAAGGCTTAGCCCGAAACCGCTCGAAGGCATAATCGAATGGCGAGAGATACCGGCGGTCGCGTCAGGCGCCGCGAACGCAAGAACATCAGTTCGGGCGTCGCGCACGTGAACGCGTCCTTCAATAATACGACTATTACCATTACCGACGTGCAGGGCAACGCGATCGCCTGGTCGTCTGCGGGATCGCAGGGCTTCAAGGGATCGCGGAAGTCGACTCCGTACGCGGCGCAGGTCGCAGCCGAGGATGCCGGCCGCAAGGCGGCGGAGCACGGCGTGCGGACGCTGGAGGTCGAGGTGAAGGGGCCGGGGTCCGGACGCGAATCCGCGCTGCGGTCGCTTCAGCAGGTGGGCTTCACCATCACCGCGATCCGCGACGTGACGCCGATCCCCCACAACGGGTGCCGGCCGCCGAAGCGCCGCCGGGTGTAACAAGCGAGTCGTCGGCGAGGCGGCGGGCCGGGCAACCGTGCCCGGCCGTCCGCGATTCGATATCTATCGGCTGCGGAAGGTCGATGCCGCAGGTCGACCAAGCTAAGGGGTCAAGTTCGTGATTCAGAAGAACTGGCAGGATCTGATCAAGCCGTCGAAGCTCGTTATCGAGCCGGGCCACGATCCGGCACGCGAGGCGACGGTGATCGCCGAACCGCTGGAGCGCGGTTTCGGGCTGACACTGGGCAACGCTATCAGGCGTGTTCTTCTGTCTTCGCTCCGCGGTGCCGCGATCACCACGCTTCGGATCGATGGCGTGCTGCACGAGTTCTCGTCGATTCCGGGTGTGCGGGAAGACGTGACCGACGTCGTTCTGAACCTGAAGTCCGTGGCCGTGCGCCTGCATGGCGAAGGGCCGAAGCGCGTCACCCTGGTGGCGACCGGTCCGGGCGAGGTGACGGCCGGGCAGATCGAAACCGGTCACGATGTCGAGATCATGAACAAGGATCTCGTCCTCTGCACGCTGGACAATGACACGACCGTTCACTTCGAGATGACGGTCGAGAGCGGTAAGGGGTATGTCCCGGCTTCGCAGAACCGGTCCGGCGGATGCTCCGATCGGCCTGATTCCGATCGACGCCCTGTTCAGTCCGGTCCGCAAGGTCACCTACAAGGTCGAGAACACCCGTGTCGGTCAGGTCACCGACTACGACAAGCTTTCGCTGCTGGTGTCGACCGATGGCACGGTGTCGCCGGAGGACGCGGTGGCGCTTGCCGGCCGTATCCTTACCGACCAGCTCAGCCTGTTCGTGACCTTCGAGGAACCGGCGGCGGAGGTTCGCGAGGAGAGCGCGGTCGAACCGGCGTTCAATCCGAACCTGCTGCGCAAGGTCGACGAACTCGAGCTTTCGGTACGCTCGGCGAATTGCCTCAAGAACGACAACATCATCTATATCGGCGATCTGGTTCAGAAGACCGAAGCCGAGATGCTGCGCACGCCGAACTTCGGCCGCAAGTCGTTGAACGAGATCAAGGAGGTCCTCACGCAGATGGGCCTTCATCTCGGCATGCAGATTCCGAACTGGCCGCCCGAGAACATCGAGGAAATGGCCAAGAGGCTGGAAGAGCCGTTCTGAGGGCCCGGAACGCCCTCTTATTGATGTCTGGGGAGAGTTGGCCATGCGCCATCGGTTGAAAGGAAGAAAGCTCGGTCGCACGAGCAGCCATCGTTCGGCGATGTTCGCCAATATGGCTGCGGCGCTGATCAAGCATGAGCAGATCACCACGACGCTGCCGAAGGCGAAGGACCTCCGGCCGATCGTCGAGCGGCTGATCACGCTGGGTAAGCGTGGCGACCTTCATGCGCGCCGTCAGGCGCTGTCTCAGCTCGGCGGTGATCGGGTGATCGTCAGCAAGCTGTTCGACACCCTCGGCTCGCGTTACGCCGAGCGTCCGGGAGGCTATACCCGCGTCCTGCGCGCCGGCCGTCGTTATGGCGACGATGCGCCGATGGCCGTGATCGAACTCGTGGATCGCGACCCCGAGGCCAAGGGGCTCGACTCCGGCCCGGTTCAGGTGGCCGAGGAGGAGATGGCCGAGGCCTGATCATCAGTGCCGGCCGGAACCATGCGATCGGGGCAGTCCTTTGGGCTGCCCTTTTCGCATCTGGGGCAAACGCTTATCTGAGGAAGGCAGCTTAGCGCGCAATCGCCTCATACCGTTCGGGCGCGAGGCGTGACTCTTGATCTAGACCGGCAAGTGGTTTCGGGGAGGATCGATGATCCGTCGTTTGGCCTTTTGTTTGTTCGTCATCACTCTCGCCGCCGGTTCTGTCTCGCAGGCGGCGGAACGGGTAGTTCCGCAATCGCGGTCGGAGGTGCTGCTCTCATACGCGCCGGTGGTGAAGACCGTGTCGCCCGCGGTGGTGAACATCTATACGCGCCGCGTCGTGCAATCGCGGCCGCTTTCGCCGTTCCTCGACGATCCGTTCTTCCGCCGCTTCTTCGGTGAGAACTCGCCTTTCGGCCGTCCGCAGAAGCGGGTCGAGAATTCGCTGGGATCGGGTGTGATCGTCAGCAGCGAAGGGATCATCGTCACCAACCATCACGTCATCGAAGGCAGCGACGAGATCACGGTGGCGCTCTCCGATCGTCGAGAGTTCCCGGCGGAGGTCCTGGGTACGGACGAACGCGCGGATCTGGCGGTACTCAAGATCGACGCGGGGTCGACGCCGCTCCCCAGCATCACCCTAGGGGATTCGGACTCGATCCAGGTCGGCGATCTGGTTCTGGCGGTCGGCAACCCGTTTGGTGTCGGTCAGACGGTGACCAGCGGCATCGTCTCGGCCGTGGCCCGAACGATGACCGGCGTCTCGGACTTCGAATCCTTCATTCAAACCGACGCGGCCATCAATCCCGGCAATTCCGGCGGAGCGTTGGTGACCCTGGACGGCAAGCTGATCGGGATCAACACCGCTATCTTCTCCCGGAGCGGCGGGTCGGTGGGGATCGGTTTCGCCATTCCCTCGAATCTGGTCGCCTCGGTCGTCGCCGGGATCACGGACGGCGGCAAGGTGGTCCGGCCCTGGCTTGGTGCCGACGGTCAGGCGGTGACCTCCGAACTCGCCGACTCCATGGGGCTCGATCGACCGGTCGGCGTGGTGGTGAACGATGTTTATCCCAAGGGACCGGCCCATAGCGCCGGGCTCCAGGTCGGCGACGTCGTGACCGCCGTGGATGGACGGGAGATCTACGATCCGCAAGGGCTTCGCTATCGGATCGGGATGCATAAGGCGGAAGGCACCGCGGAGCTTACAATCCTCCGGGAAGGGCGTGAGCGCCGGCTGACTGTCGCGCTGATGGCGCCGCCGGAGATGCCGCCGCGGGATGTGCGTGACGTCCGTGGTCGCAATCCGTTGTCCGGCGCGCGGGTTGCCAATCTGTCGCCTGCGTTCGCGGAGGAGATCGGCTTCGATCCCATGGAGACCGGGGTCGTGGTGCTGGAGGTCCAGGGCGGACTTGCTGCCCGGCTCGGTCTCAGACCGGGCGACATCATCCAGTCGATCAACGATTCACAGGTCACGGATACGGCCCGGCTCGAACGGCTTCTCGACCAGCCTGAGTCGGAGTGGCGCGTGACCATCCGCCGCGACGGCAAGCAGATGAGCGTGACGGTTCACGTCTGATGGCGAACCTGTTCGAGGCTGCCGGGCTGGAGGCGGGGGCGCCACGCCCGCTCGCCGACCGGCTCCGCCCGGCGGCGCTCGACACGGTGGTGGGCCAGGATCATCTCCTGGGCCCCGAGGCGCCGATCGGGCGCATGCTCGCTTCCGGCCGCCTCGCCTCGATCATTCTCTGGGGACCGCCGGGGACTGGCAAGACGACCATCGCCCGGCTGCTCGCCAAGCACACCAAGCTCTATTTCGAGCCCTTGTCGGCCGTGTTCTCAGGCGTCGCCGACCTGCGGAAGGCGTTCGAGGCGGCGCGGCGGCGGCGCGAGACGGGCGAAGGGACACTTCTGTTCGTCGACGAGATTCATCGCTTCAACCGGTCCCAGCAGGACGCCTTCCTGCCTTATGTCGAAGATGGGACGGTCGTTCTGGTGGGCGCGACGACCGAAAACCCGTCGTTCGAGCTTAATGGGGCGCTTCTGTCCCGCTGCCAGGTCCTCGTTCTCAACCGCCTCGACGACCGTGCCTTGGAGGCGCTTCTTACCCGGGCTGAAAAGGAGGAGGAGCGGACCGTCCCGCTCGACGACGACGCCCGGGCCATGCTCCGCGCCATCGCCGACGGCGACGGCCGTTATCTTCTCAACCTCGCCGAGGAGTTGTTCGCGCTCAAGGCCGAGAAGCCGCTCGATACCACGGCCCTTCTCGATACGGTGCAGAAGCGGGCGCCCCTCTACGACAAGGCGCAGGAAGGCCATTACAATCTCATCAGCGCGCTGCACAAGTCGCTGCGCGGCTCGGATGCCGACGCCTCGCTCTACTGGCTGGCACGCATGTTGGCGGGGGGCGAGGAGCCGCTCTACATCCTCCGCCGTCTCGTTCGCTTCGCGTCCGAAGACGTCGGGCTCGCCGATCCGCAAGCTCTCACGCTGGCGATCGCCGCCAAGGACGCTTACGACTTCATCGGTTCGCCGGAAGGGGAACTGGCGATCGCCCAATGTGTGCTCTATCTGGCCACCGCGCCCAAGTCGAACGCCGCCTATAAGGCGCTCGGCGCCGCCAACCGCGCGGCGAAGGAGTTCGGCTCGCTGATGCCGCCCAAGCACATCCTCAATGCGCCCACCCGGATGATGCGCGATCTGGGGTACGGTGCCGGCTATGCCTATGACCATGAGAGCCCCGATGCTTTCTCCGGCCAGGACTATTTCCCGGACGAGATGAAACGTCAGCGGTTCTATTCGCCGACCGAACGCGGGTTCGAACGCGAGATCGCCAAGCGTCTGGCATATTGGCAGCGGCTGAGAGACGAACGTCGAGCGGGGGCGGAGAATGGGGAATAGCGGTTTGGTGGCGGCGATCGCCGCGGGTGGCGCGCTGGGAGCGGTCAGCCGGCATTTCGTCGGCGGCTGGGTCCTGCATCGGTTGGGCGCCGACTTTCCCTACGGCATCCTGTTCTGCAACGTTCTCGGCTCGCTCCTGATGGGCATCCTCGTCGCCTTCGTGATCGAGTATCACGGCTTCGGGGGCGCTGTGCGCGGTTTCCTGATCGTCGGGCTGCTGGGCGGCTTCACCACCTTCTCTTCGTTCTCGCTCGACACGCTGGTGCTGTTGCAGCGGGGCGAGGTCGGATCGGCGCTGCTCTATGTCGGCGCTTCCGTGCTGGTCGCGATCGGCGCCTGCCTTGCCGGCTATCACGGCATGCGCGCTCTTCTGCCATGAGCGGCGTGACGACCATCGTCGTCGCTCCAGACGAGGGCGACCTGAGGCTCGACCGCTGGTTCGCCCGGCATTTTCCGGGCCTCGGCCATGGCCATCTTCAGAAGCTGCTCCGCACCGGGCAGGTAAGGGTCGATGGCAGTCGGGCCAAGGCGAACGAAAGGCTGTCGCCCGGTCAGGCGATCCGCATCCCGCCCTTGCCCACGGAGTCGGAGAAAGGCAGCAAACCGCCGCGGCCGGCCGTGGACCCGAAGCAGGCGGCGCTGCTCAAGGCGCGAGTCCTCCATCGCGACGGCCAGGTGATCGCCATCGACAAACCGGCCGGGCTCGCGGTGCAGGGCGGCACCGGGCAGGCGAGCCATGTCGATGCGGCGCTTGATGCCCTGCGCTTCGATTCGTCCGAACGTCCGCGGCTGGTTCACCGCCTCGACAAGGATACGAGCGGCGTCCTGCTGCTCGCGCGCAGCGCCTCGGCGGCGGCGAAGCTCACCGCTGCCTTCAAGAAAGGCGAGGTCGAGAAGATCTACTGGGCGGTGGTGGTCGGGGTGCCTACCCCCCGCGAAGGGCGGCTCAGCGCGCCGGTCGCCAAAGTGGCCGGGCCGGGCGGCGAGCGTATGATGGCGGAGGTCGATGACGGCAAACCGGCGGTGACGGACTATCGGGTTCTCGACAGCGCCGGCCGCCATGCCGCGCTGGTCGAGTTGCGGCCGCGCACCGGGCGCACCCACCAGCTCCGCGTCCACTGCGCTTTGCTGGGGACGCCGATCCTGGGCGACGGGAAGTATGGTGGCGCCGGCGCGTTCATCGAGGGCATGGACCTGCCGCGGCAACTTCATCTGCATGCACGTGAGCTGACCTACCCCCACCCCGACAAGGGGACGGGCCATGTGACGGCACCGCTGCCCGAACATTTCCGCCGGACGGTCAAGGAGCTGGGGCTGGAAGTGGCGCTGGAAAGCGGTCCGTCACGGCGCCGGGAAGGATAGTTCGGATTGCGCGTCGAGGCGGGAGCGGCTCATGACCGGTGAACCGCGGCTGGTGATCTTCGACTGCGACGGGACCCTCGTCGACAGCCAGCACGGAATCGTCGCCGCCATGGTCGATACCTACGCGGCGCTGGGCCTGGGCGAAGTGCCAGAACCGGAGCGCGTGCGGCGCATCGTCGGACTGTCGCTGGTCGAGGCGATGGCCGTGCTGCGCCCCGAAGCCTCGCCCGACGACCACAGCATCATGGCCGAGGCGTATCGCGAAGCGTTCCGCGCGATCCGAGAAGCCGGTGAGCATGAGGAAGTCCTGTTCCCTGGTGTCGCCGATACCCTGAAGCGCCTTGACGATGCCGGCTACCTTCTGGGGATCGCCACGGGGAAATCCCGCCGCGGTCTTCTCGGCGTCTTGGAACGCACCGGGCTCGGGCATTATTTCGTCACTCTGCAGACCGCCGACGACGCCCCCAGCAAACCGCATCCGGAGATGGTCCGGCGGGCGATCGCCGATTGCGGCACGTCGCCGACGGCGACGGCGATGATCGGCGACATCAGCTACGACATCGAAATGGCGCGCCGAGCCGGTGCCACCGGGATTGGGGTCGGCTGGGGCTATCATCCGCCCGAGGAACTGAGTGCGGCAGGTGCGGTGGCCGTCGCCCCGACCTTCGCCGACCTGGAGTTGGTCCTGGCTGAACTCGCCGATCGTGACCGATAAGCCTTTGCTCTCTGTCGTGCGCGGCCTTGAGTTGGGCATCTCCCAGTGTGGTCCGGAGATTGCCGGGTCGAGCCCGGCAATGACAGAAAATGGAGAACAGGTCGTTTCGCTTCGTCAGGAAGGCCCATGAGACGTTTCTACAAGACCGCTGTCGCCGCCCCCGCCGAGGGCGGGTTCGCCGTTCATCTCGATGGGAAACCGATCCGGACGCCGGCCAAGCGGCCGCTGATCGTCCCTTCCGCCCCTCTGGCCGAGGCGATCGCCGGGGAATGGGCGGGGCAGGGGAAGGAGGTGGAGCCGTTGTCGATGCCGCTGATGCGCCTTGCCTGCACCGCGGTCGACAGGGTGGCCGGCAATCGCGACGCTGTGGTCAAGGAGATCGCCGGCTACGCCCAGACCGATCTTCTCTGCTACCGCGCGGAACATCCGCCGGAGTTGGCCGAGCGCCAGAGCGATGCGTGGCAGCCCCTTCTGGACTGGGCGCTGATGCGGTTCGACGCGCGCTTGACGGTCGTCGACGGCGTCATGCCGCAAGCCCAGTCGGAGGAGGCGCTCCGGTCCCTCCATGCGGCGGTGGCGGATCGCGACGACCTGACGCTGGTGGCCTTGAATGCCGCCGTGGTCGCATCGGGTTCGCTGATCGTCGGGCTGGCCCTGCTCGAAGGCGAGATCGATGCCGCCCGCGCTTTCGAGGTCAGTCAGATCGACGAATCCTACAGCATCGAGACCTGGGGCGAGGACGAGGAGCTGACCCGGCGCCGCGAGATCATCGCCCGCGACATCGGCGACGCCGAGCGCTTCATGACGCTGGTAAAGGTGGCTTGATCGTCGAAGGCGGTCCCCAAACGCCCCGTTCCCTGCTATGTCATCGACCGGTCACGAAGGCGCGCCTCGCGCCAAAGCAGCGAGCTATCGGGGGGCAGAATGGACGACATCATCGGGCGGCTTGAACGCATGCGGGCGGCGGCACGAGCCGGCGGCGGCGAGCGGCGGGTGCAGGCACAGCACGCCAAGGGGAAGCTGAGCGCCCGCGAGCGGCTGGAACTGCTCCTCGATGACGGCTCGTTCGAGGAATACGACATGTTCGTCGAGCACCGCTGCTCGGATTTCGGCATGGAGGAGCAGCGGGTGCCGGGCGACGGCGTCGTCACCGGCCACGGCACCATCAACGGCCGGCCCGTCTTCGTCTTCAGCCAGGACTTCACCGTGTTCGGCGGTTCCCTGAGCGAGGCGCACGCCGAGAAGCTGTGCAAGGTCATGGACCAGGCGATGAAGATCGGCGTGCCGGTGATCGGCCTCAACGATTCGGGTGGCGCCCGCATCCAGGAGGGCGTGGCCTCGCTTGCGGGCTATGCCGAGGTGTTCCAGCGGAACGTGATGGCTTCGGGCGTGATCCCGCAGATATCCATGGTGATGGGTCCTTGCGCGGGCGGCGCCGTCTATTCCCCCGCCATGACCGACTTCATCTTCATGGTGAAGGACTCGTCCTACATGTTCGTCACTGGCCCCGACGTCGTGAAGACCGTGACCCACGAGACGGTGACCCATGAGGAACTGGGTGGCGCGCTGACCCACACCCAGAAGTCGGGCGTCGCCGACCGCGCCTTCGACAACGACGTCGAGGCGCTGGCGAGTCTCCGCCGCATGGTCGACTTCCTGCCGCTGTCCAATCGCCAGCCGCCACCGACCCGGCCGACCGCCGATCCGGCCGAGCGCATGGAGTCCTCACTCAATACCCTGGTCCCGCCGAACCCGAACCAGCCCTACGACATCAAGGAACTGATCCTGAAAGTCGTCGACGAGGCCGACTTCTTCGAAATCCAGCCGGCCTACGCCCGCAACATCGTCGTCGGCTTCGCCCGCATGGAAGGCTCGACCGTCGGCGTCGTCGCCAACCAGCCGATGGTGCTGGCCGGCTGCCTCGACATCGATTCCTCGCGGAAGGCGGCGCGCTTCGTCCGTTTCTGCGATTGCTTCAACATTCCGATCGTCACCTTCGTCGACGTGCCGGGCTTCCTTCCCGGAACCGCCCAGGAATTCGGCGGCATCATCAAGCACGGCGCGAAGCTGTTGTTCGCCTATGCCGAGGCGACGGTGCCGAAGATCACGGTCATCACCCGTAAGGCCTATGGCGGCGCCTACGACGTCATGGCGTCGAAGCATCTCCGCGGCGATGTGAACTATGCGTGGCCCAGCGCCGAGATCGCGGTGATGGGGCCCAAGGGGGCGGTCGAGATCATCTTCCGTGGCTCGATCTCGGACCCCGCAGCGGTCGAAGAGAAGACCGAAGAATACAGGTCCAAGTTCGCCAACCCCTTCGTCGCCGCCAGCCGCGGCTTCATCGACGACGTGATCATGCCCCAGAACACCCGCTGGCGAATCTGCCGCTCGCTCCGCCTTCTCCGCGACAAGAAGCTGGAGAACCCGTGGAAGAAGCACGCCAACATCCCGCTGTGAGGTAGAGGGAATCCTCGGGGGCCGCGGCGTAGGTCGCCCCCTCCCTAACCCTCCCCCTCTCGGGAGAGGGGATTCCGTCTCGTCACCTGCCCTGGCTCAGCACTTTTCCCCCTCTCCCTTCAGGGGGAGGGGCGGGGAGGGGGGAAGGCCGCGCGCCGGCTTCAGGGATAGATTCCCTTGGCCATGCGGGCGGCGATCATGGTCATGCGGGAGAAGGTGATCATGGAGAGGATCACCGCGGCGGTGAAGACGTAGAGGCCCCAATGCAGGTGGATATCGGCAATGAGGCTGCCCTCGACCGCGGCCACCGTCAGCGACACCAGAAAGACGTCGAGCATCGACCAGCGGCCAAGCGTCTCGACACGTCTGAGGTGGCGTTCGAAGCGGGGCTCGGTGACGTCGCCATGGCGCCACAGGCGGAAGGCGAGGATCAGCTTGGCGATCGGAAAGACGATCGTGAACAGGGTGAGGATGGCGAGCAGGCCGAGATCGCCGTGATCGGCGAGCACGAACAGTCCCTGCAAGACCGAAAGCTCGTCTCCGAACAGGAACAGGCGCTTCACGGTCATGATCGGCGCCGTCCAGCCCACCACCAGCAGGACCGACGAGGCGATCAGCCCGAGCCCGAGCAGGCGGTCGCCCCCTACGGCGTGCGCGGCGATCGACCGTGGGGCCGCGGGCCTCGTGCGGAATCGTCCGATCAACCTGCCGTCGCCCATCCGATCACCGTCATCGGCGATGGAATGGGGAGACGGGACGGCTCCGTCAATCCTTGAAGTAGATCCAGCGCATTTCCTGCCCGTCGCCGACCGGCGAGAAGCGCACCCCTTCGACCTTGTCGGCGTAGGGGCCGTACCATTTGGTGTTGTAGATCCAGAGCCCCGGCGCCTCGGCGACGACGATCCTCGCCGCCGCCGCGTACTTCTCGGCGCGGGCATCCTGGTCGGTCAGGGTCAGGGGGTCTTCCAGAAGCGCATCGACCTCCGGGGTCCGGTAATAGCTCGACGCCTTCCAGGTGCCCCGGTTGGCGGAGTCGTACATCTCCCCAATCCAGTTGTGCGGGTCGGCGTAATAGGTGCTGACCCAGTGTAGCCAGATGTCGGGGGCAGTGTCGGGGCTCGCCGTTTTGCCGACCAGGGTCGGCCAGGTCTCCGGCGTGATGCGGGCGTCGATGCCGATCTTGCGAAGGCCGTTCTGGAGGATCAGCGCCATCTGGTCGGTCTGGTTGTAGCCGACCATGGGGTGAATGCTCAGCGCCCGCTCGACGGGCTTCGCCGCCTCGGCGAGCTCGACCTTGGCCTTGTCGATATCGTAGCTGTAGACCTCGGCGTCCTCCGGATATCCCCACAGGTTCTTCGGGATCGGGGCGCCGTTGCGCTCGACGGTGCCGCCGAGCATGTTGTCGATCACCCCGTCATAGTCGAAGGCGTAGCTGATCGCGCGGCGGACATGGACGTCGTCGAGGGGCGGACGCTGGGTGTTGATCTGGACCACGGCGAGGCGCATCGACTGCTCCTCGAGAACCTTCACCCCCTTGGCCTCGGTGAGGCGGGCCACCTGATCGCGCGGCAGGTAGCCGTCGGTGCCGTCGAAATCGCCCTTGATCAGGCCCAGCACCCGCGTCGTCGCCTCGCGCACCGTCCGGAACTCGATCCGGTCGAGGTAGTTCTCACCCCAGCCGAGGAAATGGTCCTCGAAACGCTCGGCCTGGAAGCCGATCGCCGGGTCGAAGCGGCGCAGTTTGAACGAGCCCGAACCGGCATCGTGGGTGGCGAGCCAGTCCGTGCCCCAGTCGCCGTCCTTGGCATGCTTTTCGATGAGGTCGGCGTTGACGACGTGGATTTCCGGCACGATCGACAGGAAGATCGCCGCCGGCCGCGTCAGCTTGAACATCACCGTGTAGTCATCGGGCGCGGTGGTGCTGCCGGGCTCGACCAGCGGCGCGAACAGGCTCGCCGCGCCCTTCTTCAGCGCCAGGATGCGCTCCATGCTGTAGACGACGTCGTGGGCGGTCAGCTCGCTGCCGTCATGGAATTCGACGCCCTCCCGCAGGATGAAGGTATAGGTCAGCCCGTCGTCGCTGATCGTGTAGCCACTGGCGAGCCACGGCTCGAGCTTCGGCGGGTTGTCCTCCCACCTCATGAGGCCGTCATAGAGATTGAGGCGATAGGCCACCCGTCCGACATCGAAGGTGAGATGCGGGTCCATGGTGTCGTATTCGCTGGTGTTGGCGAACACGAAGGTGTCGGCTGCCTCCGCCGTTCGGACAGGAGCACAGGCGATGGCGGCCGCGACGGCCAGACCGGCAAGCCCGACGCGAAAGGAAGACGGTCCGTTGCGGCGTTCGGCGGTCATCATGATCGCTCCTTCTCGGAAGGGGGCGCGGCGTCGAGCGCTCTCAGGACGGGGCGGCGTTTCGCGACAGGAACTCATCGACCACGGCTTCCATGGGCAGGAACACCGCGTCCATCTCCTTCAGCCGCAGGATCAGCTTCTCCAGCGCCAGCATGCGGTGGCCGCGGCCGATCACGAAGGGATGGAAGGTGTAGGTGAGGGCGCCCCATTCGGTGACCCTCGCCATGTAGACGAACTCGTCGATCCAGTTCTCCAGCACCGACCCCGCGTTCATCAGGCCGGGCAGGACATAGTCCTTGGTGCGGACGAACTCGAAATGCGGGTAGTCGTCGAGTGTCCAGCTGATCGGCATCTCGACCAGCCGGGTTTCCTCACCGAACACGAACGGCTCGTCGACCGTGGGCTTGTCGCCGCGCCGGGCGAAATAGGGGGAATAGTCGTTCCCCATCATGCTGCTCTCATAGTCGAAGCCGTGGGTGAGCAGCAGGTCGATGGTGTTGGGGCCGAGGTCCCAGGCGGCCGAGCGATAGCCGCGCGGATAGCGGCCGGCGATCCGCTTGATGCACTCCCGCGCGCGGATCATTTCCGCTTCTTCCTTCTCCCGCGCCATGGCGGCCGGCGGGACGTGGGAATAGCCGTGATGGCCGATCTCGTGGCCGGCTGCGACCACCTGCTCGCAGGCGGCCTCGTGCGAGTCGATGACGACGCCGGGGATGAACCATGTCGACGGGATGTCGTG
>PBKC01000061.1 GCA_002721365.1 Rhodospirillaceae bacterium | reverse complement strand
CGTTGGTCCCGATCAGCAGGATGTCGACCCCCTCGACCGCGGCGATCGCGTCGGCATCGGCGATCGCCTCGGGGCTCTCCAGCATCACCACGACCAGCGTGTTGTCGTTCAGCGTGCGGTTGGCCTCGGCCATCGGCATCGCCCCGAATTCGAGCTGGGCAAGACCGCCGACCACCGAGCGGTGCCCGGCCGGCGGATAGAGGCAGTTGCCGGCGACCCGCTTCGCCTCCTCCACGGTGCTCACATGGGGCACCACGATGCCCTGGGCGCCGCCGTCGAGGGCGCGGGTCGCATGATAGTGCTCATGCCCCGGCGTACGGACGAGCGGCGTGATCCCGGCATCGAGGGCAGCAACACTGATCTGCACGGTGGTGTCCATCGACATCGGGCTGTGCTCCATGTCGATGAACAGCCAGTCGAAGCCGCAGACCTTGGCCATCTTGGCGATTTCGACCGTGCGGGCGATACGGATGCCCATCCCGACGGCAATCTCGCCGGCGTCCAGTTTTTCCTTGGTGTGGTTACGAACGACCGCCATCGGCCTCTTCCTCCCTGTACGCGGCCGAGTCATGGTCCGCCCGGCCTTTGTTGAAATCCTCGCATCGCGCGCGAGGATGACACCGTTCTCAGTCTTTACCGTCATCGCGAGGCCCGCAGGGCCGTGGCGATCCACCAGCCGGAGCCCTGGATCGCTTCACCGGCTCGCGATGACGACAGGTTCTATTCCGTCGTCCAGGTCATTCGGCGACGGCTGGACGTCAGCTCGGCCGACTTTTTGCGAAACGCCTCCAGATAGGGCGTCTTCAGATGGGCCTCGAAGGCGGCGCGGTCGTGATAGACCTCGTAGAAGATGTATTTGTAAGGGTCCTCGTCGGACACACCGATATCGAAGCAAGTGCACCCGTCCTCTTCCAGACTGTCGACGGACTGCTTAAGGGCGACCGCCCGAAATTCCGCTTCCTTGCCTTTGATTACGTCAAACTCGACGGTTACCACATACATGGCTGCCTCCCGTTCTTGTCGTCTCAGTTGAGCCCGTTCCAGGTGGAGAGCTTGCGGGACTTCATGAGCGGCCCGCTCTTTTCGCGGAACTCGGCGAGGTAGGGCTGCTTGCGGTGAACCTCGAGCGACTCGGCGTCCTGATAGACCTCGTAGATAAAGAACTTGCCGGGCTCGTTTTCGGACTCGCTCACATCGAAGCGCAGGCAGCCCGCCTCGCTCGAACTGTTCTTGGCGTGGCGGAGCGCCATCACGCGGAACTCCTCCACCCGGTCGGGATCGACGGCGATTTCGACGGTGACGAGATACATGAGTGTTCCTTCCTCTCCGATTTCTTGTTGAGCGCGCCAGCTAACGCGCCAGTTCCTTCATACCGGCTTCCAGCCCCTCCAGGGTCAGCGGGTACATCCGGTCGCCCATGATCTGACGGATCATGGTGGTCGACTGGGTATAGCTCCAGGTCTGCTGGGGCTCGGGGTTCAGCCATACCGTCGCCGGGAAATGATCGAGCAAGCGCTGCATCCACACCGCCCCGGCCTCCTCGTTCCAATGCTCGACGCTGCCGCCCGGATAAGCGACCTCATAGGGGCTCATCGCCGCGTCACCCACGAACACCACCTTGTAGTCCGAGCCGAAGGTATTGAGCACATCCCAAGTCGGGATTCGCTCCTCGCCCCGACGGCGGTTGTCGCGCCATACGCTCTCATAGAGGAAGTTGTGGAAGTAGAAGTATTCGAGGTGCTTGAACTCGCCACGAGCCGCCGAGAACAGCTCCTCGCAGGTTTGCGTATGGACGTTCATCGACCCGCCGACATCGAGGAACAGCAGCAGCTTGACCCTGTTGTGCCGCTCCGGGCGGAGTTTGAGGTCGAGCCAACCGCCATTGTGGGCAGTCGCCTGGATGGTGCCGTCAAGGTCGAGCTCGTCCGCCGCGCCCTCACGGACGAAGCGGCGAAGACGCCGGAGCGCCACCTTGATGTTGCGGGTGCCGATGACGACCGAATCGTCCAGGTTCTTGAAATCGCGCTTGTCCCAGACCTTGACCGCCCGGCGGTGGCGGCTTTCGTCCTGGCCGATGCGCACGCCTTCCGGGTTGTAGCCCCAGGCCCCGAAGGGCGAGGTGCCGGCGGTGCCGATCCATTTCGAGCCGCCCTGATGCCGCCCCTTCTGCTCGGCAAGCCGCTGCTTCAGGGTCTCCATCAGCTTATCCCAACCGCCGAGAGCCTCGATCTGGGCCTTCTCCTCCTCGGTCAGGTGTTTCTCCATCATCTTCCGCAGCCATTCCTCGGGGATGTCGGCGGTGATCCCCTCGCCCGCCTGCTCCGGCCCCTTGAAGTATTCGGCGAAGACGCGGTCGAACTTGTCGAGGTTGCGCTCGTCCTTCACCAGCGCGGCACGGCTCAAATAGTAGAAGTCGTCGACGTCGTAGTTGGCGCAGCCCTTCTCCAGCGCCTCAATGAGCGTCAGGTACTCGCGGAGCGAGACCGGCACCTTCGCCGCTTTAAGCTGCATGAAGAAGTCGACGAACATCAGGCTTTCATCTTCTTGGTCGTCGCTCCCGCGCAGGCGGGAGCCCATGGAAGCGGCACGGCGGCTGGATTCCCGATTTCGCGGGAATGACGATCAAAAAGCGCAGGCGCCGCCATCGCTATTCTCCTATCCCTTCTGCCGACGAGCGAGGAACGCCATCCGCTCGAACAGGTGCACGTCCTGCTCGTTCTTCAACAGCGCTCCGTAGAGCGGCGGGATCGCCTTCGAATTGTCCTTCGTCCTCAGCGTCTCGACGTCGATGTCCTCGACCATCAACAGCTTGATCCAGTCGAGAAGTTCGGAGGTCGAGGGGCGTTTCTTCAGGCCAGGCGTTTCGCGAAGCTCGAAGAACGCCTCCAGCGCGTTCTGCAGCAGCGCCTTCTTGATGCCGGGAAAGTGGACCTCGACGATCGCCGCCATGGTCTCGGCGTCGGGGAAGCGGATGTAGTGGAAGAAGCAGCGGCGCAGAAAGGCGTCCGGCAGTTCCTTCTCGTTGTTGCTGGTAATGACGACGATCGGGCGGTGGCGGGCGGTGACGTGCTCTCCGGTTTCGTAGACGTAGAACTCCATCCGGTCGAGTTCGAGCAGCAGGTCGTTCGGGAACTCGATGTCGGCCTTGTCGATCTCGTCGATCAGCAGCACCGGGCGCTCGTCGGCCGTGAACGCCTCCCATAGCGTGCCATGACGGATGTAGTTGCGGATGTCGGCGACGCGCTCATCGCCGAGCTGTGAGTCTCGGAGACGCGACACCGCGTCGTATTCGTAAAGTCCCTGCTGCGCCTTGGTCGTCGACTTGATGTGCCAACGGATGAGATCGAGACCGAGCGCCTTGGCGATCTCGATCGCCAGCATGGTCTTGCCGGTCCCCGGCTCCCCCTTGACCAGCAGCGGCCGTTCCAGCGCGATGGCGGCGTTGACGGCGACCATCAGGGCCTCGGTGGCGACGTAGCTTTCGGTCCCGGCGAATCGCATGCGCGCAGCTTTCCTATGTTGGGCGACGGTGGCGGCGAGGAAGGATCGTGCCCAGACGGCAAGGCGTCAAGCGAGCGAGGCTCGTGGCCGCATCGCGCGCGCGTCGCCAACAGTTCACACGCGACGCCGCGCTTATCCGCCACAGGATCGGTAGTCTGTAGACTAGGACCGCGGGCTGCGCGGGAGGTCGTATCGCGCTCTTTCCCCGTCCTGTGACCGACGCATTCATTTCACGAGGTGGAAATGACTCTGTTCCAGCGCGTCTCCTTGGCGGCGATAGTTCTCGCCTGTCTGACATGGAAAGGACCTTCGATGGCTGCCGAAGACCCAGGATCGATCGCCCCCGACTCCGATCGGGTGATGGTGACGGTCTTTCTGAAACACACCCAGAACCTGACGCTCGAGCAGATGGGCGAGAATCTGCGGGCCAACGGATTCTTCGAGAAGTTCCCGCCGGAAGGCGTCGAGGTGGTGAGCTGGCTTCAGCTCATGAGCTTCGGCCATGTCGTGACGATGAAGGTTCCTCCAGCTAAGGTCCGGGAACTCAATCGCTCGATCGAGTCGGGCAGCTATTCGACCTTCAAGAGCGAGGTCTATCTCGGCTACGACTTCTGGCCGGTGATCCAGGCGGTCAAGGCACGGCGCGCGGAAGAGATGTCAGAAAAGTAACCGCCCCGAAACGCCGCCTTCGTTTCCGGCCGGCCGGCGCTTGCCGCCGTCGGCGGCGGGACGATACTGTGCGCCGCGACAAGCAATCCTATCGAGGGAGCAGGGACGAAATGGCGGAAGGGTTCAGACCGAGCCGACGCGAAGTGTTGCTGGGGGCCGCCAGCGCGGCGGCCATGCTGGCCGCCTCGGGGCCGTTCCGAGGCGCCGCAGCCGCGATCGATGAGCTGAGCGACCTCACGGCGGTCCAGGCCGTCCAGGCGCTGGCCGCCGGCCAGATGTCGACGACGGAGTACGCGGAAGCGCTGCTCGCCCGCGCCGAGCGCTACAGGGATCTGAATGCCTTCATCTCCCTGGATCCCGAAGGCATGATGGCGTCCGCCAAGGCGGTCGACGCGCGTTTCGGCCCAGGGCGTGAGACAGCGCCACTGTTCGGCCTGCCCTTCGCCGTCAAGGACAACATCAACTCCGCCGCCCTACCGACCACCGGCGGCACCCCGGCGCTCAAGGACTTCCGCCCGCCCGCGAACGCCCCCGTCCTTCAGTCGGTTCTCGATGCCAATGGCATCCTGATGGGCAAGCTCAACATGCATGAGCTCGCTTTCGGCATCACCAGCAACAACCAGGCGTTCGGCCCGGTCCACAATCCTTACGACCCGGCCCTGATCCCGGGCGGCAGCAGCGGCGGAACCGCGGCAGCCGTCGCCGCCAGGATTTTCCCCGTCGGTCTCGGCACCGATACGGGCGGCTCGACCCGCATTCCGGCGGCGCTCTGCGGCATCGTCGGCTTCCGTCCCTCGCTCGGCCGTTGGCCGCAGACAGGAATCGTACCGCTGTCCTATACCCGCGACACGGCGGGTCCGATGGGCCGTACCGTCGACGACATCATTCTGATGGACGAAGTCTGCGGGCATCCGCATGTCGTCGTGCCGACCGTCAGATTGGAGGGAATCCGCATCGGCGTCCCCCGCCGCTACTTCTACGAAGGACTCGACCCGGAACTCGAGGCCGTGGTCAACGAGACGCTCGAAGCCTTGTCGAACGCAGGCGCCATCCTCGTCGAAGCCAACATGCCGAATATCGGCGGGCTGAACGGCGCGGTGAGTTTCCCACTGGTGCTGTTCGAGGTCTTGCGCGAGATGAGCGCCTACCTCTACCGGGCCGGGTCGCGCATGAGCGTGATCGACCTCGTCGAGCAGGTGGCGGGAGACGCAGAGCGTCAGATTCTGATGTCGCAGATGGGCGACGACGCTGTGCCCGCGGCCGCCTATCGCGAGGTGATGACCCTGCATCGGCCCAACCTGCAGCGGGCCTATAACGAGTATTTCACCAATAACGACGTCGCCGCGATGATCGTGCCGACGACGCCGCTTCCGGCCAGGCCGATCGGTCAGGATCAGACGGTAGAGCTGAACGGCGAGCAGGTTCCCACGTTCGTCACCTATATCCGGAACACGGACCCGCCGAGCAACGCGGGCCTACCCTGCCTCAGCCTCCCGGTCGGGCTCACCGCGAGCGGGCTTCCGGTCGGCATGGAAATCGTCGGGCCGTTCCAACGCGATGACACCCTGCTCGGCATCGGCCGCGCGATCGAGGCTCTGCGGGGTGTTCTGCCGCCACCGGCCATGGGGTAGACCCTAAGGCCGCCGGCCGCAGAGGACCACGGACCCCCTAACCGGTCATGGCCTCTGAGGAGCATACGGACGCAGATGCCTTTCGCGCCCTCCGCGAAGGAGCGGCGGCCCTTGGCCGCGGCGACAATGCCAGGGCTGCCGAATGGTTCGCCCGGGCGGTCGCCCTGGCCCCGCAAAGCGCCGCCGCTCACCAGGCTCTGGGGATAGCGCGGCGGCGAAGCGGTGATCTGACGGGGGCGATCGAAAGCTTCCGCCGTGCGACCGCCCTAGCCCCCGACGACGGCGAAGCCCACAACAATCTTGGAGTCGCGCTGGCATTACGCGGCGACGACGCGCAAGCGGCGTCGGCCTTCGCGCGCGCCGCCGCACTTCTGCCGGAGGAACCGCTGGTTCTCGTCAACCGCGGCAAAGCCGAGCGCAAGGCAGGCCGCTTAACGGAGGCGACCGCGACGTTGGAAGCGGCGGTGACCATGGCCCCTGATCGCGCCGACGTGTTGATGGAACTGGGCACCACCCTCCGCGCGACCGGCCGCACGCATGAGGCCCTGAAATTCTACCGGCGTGCAGCGGAGATATCGCCAGATGACCCTCGTATTATCAATAATTTAGCAATATGCCTTCAAGAATTAGGCGAAGTCGATAAGGCGGTCGGGACCTTCCGGCGTGGCGCCGAACTCGCGCCCGACGACATGGAGATCCGCAAGAATCTCGGCATGGCACTGATGCTGACCGGGGCATATGGGCCGGGGTTCGATGCCTATGAGGGACGGTGGCGATCGACGACGGAAGGCGCGGCGATGCGCCCCTTTCCTCAGCCGGAATGGGATGGAGGAAGCGGCAGGTCCGTCGTCCTGTGGGGGGAGCAGGGCATAGGCGACGAGTTGCTGTTCGCATCGATGGTGCCGGACGCAATCGACACAGGGACTTCGGTCATCGTCGAAAGCGACCCCCGCCTCGTCTCCCTGCTCGCGCGGTCATTTCCGAAAGCATCGGTGGTCGCGAGGCGCGATCCGCCTGTCGCTGCCGCCCTTGCCTGCGATCGCCAACTGGCAACCGGAAGTCTGGGGCGTCTCTTTCGCCGCGAACGCTCCGCTTTTCCCGGCCGGCCGGGTTATCTCCAGGCCGAATCCGCCGCGACCTACCGGATGCGAACCGGCTACCGCGCGTTGGGGAGCGGTCCTGTGATCGGAATCGCCTGGCGAAGCGGCAATCGTGAGTATGGCGCCAAGCGCACGCTTTCTCTCGACGGCTGGGGCCCGATCCTTACCCGGCGCCCCGCCGTGTTCGTCAGCCTGCAATACGGCGACTGCCGGGAAGCCGTGACCGAGGTCCGGGATCGCCTGGGTATACCGATCCACATCGACCCCTCGGTCGACGCCCTGACGGATCTCGACTCCTTCGCGAGCCAAGTCGCGGCCGTCGATCTCATCCTGTCGATCGACAATGCCACCGTCCACATGGCCGGCGCGCTCGGCCGCCCGGTCTGGACACTGCTGCCGTTCGCACCCGACTGGCGCTGGGGTGCGCAAGGCGACACGACGCCCTGGTATCCGACCATGCGCTTGTTCAGGCAGACTGTAGCCGGGAACTGGTCCGGCGTGGCGGAAGCCGCGGCCGACGCACTGGAAGGGCTGGAGACGCCATGACCGCGGGACGGGTGATCGCCAACAGCATTCCGAAGGCGGGAACGCATCTGCTGACCCGGACGCTGGAGCTTCTCGGACTCGACCTCTTTCCGACCTTCCTCAATGGCGGGCTACAGGCGCGGTCGATGGAGGTCGCGGAAACGCCGGACACGGTACGCGTCGGTTCCGAATGGCCCTGCCTGGTGGAGAACGAGCGCTTCTTCGCCCTGATGAGCCAAGTCTCCGAAGGCGGCTTCATCAAGGGCCACCTGCCCTATTCCTCCCGCGTCGCCGACATGCTGGCCCGTCTGCGCTACCGGATGGTGCTGATGGTCCGCGACCCGCGCGACATCACCGTCTCGCATGTGAACTGGGCGCTGTCCCGCGACTATCTGCCGCATCAGAAGCTCTATCAGGCGTTGCGACCGGAGGATCGTCTGAGCGCCGCCATCGTCGGCTTCCGCTGCGAGCCCAATGGCCCGATCCTCGCCGGGTTGCGTGAAAGGCTGGACCATATGCTGCCGTGGACGGAAGATCCGATGTGCTGCCTGGTCCGCTTCGAGACGCTGGTCGGGGCCCAGGGCGGCGGCAGCCGCGAGGCGCAGATCGCGGAAATGCGCCGGATCGCCGATCATCTGGACCTCGATCTCACGGACGACCGCCTCGCCGAAGCCGCGGATGCCGTGTTCGGCGGCACTCTCACCTTCAAGTCCGGTCAGATCGGGCGCTGGCGCGAGGCGTTTACCGACCGCCATCGGGCGCTCGTCAAGCAACTGGCGGGCGATGCCATCGTCAGGCTCGGCTATGAGGAGAGCGACGACTGGTAGCCGAAGCGACGTCCCCGGTCGACCGGCCGATTCTGGTGCTCGGCCATCCCCGCTCCGGCACTTCGATGGTCGCCGGCTGCCTTGCGGCCTGCGGGGCATGGACCGGCGAGACGTTCGCGGGTGACGCGGACAATCCCAAGGGCTATTTCGAGAATGTTCGGCTGCGCGAGGCCGTCGACAAGACGGTGTTGCGCGCGCTGGGCTGTGATCCGCTCGGCGTCGACCCGCTGCCACCGATCGAGATCGTGCCACAACAGCCGGCGCTGCGGCAGGTGGTGGAGACGGTGCTCGACCGCGAAGGATACGACCGCCAGCGCCCATGGCTGTTCAAGGACGCCAAGATGACGCTGCTCTGGCCTCTCTGGCTGTCGATGTTCCCGGATGCCCTTTGGGTGATCGTCGAGCGGCCGGAGGACGAGGTCGTCCGCTCCTGCCTCGGCACCAGCTTCATGGCCCGGCATTCCGGAGATGCCGGCTTCTGGCGGAGGGTCGTGGCGGCTTATTCCGAGCGCCTGAAATCGCTCGAAACAGCGAGCCCGCAGTGCCATCGCGTGAATGCCGGCGAGATCGCCTCCGGCGCAGCCGAAAGACTGGAAGCAATCGCAGTCGCAGCCGGGCTCGACTGGAACGGAGCCGCCGTCGGGGCGTTCGTAAGCCGGGACCTCTGGACACGACGGAACGAGGCTTGACGATGCGGCAGGCCCAGGACGAGTTCACGGTCGCGACCCGCGGCAAGGGCTTCACCGAGATCACCGCGACCGTCGTCCGCTGGGTCGCAGGTCAGGAAATCGCCGCAGGGCTTCTGACCCTTTTTATCCGCCATACCTCCGCGTCGCTGCTGATCCAGGAGAACGCCGACAGCGACGTCCTTCGCGACCTCGAAGCGTTTTTCGATCGGCTGGTACCCGAAGGCGATCCGCTCTATCGGCACACGACCGAAGGGCCGGACGACATGCCCGCCCATGTCCGCTCCGCCCTGACAGCCACCCATCTTTCCATTCCCGTCGCCGGTGGCCGGCCGGTGCTCGGCACCTGGCAGGGGATCTACCTGTTCGAACACCGCTCCGCGCCCCACACCCGTCGGGTGGCAGCCCATCTGATCGGCGACTGACCCTTCCCTTGCAGGTCCTGAACGTTAGGATGACGGACGCCCGCAGAGAGACTGGGAGATCGCCATGACCGGCATGATGGATGCCGTTGCCCTGACCCGCACGCTGATCGGCTTCGACACCATCAACCCGCCAGGGCATGAGCGAGCCTGTGCCGAACATCTCGGCGGTCTGCTGGAAGCGGCCGGATTCGCGGTCGGCTACCACGCCTTCGCCGACGACCGCACCAGCCTGATCGCCACCCGGGGCAGGCGGGCGGACCTGAAGCCGCTGTGCTTCACCGGCCATATCGACACCGTGCCGCTGGGCGCCGCCCCTTGGACCCAGGATCCGTTCGCCGGCGACGTGATCGACGGAAAGATGTACGGCCGCGGCACCACCGACATGAAAAGCGGCGTCGCCGCGTTCGTCGCGGCGGCAATCGACATGGCCGACAGTCTGGACGACAGCCCCGGCGTCGTGCTGGTGATCACCGCCGGCGAGGAAACCGGCTGCGAAGGCGCTCGCCATATGGCCATGTCGGGCGTGCTGGGCGAGGCGGGCGCGATCGTCATCGCCGAGCCGACCTCGAACTACCCCTTCGTCGGCCACAAGGGAGCGCTTTGGCTCAAGGGCCGGACCAGCGGCGTCACCGCCCATGGCTCGATGCCGGACAGGGGCGTGAACGCCCTCTACAAGGCGGCCCGCGCCGTGGCCAAGCTTGAGGACTTCGATTTCAACGTCGCACCCCATGAGGTGCTGGGGAAACCGACGCTCAACGTAGGCACGCTGCATGGCGGGCTCAACGTGAACTCGGTGCCGGATCTGGCCGAGGTCGGAATCGACATTCGTACTATCCCCGGCATGGACCACGGGCGGCTGCGAGAAGGCTTGTCCGGCTATCTGGCCCCTGACGTTGACACGCTCGACGCCTTCGTCGACCTGGACGGCATCTGGACCGACCCGCGCAACGCCTGGATGAGCCGGGTTGCGGCGATCGCATCGGAACGGCTGGGCGAGAAGATCGAGGTGCGCACGGCGACCTACTTCACCGACGGCTCGATCCTCACCCCCGCCTACGGCCAGGTCCCGTCCATGGTGCTGGGCCCCGGCGAACCGGCCATGGCACACCAGACCGACGAATACTGCTACGTCGATAGGATTCCGGAGGCGGTCGAACTCTACAAGGCGATCATCAGCGACTGGATGACGGCCAGCGTCGCGTGAACGCGGCGCCCCGTCGGCCCTCGCGAGGACGCGGGGACGCGAAGACTCAGGCCGCCTTGTCGAGACGCTTGCTGAACGTGAAGCGGTTGCAACCGTTCTCGCGGGCGTAGCGACAGTCGTCCATGGTGGCCTTGACCAGATGCACGCCGAGACCGCCGACCGGACGGTCGTCGACCGATTCGGCAATGTCGACCGGTGGGCGCGACAGCGGGTCGTACGGCGCGCCATCATCGACGATGGCAACCATCAGCACACCCTGATCGATCGACAGGTCGACCGAGATATTGCCCTCGGTGTCGGGCTGATAACCGTAGTTGATCGTATTGGTCAGCAGTTCTTCGAGCGCCAGTTCGACGAAGTAACAGGTGTCCCTGTCGACGCCGCGCTCGAGACAGAAATCCTCCGCGGCACGGATCAACTCCGCCATGTCGGACTCACTGTTCTTGACGCCTATGTGCACCGACTTCACCAAAAATGGCTCCAGCGATTGCTGTTCACGGGTGCCATTCAACGACTTCGCCAAAGCGCTCGCAACCCCAAGCAGACGCGCATGTGAGCGCTGTCACACAACCGCCGGCTCAGATCAGAGTGATTTTACTTCCCGGAGTACCTCATTGGAATCAACCACTTTATCCATGCATCTCAGGCGTCAGCCCACCGCCTGAGCAGGTTGTGATAGATCCCTGTGAGTTGCACCGCCGCCGGCCCTCCCGGTTCTGTCTGAGTGACTTTCTGGATGGCGGTATCGAGATCGAACAGAAGTGTCCGCTCACCGTCGTCGCGGACCATGCTCTGAATCCAGAAGAACGCGGCCACGCGGGCGCCGCGGGTCACGGGGCGCACATGGTGGAGGCTCGACGCCGGGTAGAGCACCATGTGCCCGGCGGGAAGTTTGACCGAATGCACCCCGTAGGTGTCCTCGACCGTGAGTTCCCCGCCGTCATAGTCCTCGGGCGCACTCAGGAACAGCGTCGCCGAGAGATCGGTGCGGATGCGGTGGTCGGTCCCGGCGATGGTACGGATCGCATTGTCGACATGGGTCCCGAAGGCCTGCCCGCCCTGGTACCGATTGAAGAGCGGCGGAAAGACCTTCAACGGCAACGCCGCCGAAACGAACAGCGGCGTCCGCTCCAACGCGTCCAGGATGGCGTTCCCGACCCGCTTCGCGGCGGGGTGGCTTTCGGGAACCTGGGCGTTGTTCTTGGTCAGGGCCGACTGGTGGCCGGCCGTCACCCGGCCGTCCACCCAATCGGCTGCATCGAGTATCTGCCGGCATTCGCTCACCTGAGCGGGCGTCAGAACCTCGGGTATGTGCAGCAGCATTCTCTTGTTCAGGCCTCCTGCATGCGGCTTCCGACCGACATCAGAAATTCACGTTGCAGGTCAGCAGCACCTGACGCCCCGGCGCCACCGTCGCCATGTGCGTCACATAGGCACGGTCGTAATAGACCTCGTCCGTCAGGTTCTGGACGTTCAGGCGAAGATTCACCGACTCCGTGACCTCGTAGCTCGCCATCGCGTCGAAGCGCCAATAGTTGGGCACGGCCACAGTATTGGCGGTGTTGCCGTAGACCTTCGACATGTAATACGCGCCGCCGCCGACCGTGAAGTCCGGGATGACCTCATAGGTCGTCCACAGGCTGAAGCTGTGCTTCGGCGTATTGGGAAGTTCGTTCCCGTTCTGCGCGAAATTGACCGGCCCGGCGTCGACGATCTCGCTTTTGAGGAAACTGTAGCCGCCGAACACCTGCCACTGTGGCGTAACGCTGCCGGCGACGCTGAACTCGAACCCGTCTACCCGCTGCTCGCCCACAGCGACCTGCGGGGCGCCGCGCCCCGGTGCCGCCGAAACATGGCCGTTCTGGATCTCGGTCCGGAACACCGCGGCGTTGACCGAGAGCCGTCTCTGGAACAACTCCCACTTGGTGCCGACCTCGTAGTTGATCGCCTCCTCGGGCTCCAGGTCCTGGTTCGAGGTCGCGATGTTCTCGCCGCCATCACCGGCAGTCACGCCGGATGGGCTGGCGGACGTCCCATACGACACATAGACGCTGCCTGTTGGCGTTATTTTATAAACCACACCAGCTTGATAGGTTAAAAAGCTCGAGTCATTGCTGAGACCCGTCGAGGTCTCGGTGCTGAAATCGTCGAAGCGCAGTCCGAGATTGAGAATCCAGCGATCGGTGACGTCGATACTGTCGAAAACGTAGGCTGCCGCGGTGTCGACACGGGTGCGCGTCGGGGTCCTGAGCGAGATGGACCCCGTCCATGGGTCGTTGGGGTCCGGGTTGAACAGGTCCGTGCAGTTGAAGCCGCTCGCCGCCCCCGCACCGAACAGGTTGCAGCCGCCGCGGGGAATTGCGACGCCGCCCGGCGCAGAAGTGTCGACGGCGTAGCTGGCCTGGGTGGTTCGCTCACGCCCGAACTCCAGTCCGGCCGCCAGACTGTGCCGCATTTCGAAGGCGTCGAAATTGGCACTCACGTCGGTCTGGTTGATCAGCGTCTCGTTCTGGGACCGACGGCTTTTCGGATTGCGGAAGACGAGCCCGTTCGGGACGTTGCCCTGGCTGTCATCCGGATTGGTCGCGATGTAATCGTTCTCCGAGCGTGTGAAGCGGGTGATATTCCGCAAGGTGAACATGCTGAAGTCATGCTCGACCTCAATCGTACCCGAATCGACTCGCGTATCCTCGAAGTCGCGGTTCACTAGCCCGTAGAAGTTGTCGCGGTCGACGTCCACCGGGCGCCCCGTCGACGGATCGTAGGGATGGCCGTAGTCGGCCAGGCCATCCGTGTCGTAGTGGTAGTAGCTCGCGGTGACGGTCGTCGGCTCGCCGATACCGAAGCTGATCGTCGGGGCGAAGCCGAAACGGTCGTCGAACACGGCGTCGCGGCCCGGCACGTCCGCATCCTGAACCATGACGTTCAGACGCAGGGCGACGCTGTCGGTGATGACCTGATTGACGTCACCGGTGAAACGCTTGTGATCGGCGGTGCCGACCGTGGCGCTGCCGGCGACGAAATTGTAGTCGCGCGCAGACTTGGTCACGAGATTGACACTGCCGCCGGGTGCGCCGCGCCCGGCATAGGCCCCCGCCGGTCCTTTTGCGACGACCACCTGCTCCAGATTGAACACCCCACGCTGCTGGGACCCGGTATCCCGGACGCCATCGACCAGCAAGCCCGACGTCGATTCGTAGCCGCGAATGAACGGCCGGTCGCTGAACGGCTGTCCGCCCTCACCCATCGCCATGGTGATTCCGGGGACGGTGCGAAGCGCTTCGGTCAACGAGGTCGCGCCGGAATCGCGAAGCACCTCCTCGGGAATGACCGTCACGCTTTTCGGCGTGTCGATCAGCGGCGCCGTGTACTTGACCGACGGCACGACGTTGGCCTTATAGCCCTCCGTCCCCGGCCGGCCTTGCACCGAGATGGTGGGGAGCTCGACCGAGTCCGCTTCCGAGGCCCCGTCGGCCGCTTCCGCCGTAGCTTCGCTGTCGGGCTTCGTGTCCATCTCCTGAGCGGCCACCGGCCAGAAGACAGCCGTGGAAACGGCGACGCCGAGAGCGGTCCCCGCCAATAGACGATGATAGAGCGACGTTGGAAGCGCGGATTCTTCGCGCCCCCGTGAATTGGTAACGGGCATGCCTTCTCCTCCGAATACCGTTCAGCGAACGAATGTTCCTGGCTGGCATCCGGAGGCGCGGCGGCCTCGGGGCTGGCTGGAATCGATAAGCCCCACCCTTACGGAGAGGGCGGCGGCAAGGTCACTTGGTCAGGATGAGCTTGTCGTTGCTCGTGATGCGGAGCCTGTACTCCGAGTCCTTGTGGATGAGGACGATCTCCCGATCGTCGCCCATGAGATCACGGGCGTCGAGGCGGCGCGGACCGCCCTTGTCCCCGTCTGGACCGCGCAATGAGTCTTCGGACATGGGGGGGCGCATTTCGGCCATGCTTCGCCGTCGTTCGACCGACATGTCGATCTCGTCATTCCCTTGATAAGTGGTCAAAAATTCTATGAATCTGGATAACAGGCCATAGCTGCGATTGCAACTCGTTCTTAACTATGCCTGTGCCGTTTCGACCAGTTTTCGACCGCAAGACCGGAAAGTTGGGTCAGGCCCCCCGCAGTCGCGGTGGTGGGGTAGGACGAGGCTCGTCGCCCGGTACGGCAGCCATAGAGCTACTGCGACGCCATGGGACGAGAAAGGGTTCCCCGTCGCGGGCACCGGAGAGAATCGAGATGCCATACGCTTCATGCATTATCTCGGCGGTCATGGCATCGCGTGGGGCGCCATCGGCGAGGACCTCCCCCGCGCGGAGAACCAGGACCCGGTCGCAGAAGCGGGCGGCCAGGGTCAAATCGTGCAGAACGACCGCGACCGCCGCCCCCCGCCGCGCCGTCCCCTGCAGCAGCTCCATCACCCGAAGCTGATGGTAGGGGTCCAGGCCCGCCACCGGCTCGTCGGCGAGCAGCAGCGGCGCCTCGACCGCCAGCGCACGCGCCAGCAGGACACGGGCCCGTTCGCCGGCTGACAGCGTATCGACACGACGATCGGCGAGCGCCACGACATCCGCAGCAACCATCGCCGCTTCGACCGCCGCGCCATCCCGCCGCGACGGCACCTGCCAAGCGGAGAGATGCGGCAACCGGCCCAGCGCGACGAGCCGGGCCACCGGAAGCGGCCAGTGTGTCGCCGCGTTCTGCGGCAGATAGGCGATCTGCCGGGCGAGGTCGCGTCGCCGCCAGTCCGAGAGCAGACGCCCATCGAAGCGCACGGTTCCGGCATCGGGCTCGGCCAGACCGGCTAGAATCCGGAACAGCGTCGATTTTCCGGCACCGTTGGGGCCGATCACACCGACGATCCCGCCGCGCTCGACCGTCAGGCCAACCCGGTCCAAAACCGTCGCAGCTCCGTAGCGGAGCACAAGTCCCTCGGCTTCCATCATCGGCGCGGTCACAGGCTTTGCCTTCTGCTCGACAGCAGGAGCCACAGAAAGAACGGTGCACCGACGAAGGCGGTCACCACCCCGAGCTTCAACTCCTGTCCCGGCGAGACCAAGCGGACGGCGATGTCGGCCACCAGCAGCAGAGCCGCTCCTCCGAGCATGCTGGCCGGCAGCAAGCGGCCCGGACGGAACCCGACCAGCGGTCGAATGAGATGCGGGACCACCAGCCCGACGAAGCCGATGACGCCGCTGACCGCCACCGCGGCCCCGACGCAAAGTGCGGTCCCCAGGAGCGCGCGCAGGTTCACCAGCCTGAGGTCGAAGCCGAGGCTGCGGGCGGTGTCCTCGCCGAGCGCCAAAGCGTCGAGAGGCCGGGCGACCGACAGCAGGAGAAGCCAGCCCAGCACCGTCATCGGCAGCATCAGGCGGACATGCTCGAACGAGCGGTCGGCGAGCGAGCCCATCAGCCAGAACAGAACCTCGTAACCGGCATAAGGGCTCGGCGCGAGATTGAGGGCGAGCGAGGTGAGCGCGCCGGCCAGGCTGTTGATGGCGACGCCCGCCAGAATCAGGGTGAGCGTACCGGTGCTGCCGCCGGCCAGCCCGAACAGCACCCCCACGGCAAGCAGCCCGCCCAGCATCGCCGCGAGGGGGAGAACCATCGGCATGGCGGCGGACAGGCCGAAATAGAGCACGATCACCGCCGCCAGCGCCGCCCCGCTGGAGGCCCCCACCAGCCCCGGCTCGGCCAGCGGATTGCGCAGAAGGCCCTGCAGCACCGCCCCCGACAGACCCAGCGAAGCGCCGACGACGGCGGCGAGCAGGGCGCGCGGCAGCCGGATCTCGGTGACGATCAGGGTCGCGACGGCGGGATCGCTCCGCATGAGGTTGAACAGCCCCCGCGACAGCGGCACCCCGGCCGGCCCCACCAGCACCGAAACCGCAGTCAGGACGAGCACCAATACCCCGAGCCCGCCCAGGAGCAGCCAGTAGGGCAGCGGATCGCGAACGATCGGGATATCGAGCGAGGAGGCGGTGGTCATGGGATAGAGGCGTGTTTCGGAAAGCCGGAGACCGTCCGCGAAGCCGCGGCGTTCCCCACCGCCCCTAACCCCTCCCCCCCAATGGGGCGGAGGGGGATTCCGATAAAGCGCGGCT
>PBKC01000060.1 GCA_002721365.1 Rhodospirillaceae bacterium | reverse complement strand
CGCCGTCCGGCGGCCGTTTGGCGATAAGCGCCAGACCGATCTTTGCCGCCGCCGCCATGGTTCCGTCGATATTGCCTTCGGCCGACAGAGCATCGACCAGGGCGTCGCTGCCCGCCACCCGGACGACGCCGGCGCCCAGCGGCCGCATGGCGTCGTCGACCGACAGCGTCGCATCGCCGTCGACCCCCAGCGGCCCCCAGTCTACGGTCAGCGCGTGAACGTCGACGGCGCCACCGGCCTCACGCCACGCGGCGACCGCCTCGGCGAAGTCCGCATCGGGCAGAGGGCCGCTCCAGCTCGCATCGACCAGCACGTGTTCGACGCGATTGCCCAGTGCGGCGGGGCCACTTCCCGGAAGATCGACGCCGTCCGCCTGCAAGACGGCGTCGAACGTGTTTTCCGTCTCCTCTGCGCCCGGCCGAACATGGACCTGGAAGCGGCCGATGCTGCCCAGGGACATGGCGTCGTCACCGTCGGTGAGACGCAGGTCGCGGAGGTCGACGGCCCCCATCGCCAATTGGCCGTTCCCGTCGACTCGCGTGCTGGCGCGCCCCTCGGACAGGGCTACGTTCACGCGATATTCGATACCCCCGAACCAGTAGGCGAGTTGGGACGGGGCATCGGTCACCGCGACGAAGTGGCGCAGCGACCAGGGTTGGGTAATCAGCAGCACCCGATCGGACTGCCAGCTCCAGGGCACGGCGGCCTCGCCGCGGGCAACGGAGAGCCCCTGAATGTCCGCCTCCAGCCGGTATGGAAAACCACCGATCTCGAAGCTTCGGTAGGTGATCTCCGTCCCCGACCGGCGCTGCGCCGCCACCCAGTCTTCAACCGCGCTCTCGGCACGGGCACGCAGCACGAACCAGTAGGTCGTATAGCCGCCGGCGGCGACCACCAGCGCCACCGCCAGGAGAAGGATACGCATGGGGCTCCCTTTCGGATGGGGGCCGCAAACGTGCTATAAAGCGCGACCCGGAGCAACGACGGGAGAAGAACGTTGAACGCGGACCTCTGGGTGTTCGGCTACGGCTCGCTGATGTGGAACCCCGGCTTCCCGCATCTCGAAGCGCAACCGGCCCTGCTGCGCGGGTATCACCGATCGTTCTGCGTCCGGTCGATTCGCTATCGCGGCACCCCTGACTGTCCCGGCCTGGTGCTGGGGCTCGACCGCGGGGGAGCATGCCGGGGCCGGGCGTTCCGGGTCGCGGCCGAGAACGCCGAGGACGTCCTCGCCTATCTCGAGGACCGGGAAATGCTGCACAGGGTCTACGAACGCCGCAGCGTCCCCCTCACCCTGCCTGACCGCCGCATCACCGCGGAAGCCTTCGTCGTCGACCGCAGCCATCGCAATTACTGCGGCGGCCTCCCCCAGGACCAGCTCGTCGACCTCATCCTCCAGGGCGAAGGCATCAAGGGCCCGTGCATCGACTACCTGCTGAACACGGTCGCCCATCTCGACGACATGGGCATCGGCGACTGCCCCCTCCACCGCCTCCGCGACGCGGTGAAGGCGCGGCTTGAAACGGCACCGCGGCAGGCCGCCCAGGCCTGAGGAAACGGCCCGCCCCGCTCGGGCCCCTTTCCTCCCCTCCCCGCACCCCTTCTTTCGTCATCCTCGCGCTCGACACGAGGACCCGCTCCTTAGCCGTGCCGGACGCCGGAAGATGCTCGTGTCGAGCACCAGGATGACAGCGAGGGGGAAGGCCTACCGCATCCTCACGCGCATTTCGAATAGCCGCAGGACAGGCAGACGTCGCAGCCTTCCTGCTGGACGAGGCTGGGCTGGCCGCAGCGCGGGCAGCCGCGCATGCGTTCGCCGCCGACGACCTTCTTGAGCATCCCCTCCTCGTCCTTGCCGGGTGCCGGCATGAAGCCGATGGTGATCAGGTGGCGCTCGATGACCTCGCCGATCGCCGCCAGCAGCGACGGCACGTAGTGCCCGGCGACCCACTGGCCGCCGCGCGGGTCGAACACCGCCTTGAGCTCGTCGACCACGAACGAGACGTCGCCGCCGCGCCGAAACACGGCGCTGATCATCCGCGTCAGGCCCACGGTCCAGGCGTAGTGCTCCATGTTCTTCGAGTTGATGAAGATCTCGAAGGGCCGCCGCCGCCCGTCCTGGACCACGTCGTTGATGGTGATGTAGATGGCGTGGTCGCTCTCCGGCCAACGCACCTTGTAGGTGCTGCCGGCGAGTTCCTCCGGCCGTTCCAGCGGCTGGGTCATGTAGACCACCGCACCGCCGTCGAGCGCGTCGCGGGGACGCGACGCCGCCGGCTCCAGCGGCAGCTCGGGCTCGGCGTCGGCGGTAGCCGGCGCCCGCTCCAGCACCGCGCCGGTGACGTCGTTCGGCCGATAGGTCGTGCAGCCCTTGCAGCCCAGGTCGTAGGCCTGCATGTAGATGTCCTTGAACGCCTCGAAGCCGATGTCCTCGGGACAGTTGATGGTCTTCGAGATCGAGCTGTCGACGAAGCGCTGCACCACCGCCTGCATGCGGAGATGATCGGCCGGCGTCAGCTTCTCGGCATCGACGAAATAGTCCGGGAGCGCCGTGAACTCGCCGTGGAGGCGGTGGTAGAGGCGATAGGCGTAGTCGGTCACCTCCTCCGACTTGCGGCTGCCGTCGGGCATCAGGACGTTGCGGCGGAACGAGAAGCTGAACACCGGCTCCAGGCCCGAGGACACGTTGTCGGCCAGGAGCGAGATCGTTCCCGTGGGCGCGACCGAGGTCACCAGGGCGTTGCGGATGCCGTGCTTGGCGATGCCGTCGCGGATATCGGCATCCAGCCCGGCGATGGTTTCCCCTTCCAGGTAGCGCGCGGCGTCGAACAGCGGGAACGGCCCCTTCTCGGCCGCGAGGTCGACCGAGGCGCGGTAGGCGGCGTCGCGGACCACCCGCATCCACTGCTCGGTCAGGGTGAGCGCCCGGTCGCTGCCGTAGCGCGCCCGGCACAGGATCAGCGCGTCGCCCAGCCCGGTGATGCCGAGGCCGATGCGGCGCTTGTTCCGCGCCTCCTCCGCCTGCTGCGGCAGGGGATAGCGCGAGACGTCGATGGCGTTGTCCAGCATGCGGATCGCCGTCCGCACCAGCCCGTCCAGCGCCTCGACATCCATCGCCGCGTCCTCGGCGAACGGATTGCGCACCAGCTTGGCGAGATTCACCGACCCGAGAAGACAGGCGCCATGCGGCGGCAAGGGCTGTTCGCCACAAGGATTAGTAGCCTGAATCTGCTCCGCATACCAGAGGTTGTTCAGGCGGTTGATGCGGTCGATGAAGATCACGCCGGGTTCGGCATAGGCGTAGGTCGCCCGCATGATCCGGTCCCACAGCTCCCGCGCCGACAGGGTCTTGTAGACCGTGCCGTCGAACACGAGCTCCCACGACTCGTCCTTCTTGACCGCCTGCATGAAGGCGTCGGTGACCAGCACCGAGAGGTTGAACATGCGGAGCCGGCCGGGCTCCCGCTTGGCCTCGATGAACGCCTCGATGTCGGGATGGTCGCAACGGAGCGTCGCCATCATCGCGCCGCGGCGATGGCCGGCGCTCATGATCGTCCGGCACATCGCGTCCCAGACGTCCATGAACGACAGCGGCCCGGACGCGTCCGCCCCGACGCCATGCACCGGCGCCCCCTTGGGCCTCAGCGTCGAGAAATCCTGGCCGATGCCGCCGCCCTGCTGCATCGTCAGCGCCGCTTCCTTCAGCGCATCGAAGATTCCGGCCATGTCGTCCGGCACCAGTCCCATGACGAAGCAGTTGAACAGGGTGACGTTCCGCCCGCTGCCGGCCCCGGCGACGATGCGCCCGGCAGGCAGGAACCGGAAGTCGGCGAGCGCTTCGTAGAAGCGATCCTCCCACTGTCCGGACTCGGCCTCCCCCCTGGCCAAAGCCTTCGCGATCCGCCGCCAGCTGTCCTCGACAGATTTGTCCACAGGGGCGCCGTCGGCCGCCTTGAGCCGATATTTCATGTCCCAGATCTGCTGGGAGATCGGTGAAAGCGTCGCGCTCATCGCCATCTCTCGTCGTCGGCCGCCCTCAGGCAGCCGGAAGCAGCCCGCACGAACCGGAAAAACCGAATAAATTCAATGGGCAAAGGAATGCTACGGGACGCCGCCCGAAGCGTCAAGAAATTTGTTCTCGTTATGTTTTCACAACCAGTTTCTCGGCTAACGGCTTGGGACCACACCGATTCACGGTTTCATTCACATGACAGCAAGCCGCTACCGCCACACGCATCCACACTTTTATCCACAGGCGGATGCTCAGCCCCGACACACGGGGGTATTCAGCTATGCGCGAAATCCATGTAGAGCGCCCGCGCGCGCTGGAACACGGGCCCCGGCTGCAAGTGTCGGTCCTCCACTCTGGTGACAGGCAGGACCTTGCCGAGGTTCCCGGTGCTGAAGACTTCGTCCGCCCCCAGCACGTCGTCGACGGACAGCGCCGCCTCGCGGACCTCGACACCGTCGTCACGAAGCAAGGCCATCACCCGCTGGCGGGTGATGCCGTTGAGGAAGGTGCCGTTGGGCGCCGGGGTCGACACCGCCCCGTCCTTCGCGATCCACAGGTTGGAGGTGCCGAACTCCACCACCGTATCGTCGCCGTCGCGCATGATCACATTGTCGAAGCCCTTTTCCCGCGCCTCGACGAGGGCGTGGGAGGTGGTGGGGTAAAGGCAGGACGCCTTGGCTGCGGTCGGCGCCGAATCCGGGCGCGGCCGGCGGAAACGGCTGAAACACACACTGAAGCCCGTGGGCTCCGGCATCGGACATTCGAACAGCGTCAGGGTGAACCTGGTCGTCCCCGGCTCCGGCACCAGGAAGCCGCCCTCGGCGAACAGGGCCGGGCGTACGTAGAGCGGCATGCCGGCGGGCATCCGGCCGACGCCTTCATGGGTGAGGACGGCGACTTCCTCGGCGGTCACCGGGCAGGTGAGCCCCATCACCGCCGCCGAATTCACCAGCCGCTCGCAATGGCGCAGAAGGTCGGGCGCGACCCCGTCGAACACCCGGGCGCCGTCGAACACGGTGCTGCCATGCATGAAGGACTGTGACAGCGGCCCCATGACGGGCGGATTGCCGTCGAGCCAACGGCCTTCGAAAAAGGTCAGGGCCAGCATGCCGGGTCTCGTCTCCTCTCGCGGATCAGGCCGCGAGAATACCGGCCGGCCACCGACGAGTCCAAGGCCGGCGCACGCGCGTCAGAACCGCGCCGCCAGATCGAGAACGCCATAACCGACCCAGAGCGGGCCGGCCGTATCCACCATGCTCGCCCGGCCGATGATGGCGTCGTGAAGGGCATCGGTGGTGAGGGACGGATCGGCCGCGAGAAGATCCGCCGCCATCCCGGCGACGCGGGCCGCGGCGATGTCGGGTCCCGAGGACTCGACGCGGCTGCCGTCGAAATCCGTCACCGACACACGCTCGGCCGGAACCAGAACATCCACGGTTCGCTTGCCCCAGTTGGCGCCGGGCAGGGGATCGCCGAACCCGTCGGCCCCGGTCACCACCACCATGTTGGGAATGTCGAGCGAGGCCGGAAACTGCGGCGACCGGTCGATGTCGCGCCCGCCATTGCCGGCGGAGACGACGAACAGGATCTCCGGATGGGCCCGCGCCGCAGATTCGAAAGCATGCCAGGAGTCGGGGTTGACACCGTTCACCGTCACCAGGGCGATGTGGACATGATGGTCCTCCACATCGTCGAGCAAGGCACCGATGCGGTCGGGCTCGGGCATGGGATAGCGATAGACGGCGAGCTGCGCCGCGGACGTTTCGCCGATCACCGCACTGGCGACGCGGGTGCCGTGGCGCGCCGGATAGAACGCCGAACCCGCCGTGTTGGCGTCGAACGGCCGGTCGTCCATGTCCCAATAGTCGTAGCCGACCAGCCGGCCTTCCTCGTTCCGCGCCAGCGCACCGGCGATCTCGGGCAGCAGATAGTTCACGCCCGTATCGAGCAGGGCGATGACGACACCGGCCTTCGCGTCACCGGAAGGAACCGGCGGATTGACCGGCACCGTCTCTCCGGTGGGTGCGAAATCGCGGTCGAGCAGTTCGATCGTCTCCGCCACCCCGTCCGCGTCGTAGACCATTCGCCGGGCGTCGATCGCCTCGCAGTCCCGTTCGGCCGACGCCGCGAGGACCGGCCTCTCGCCCTCGGCCGCGGACACCGCATAGCGCGCGGAGATCCGGGTGACGCCGATGACGCTCAAACGGATCATGTCGAGCCTGCCGCCATCGACATCGCCGAAGCGCCGCCGCCACCCGACGTCTCGGTCGCCATCGGTAATGGCCTCAGCCGCGATCGACGTCAGTCCGGCTTCGGCCGCCAGCGTCTCGGCGGTGATGTCGGGCTTCGCGCAGGCGGCTCCGAAAGCCGCACGCATGGCCGTCTCCGGCGTCCCCGCCAGCGCCAGCGGCGGCAGGGCCAGAAGCGAGAGGATCAGCGGCATGACGACACGCATTCCGACTAGATGGGGGATGGCAACTGTACCGTCCAGGAGATATCGGCGGCCGGCCGCCTTGCCCCTGTCACGACCGCCGGCCTTGGGCTAGTTTGGCGGCGATGACCGAGACCAGCCAGCAACCCGATCGCATCTATCACCTCGCCGCCGAATCCGACTGGAAGGACGCCCTGGAGCATGGCTCCTATCCCGGCACGCCCCAGGATCGAGCGGACGGATTCATCCACTTTTCGACCGCCGCCCAGGTTGCCGTCAGCGCCGCCAAGCATCGCGCCGGCCGCGCCGATATCGTCCTGGTCGAGGCCTCGGCGGCGAAGCTCGGCGATAGCCTGCGCTGGGAGCCCTCCCGCGGCGGTCAGCTCTTCCCCCATCTCTATGGGCCCCTGCCGATATCGGCCGTGACCCGAACCTGGCCGCTGCCGCTGGGCGACGATGGCCTGCACCGCTTCCCCACCGAGGTCGGCGCGACGGATGGCGAGGGAGAGACGCACTGAGCGATCTCTACGCCGTCGCCGGCCCGCTGCTTCGTTGCCTGTCTCCCGAGACCGCCCATCGTGCGGCGATCATGGCGCTGCGGTCGGGCCTCACGCCCACCGACGACAGCCCGCCCGACCCCAGGCTCCGCACCACGCTGTGGGGTATCGATTTTCCCAATCCCATCGGCATGGCCGCCGGCTTCGACAAGAACGCCGAGGCGTTCGGCGGCCTGATGCGCACGGGCTTCGGCTTCGTCGAGACCGGGACCGTCACCCCGCGGGCCCAGGCGGGCAACCCCAGGCCCCGCCTGTTCCGCCTGACCGAGGATCGCGCGGTCATCAACCGGTTGGGCTTCAACAATCAGGGACTGGACGCCTTCGCGGCCCGGCTCGAACGGCGAAAGCGCAGCGACGGAATCCTCGGCGCCAATATCGGCTGCAACAAGGACAGCGAGGACCAGATCGCCGACTACGTCACCGGCTATCTGCGCGTCGCGACACTTGCCGACTACGTCGTCGTCAACATCTCTTCCCCCAATACGCCGGGCCTGCGTGCGATGCAGGCAGGCGACAGCCTCCGCCGCCTGATCGGCGCCCTGGCCGAGGCGCGTGCCGCAGTCACCGAGGCTCGTCCGCCGCTCCTGGTGAAGGTCGCCCCCGATCTCGACCATGAGGAACGGCGCACCGTCGCCGACGTGGCGCTGGAGACCGGCGTCGACGGGCTGATCGTCGGCAACACCACCGTCAGCCGTCCCGAAGGGCTGCGGTCGGCGCATCGCGACGAAGCCGGTGGACTGAGCGGCAAGCCGCTGTTCGATCTCTCGACCGCAGTGCTCGCCGACTTCTACGGGCTGTGCCAAGGCCGGCTGCCGTTGATCGGCGTCGGCGGCGTGGCAAGCGGCCGCGATGCCTACGCCAAGATCCGGGCGGGGGCATCGCTGGTGCAGCTCTATACCGCGCTCGTCTATGGCGGCCCCGGTCTCGTCCGGCGCATCAAGGCGGAGCTCGCCGAATGCCTCGCAGCCGACGGTATCGACCATGTCGGCGCCGCGGTCGGGCGCGACGCCCGCACGCGATAAGCTCGCCCCCGGACGGCAATCCGTGATCCCGGCATGGCGCAACGGCTTCAGACGGTTACAATCGCTGCCGGTTGTCTAAGGCGATCGGGGAATGACGCGGCTCAACCACACGCTCATTGCGGCAGTCTACGGGCTGGCGGCGGTGCTGATTGCGGTCCTGGTTTACGCGGCGACGGCGAGCGGGCTGCTGGTCGCGCTGCTGTCCGGTGCCGTGGTGCTGCTCCTGGGCGCGCTGACGCATGAAAGCGTCGCCCGGCGCGCGATGCTCGGCGCCCTGGAAGACGAGATCGCCGAAATGGCCGCGCGGCTGGACGGCGCGACCGCCGCGGTAGACGGAACCCGCGACCAGGTCGCCGAGCTCGTGTCCGTGCTGGATGCCGAGCGCAAGGACGTCGAAACGCGGATGTCGGATGTCCACGAGCTGAAAGGGCTCGTGGCGCAGCTCGCGACGAAGCTCGACGCCACACGGCATCACGCCCGAGCCAAGCTCCCTGCCGGGGCAGAGTCCGCACCGGCCGCCGCCGGCGCGGCCGACCATGCCCCTGCCGCCACGCCGGCCCCGGTACGCATGGGCCCAGCGCGCCTGCCTCCGGTCCCGGTTCCGCCACCACCACCCGAGCCGACCTTCGTCCTGCCGGAACAGGAACTGCTCGAAGAATCGCTCGACGACGAGCAGCGCCAGCTTCTGGCGCGCGTGCAGGAGGCGATCGAGGCACGCCGAGCCGATGTGCTGGTGCAGCCGATCGTCCGCCTGCCCCAGCGCCGGGTCGAGTATTTCGAGGCGTTCTGCCGGCTGCGTGCCGCGGACGGCTCGCCGATTCTGCCCGAAGCCTATGGCGAGATCGCCGAGCAGGCCGGGCTGGTGCCGGCGATCGCCGAGCTGCTGCTCTGCCGCACCGCCGACCTCGTGCGCCGCGACCTCGAACGCCGCAGCGGCCTCCCCTATCTCTGCCACGTGGCCGTACCGGACCTGTCGCTCGGCGGTTATTTCCGCCACTTCGTCGACTACCTGCGCAGCAACAGCCAGCTATCGCACGGCGTCGTTCTGTCCTTCGCCGCCGCCGATTTCGACCTCGACAACCGCGAATTCCTGACCCTTGTCGCCGGCCTCGCCCGCGACGGTTACCGGTTGGCGATCGACGGCGTCCAGTCGATCGACATGGATTTCCGCGAGCTCGCGCGCCGCAACGTCCGCTTCCTCAAGGTCGCGCCCGAGCTGCTGATGGAAGGCGACGGCGACCCGCTGGCCGGCGACGCCCTGAAATCCACCTTGGAGCGCGCCGAGATCGCGCTGGTCGTCGACCGGATCGACAGCGAGTCGCTGCTCCTCGAGCTGCTCGACTATGACATCGACTATGGGCAGGGCTACCTGTTCGGGGGGTTGCGGAAGAGCTTCTAACCCCGCTCACTTCGCAGCCTCGTCGTCCTTATCCCTGCCGGTAGAGACCGCCTTGCCCACCCTGTTCGAGCCCGCGTCCATCGGTTCCCTGACGATCCGCAACCGGACCGTCCTGCCGTCGATGACCACCCGCCTCGCCGATGCGGAAGGTCATGTCACCGACGGCAGCGTCGCCTACTACATGGCGCGGGCGCGGGGCGGCGTCGGCCTGATCACGGTGGAGATGGCGGCGCCCGAGCGCGCCGGACGCCACCGCTTCCACGAACTCGGCCTCTACGACGACCGCTTCCTCCCCGGCCTGAGCCGGCTCACCGCCGCCCTGAAGGCCGAAGGTGCCGCAACCTGCATCCAGCTCGGCCATGGCGGTGGCCACACCCGCCGCGACATCTGTGGCGAGGAACCGATCGCGCCGTCGGCGATCCCGCATCCGGTGTTCGAGGTCCGGAACGAAACCATCGTCCCCGAGGCGATGACCAAGGCCCGGATCGAGGAGACGACCGCCGCCTATGTCGCCGCGGCCGCCCGGGCCCGCGAAGCCGGCTTCGACTGCGTCGAGATCCACGCCGCCCACGGCTACCTGATCTCGCAGTTCCTGTGCCCGGCGGAAAACCTGCGCGACGACGAATACGGCGGCTCGATCGAGAACCGCGCCCGCTTCGGCATCGACATCCTGAAGCGGATCAAGGCCGACCTGCCGGACTATCCGGTGATCTTCCGCTTCAACGGCGACGACTTCATGCCCGACGGCATGACCGCGGACGAAGCGATGGTGGTGGCGCGGCTGGCGATCGAGGGCGGGGCGGACGCGCTTCACGTCACCGGCGGGCATTACCGCTCGCGCCCCGAAACGGCGATCATGATCCCGCCGATGGCGCTTCCCGACGCGACCTTCCTCGGCATGGCGGCGCGCATCAAGGCCGAGAGCCCGGTGCCGGTGATCGCCGTGGGGCGGCTGGGCGATCCGGCGATCGCCGAGGACGCCGTGGCGTCGGGCAAGGCCGATTTCGTGGCGCTGGGACGGACGCTGATCGCCGACCCGGCATGGCCGAACAAGGCGCGGGCCGGCAAGGCCGTCCGCCGCTGCGTCGCCTGCAACACCTGCGTGAACGAGATGCGGGGCGGCGCCAAGCTCGGCTGCCTGGTGAACGGCGCCGCCGGCGAAGAGCTGTCGATGGAAAGGAAGGCCCCGCCGCAGGGCGAACGCATCGCCGTCATCGGCGCCGGACCTGCCGGCCTCTCCTATGCGTACCTCGCGGCGGACGGCGCCGGGACCAGCGTCACCGTGTTCGAGAAGGCCGACCGCGCCGGCGGCAGCTTCCGCTATGCCGGCAACGCGCCGAAATTCCAGGACGTCGCGGCGCGACCGGAACCGCTACTGACCTTCATCGCCGGCCTCGAAGCCGGCTGCCGGGAGAAGGGTGTCACGTTCCGCTACGGCGCCGATCCCGCTGCGGAGCCCCACCTGCTCGATGGTTTCGACCGCGTCGTCGTCGCGGCCGGCGCCCGCTACCGCTACGGACTGGGGCCGCTGGTCCGGTCGATGCTGGCGGAGGGGCAGAGCCTGCCGGGCCCGCTCGCCCGGCTGTTCACCCGGCCGAAGCTCCGCGACTGGTTCTATTACCGGGCTCGCAGCGCGACCGGCGAGGTGCTGGCGCGACGCCTGGGCGTCGACCGAGCGAAGGTCACCGTGATCGGCGACGCCGCCACCCCCGGCAAGGCCAAGGCGGCGATTGCCAGCGCCTTCGCCGCGGCGCTGGCGGAGCGATAGATAGAGATCGATGACCGATCGACAATCTTCTCCGCCCCCGACCGCCAGCACCCTGCTGGACGGCGTGCGCGTGGTCGACCTGTCGCGGGTCGTCGCCGGCAACATCGCCACCCACGCGCTCGCGGACCTCGGCGCCGACGTGATCAAGGTCGAGAACCCGGAGACCGGCGACAGTCTGAGGAACTGGACCCTCGACGGGATCGAGACCTGGTGGAAGGTCTATGGCCGCGGCAAGCGCTCGCTCGCCCTCGACCTCCGCGCGCCGGAGGCGGCGACGGTGCTCAGGCTTCTGTTCGAGCGCTCGGACATCCTGGTCGAGAACTTCCGCCCCGGAACGCTGGAAAAGATGGGCTGGGCCCCGGAGCGCATCTGGGAGGCCAACCCGCGGATGGTGATTCTCCGCATCTCCGGCTGGGGGCAGGAGGGCCCTTACGCCCACAAGCCGGGCTTCGGATCGCTGGTCGAGGCCTATTCGGGCTTCGCCGCCATGAACGGCTTCGCCGACCGCCCGCCGGTGCTGCCGCCCTTCGCCATGGCGGATTCCTATGCCGGCGTGTTCGGGGCGATGGCGGTCCTCGCCGCGCTCCGGACCGCCGAGAAGACGGGGCGGGGCGACGTGATCGACATGTCGCTCTTGGAGCCGCTGTTCGACGTTCTCGGTCCCCTCACCCTGGAGGCGAGCCTTTCCGGACGGACGATCCCCCGCCAGGGGTCGAGTTCGCCCACCCATGTGCCGCGGAACGTCTACCGCACCGGGGACGGCAAGTTCGTCGCCCTCTCGGCCGGCACCGAGGCGATGGTCAGGCGCCTGTTCGACGCGATGGGCCGGCCCGAGCTGATGGCCGATCCGCGCTTCGCGACCCATGGCGCCCGGATGGAGAACCGCGACGCCCTCGACGCCGAGATCGGTGCCTTCATGGCCCGCCACGACCGCGACGCCTGCCTCGCCTTGTTCGACCAAGCCGGGGTGACGGTGGGGCCGGTGATGGACGCCCTCGACCTGCTCTCGGACGGCTTCATGCGCGCCCGCGGCGTCCTCGCCGACCAGCCCGATCCCGATCTCGGGACCTTCCCGAGCCCGGCGCCGCCGGTCCGCACGAAGAACGCGCCGCGCCGGGGCTTGCGCCCGGCGCCGAAGCTCGGCGAACACACGGAGGAGATCATGACGGAACTGGGACTGACGCCCGAGGCAGGGTCGGGGACGGCCCGATGACCGGACGCGACACGACGATGGCCGAACGCTGGCGCTCGGTCCTGTTCCTCTCGCCGCTCTCCGAGAAGCATCTCGCCAAGGCGCCGTCGCTCGGCGCCGACGGGATCATGCTCGACCTCGAAGACGCCATCCGGCCGGAGGACAAGCCCGCCGCCCGCGCCCGTCTGCCCGAGGCGGTGGCGGGGCTGAGGGCGGGCGGCATCACCGACGTCCTCGTCCGGGTGAACGCGCCCTGGCTGCTTGCGTTCGAGGATATCCGGGCGGCGGTCTCGGCCGGCGTCGACTACGTGACCCTGCCCAAGGTCGAGACGCCGGGCCGCGTCGCCGTCATCGGCGAACTGTTGGACGAGCTGGAAGCGGGTGATGCCCCGCGCACCCGCCTCCTCCTCCAGATCGAGAGCGCCCTGGGCCTCGAGGCCCTGCCGGCGATCCTCCGCGCCTCGCCGCGGGTCTCGGCCGTCATGCTGGGGCCGGAGGACTTCGCCCTCGACATGGGCGCGATGCCGACCATCGCCGCCAACGAGTGGGCCAACGTCCAGGTGCTCGCGGCCGCCCGCGCCGCCGGCGTGACGCCGCTGGGCTTCCCCGGCTCGATCGCCATGATCGACGACTTCCCAACCTTCCGGACGCAGATCGAGCGCGCCAAGGAACTGGGCTTCCGCGGCGCCGCCGTCATCCACCCGAAGCAGGTCGCGATCGTCAACGAGGTCTTCGCGCCGACGGCCGAGGAACTGGCCGCCGCCCGGCGCATCGTCGACGCCGCCGCGACGGCGGAGGCCGGCGCCTTCCTGCTCGACGGCAAGATGATCGACCCGCCGATCGTCGTCCGGGCGCAGACTCTGCTCAACCGTGGGCGGACTTAGGGGTTGGGCCTAAATTGACACTAATTTTCATCGATAGCTTACCCGTCACCCCCGCGCAGGCGGGGGTCCACGCGAGCGGAACGGCCCCCTGGATTCCCGCCTCCGCGGGAATGACGGCTTCAAAGACTAGATACGATACCTGAGGGAGAGATCGACCCATGAACCTGTTCAGAAAGCTCCAGCAGCGCGCCGAGGCCGGCAGCCCCATCCGGGTCGGCATGATCGGCGCCGGCAAGTTCGGCACCATGTTCCTCGCCCAGGCGCTGAAGCTGCCGGGCGTCCAGATCGTCGGCGTCGCCGACCTCTATCCTGAGAACGCCAAGTCCAACATGGCCTTCGTCGGCTGGCCCGAGGACGGCTACGCCGCGCCCACCCTGGACGACGCGGTGAGGAGCGGTGCGATCTGCGTCACCGAGGACTGGCGGGCCGTCATCCGCCATCCCGCCGTCGACATCGTCGTCGAATGCACCGGCGACCCGATGGCCGCCGTCGAGCACTGCCTGGCTGCGTTCGACGAGGGCAAGAACGTCATCAACGTGACGGTCGAGGCGGACGCCTTCTGCGGCTTCGGTCTGGCGGAGAAGGCGCGGCAGGCGGGCGTCATCTACAGCATGGCCTATGGCGACCAGCCGGCCTTGACCTGCGACCTCGTCGACTGGGCCAGGACCTGCGGCTTCACGGTCGCCGCCGCCGGTCGTGGCCATAAATGGCTGCCGCACTACCGCCGCTCGACGCCCGAGACCGTGTGGGACCATTGGGGCCTCACGGCCGAGCAGGCGGCGCGCGGCCGTCTCAACCCGAAGATGTTCAACTCCTTCCTCGACGGCTCGAAGCCGGCGATCGAGTGCGCCGCCATCGCCAACGCGACCGGCCTCGACGTGCCGACCGAGGGCCTCGCCTACCCGCCGGGCTCGGCCGAGGACATCCCCACCCTGATGCGCCCCAGGGCGATCGGCGGCTGCCTGGAGCGCGAGGGGCTAGTCGAGGTCATCTCCTGCCTGACCGCGAACGGCGAGCCGATCCCCTACGACATCCGCAAGGGCGTCTGGGTCTGCTTCCGCGGCGACAGCGAGTACGTGAAGAACTGCTTCGAGGAGTACAAGGTCATCACCGACCCGACCGGCCAGTACACCTCGCTCTACAAGAAGTGGCACCTGATCGGGCTGGAGCTCGGCGTCTCGGTCGCCGCCGTCGGCATCCGCGGCGAGGCGACGGGCGTCGCCGAATCCTTCCGCGCCGACGTCGCCGCGATCGCCAAGCGCGATCTCAAACAGGGCGAGGTCCTGGACGGCGAAGGCGGCTACACCGTCTCGGGCGGCTTGCGCCCGGCGGCGATCTCGGTCCGCGAAGGCTATCTCCCGCTCGGCCTCGCTTTCGATGCCAAGCTCAAGCGGCCAGTGCCGGAAGGCCAGCCGGTCCGCTGGGACGACGTCGACATGGACCAGACCAGCGCCGCCTGCAAGCTCCGCCGCGAGATGCAGCCCGCGCCCGAACCGGCGATGGCCTGAGAATCGGTTCGGAGGTCAGGACACGCTCGAACCGCCGCGGCGATCCAATCGCCGCGGCACTCTCCGACCGGTCAACGCGCCCTCGAACCGGCGAGGCGCTCCGACCGGGCGAGGGGTTCGCCCGAACGGCCACGTCGCTCACTGAGCGGTCGAGGCCCTCCCGAACCGTCGTGCCCCTCTCCCACCGGCGGAACGCCCTCCCACCGCGGCACCTCCCTCCAACCTTCGCCACCCCCTCCAACCGTCATGGCCCGACTTGATCGGGCCATCCACGACTTTGCCAACGCCTCTGTCAGTCAGAGTCGAAAATAGGGACAGGAAAATAGGGACAGCATATATTTTCATGCCCCATTTTCTTCTCCACCCGTCCGTTTCTTCCGCGGACGACCGCGTGGGCGGGGTTTCATGGGGCGGCCGGCCCGGCGTTCCAACTCACCAATGAAGGCGTCGTTGCCGAGCGGCCAGCCACCGGCGGCATGAGCGGCCAGTCTCGTCTCGAAATCATCGGCCGGGTCGCCGCTCTCGAGGAAGGCGCGCCAGTCCGCCATCCGCTCCAGCAGAGGCGCGACCCGTGCCAGCCCGTCGTCGCGCCCGGCGATATGGGCGCGGGCGCTGCTCCATGCGTACGCATCCGCCCGCCGCGTCATCTTCGCCGCGACCGGGTTCAGCTCGACATAGCGCGCGGCGCGCAGCGCATAGGCATCGTCCATCGCGAAGGACGCGAAGCGCCCCTGCCACAGATGCCCCGTCCAGCCCTCGCGGCGGTTGATCTCAGCCGTGTAGCGCCGGTGCGCCTCGCCGATCGCGCGCGCCAGCGCCGGCTCGCTTTCCGGCACGACGACGAGGTGGACATGGTTCGTCATCAGACAATACGCCCATATCTCTACCCCCGCCCGAGCGCACCATTCGCGCATCAGCGTCTTGTATGTCTCGTAGTCCGAGTCGGCGAAGAACACCGGCTGGCGGCGATTGCCGCGCTGCGTCACGTGATGCGGTATGCCGGGAACGACGATGCGGGCGGTGCGGGGCATGCCAGGGACCGAGGACGACAAGGCCGGGTCGGTTCAGCATATGGAAGACAGTGGTGGGCGGCAATAAATATATGCTGTCCCGGTTTCCCGCTGTCATCGACCTCCGAGGCGACCCCGACGAAGGTATCCATAATTTCGTCGGCAACTCCCGGCAGCCGTCCGCGGAACTCGGCCAAGTCCCGACATGCAAGTAGCGGGTCATAACCGTAATCAAGCACGCGACGGGCAATTTCCTTTGCACGTTCCGTCGGTGGCAAGCCGCCTTCGAACTCTTGCCTCATGCGGAGAAACCGGGACCGGAAGAGAAATCTTGGCACCATCATACGGGAGGGGCTAACCGGCGACAATAAATATATGCTGTCCCGGTTTTCGTCCCGGTTTTCGAGAACTGATAACAGCGGATCGGTTCAGGATATGGAAGGCAGTGGCAGGCGGCAATAATATATATACTGTCCCTAGTTTCCTAGTTTCTGCCGTCCCTAGTTTCTGCCTAGTTTCTCCTAGTTTCCCCTGGTTTCGGTCTCGGTTTTTCGGTCCCGTCCCAATTTTCTCACGAACAGTGGCACCGATAGCACCGTTGGCACTAAGCGGATCGGCCGGAAGACCCACCCGGCGAATGGGGCCGTGCCGATGTATCTGGGGGCGGCGGATAGGGCGACGACGGTGTAGGGTGCATCATACTGGCAATGGGGATGGCCCGATTGCCTTTAAGTAAATCAATCAACAACAGTCGCATTGCCTGCTGCTGATTCTCTATATCGTTCCACCCCTTCGGTGTGTATCCACCATCGAATATATCAAGCTGTTCGATTTTGAACTTGAGAGAACACGACATTGCATGAAGCAGCTTTGTAAGAAGACGATCTTGTTCGCGGAACAGTGTGTCAAGTTCTTCGTTGGTAATATTTTCCGGAACGATCTTGTTCAGACTACCAAGATACTCTTTCCATGCCCCGATGGTTTCTGCCTCACCATGAAATTCAATTTCCACCAAGTTCAACGCACCCACATGATCGGGACTGAGGCGAAGTCGCCGCGTGCGCATCAAGTCACGGAATACCTGCATTCGACGTTCACGTTTCAGTCCTATCCCGTCGATCCACCGCGTAACGAGTACAGCGGCAATGGGTCCGCCAAATGTCGCGATGATGATCGCGATACCCAAAGTAATCTGGTCGATCATCGTCGATTTTCCTATGCGGGTAGATCGCGGAGCTTCTTCACGACCACATTGACAGGACCGGTCGGCGTCTGAACTGTCAGAGGTTTTTCACCTCCAAGATTCACCGGTAGCTTGAGCGGAATGCTGAGCGTAAAAGAGTTCGCCTGCGCGGGGTGGCCTGTGACAAGGGGCAGACCCGGTGGAACATTGAACTTAAGTTCGCCGTCCAATGTGCCCGCTGCCTGATCTACCCTATAATCGCCGTCGTATGTTCCGCCCCCTACGTCAACACCTGTAATGATGCCTCTCGACAGAATGAAGAGTCCAAAGCCCGTTCCCGCGACTCCCGTGTAATAGAGAGCGAAAAAGCCTTCTTCCATTTCGTGACCCCTATAAGTGCGACCGGTGGGACGCCGAACCTCCCAGCCGTATCGTCTACTTGCTCTTGCCCTTGCCACTTCGGTTCGGCCGTTACATCAATGCCGAGACTGCCGCTGACCTAGCAGCCGGTGATGCTTCCTGATCCCGAAGAACCTTACTGGCGGCTGACGCAGCGTGTTGGCATCATGCTTCCCGAGCCCCATGGGTTGTCATTCGCCTATGTATGCTCACAGTAGTTGTCATCAGAGTACGACAACACAAGTGCGAGAGTCAGCATCCATTTGGACAAATCATGAACAAACTCGATATCAGATATGAGAAATCGGTCTGGACACGAGATATTTTTACTCCGCCGGTAGGTCCTCCGGTCGAGCCGGAGGACGACGAGTCTCGGTGATTAGCCTCGGAGAGGAGGGAGAGCTATCGCGGTGGCGCCTTCCGGCTCTGTCACACGCGAAGTCGTGGATCGCAGGGCCGAGCCCTGCGATGACGGGTGGAGGTCAATCCCCCGCCGGCCAGTCCTCCGCTTCGACCACCGCGAGCAGGTCGTCGGCGTAGCGGTCGAGTTTGGCGGCGCCGATGCCGGGGATTTCGGCGAGGGCGGCGCGGGTGCGGGGGCGGGCGCGGGCGATTTCGATCAGGGCGGCGTCGTGGAAGACGACGTAGGGCGGTACGCCCTGGGCCTTGGCTAGTTCGGCGCGGCGGGCGCGCAGCGCCTGGAACAGGCGTTCCTCCTCCGGGCTTTCCAGCATCGGCTTCGCCCGGCCGCCGGCGCGGAGCGCCTTGCCGCGGGCGCGCTCGGCGTCCTTCCTGAGGTCGATCCGCCGTTCGCCGCGCAGCACCGCCCGGCAGTCGGGGCCGAGATGGAGGCCGCCATGGGCGTCGTCGACGCGGACGAGGTCCATGGCGACGAGCTGGCGGATCACCGAGCGCCAGGTCTTGCGGTCGATGTCGGCACCGATCCCGTAGGTGCTGAGGCCGTCATGGCCGAGCTTGGCGATGCGCTCGGAGTCCGAGCCCATCAGCACGTCGATCACATGCCCGGCGCCGAAGCGCTGGCCGGTGCGGTAGATGCAGGAGAGGAGCTTCTGCGCGGTCTCGGTGCCGTCGAAAGTCTCGACGGGCTGGAGGCAGGTGTCGCAGTTGCCGCAAGGGTCGGGCATCGTCTCGCCGAAATAGGCGAGCAGCGCCTGGCGCCGGCATAACGCGGTCTCGCAGAAGCCCAGAAGGGCGTCGAGCTTCCGCCGCTCGATCGCCTTCTGGGCGTCGGCCGCGCCCGACTGGTCGAGCAGGCGCCGCTGGCGGGCGACGTCGGCGAGGCCGTAGAGCATCCAGGCTTCGGCCGGCATGCCGTCGCGCCCCGCCCGCCCGGTCTCCTGGTAATAGGCTTCGAGGCTCTTGGGCAGGTCGAGATGGGCGACGAAGCGGACGTCGGGCTTGTCGATCCCCATGCCGAAGGCGATGGTCGCCACCATCACCACCCCGTCCTCGGCGAGAAAGCGGCTCTGGTTGGCGGACCTGACGGCCGGGTCGAGCCCGGCATGGTAGGGAAGCGCGGTGAGGCCGGCCTCGGCCAGCTTGGCGGCGGTGTCGTCGACCGCGTTCCGCGTCATGCAGTAGACGATCCCCGCCTCCCCCGGATGGCGGGCGAGGAAGGCGCCGAGCTGGGTCTTCGGGGTCTCGCGCGGGACGACCTGATAGCGGATGTTGGGCCGGTCGAAGCCTGAGACGAAGATGCGCCCCTCGCCCAGCGCCAGCCGCTCGACGATATCGGTGCGGGTCGGCCCGTCGGCGGTGGCGGTAAGGGCCAGGCGCGGGACGCCGGGGAAACGCTCCTTCAGCACCGCGAGGTCGCGGTATTCGGGGCGGAAGTCGTGCCCCCATTGTGAGACGCAATGCGCCTCGTCGATGGCGAACAGGGCGATGGGGCAGTCGTTAAGCAGCCGCATGAACGGCTCGCCGATCAGGCGTTCGGGCGCGACGTAGACGAGATCGAGCTCGCCCGCCCGCATCGCCTGCTCGACCGGCAGCGTCTCGCCCATCGGCAGCGCCGAATGGAGGGCGGCGGCGGCGACGCCCCGCTGGCGGAGCGCCTGGACCTGGTTGTCCATCAAGGCGATCAGCGGCGAGACCACCACCGCGACGCCGGGGCGGACCAGCGCCGGGATCTGGTAGCAGAGCGACTTGCCGCCGCCGGTCGGCATCAGGACGAGCCCGTCGCCCCCCCGGACGACATGGT
>PBKC01000059.1 GCA_002721365.1 Rhodospirillaceae bacterium | reverse complement strand
GCGTTCCGGGATATGGACGCCTGCACCAATCAGGCGGAAAGCTACTTCTCCCGTCTCCGCCGCGCCGAGATCGGCACGCACCACCACATTTCAGGCCGCTACCTGCACCAGTACGCCAGCGAAATGGCGTGGCGCGAGGATCATCGGCGGGAGCCGAACGGGTCTCAGTTCATGTTGATGGCCGGTGCTGCGATGACGCATCCGGTGAGCCGGCAGTGGGCGGGGTATTGGCAGCGGTGAACCTGTCCGGCATCCCCCTTGATGCTTGACAGCCGGGCGGTAAGGGCACATATTCCACTCGTTTTTTAGAGGCCCCGGTTATGGGGTTGTGTCAGAAGCCCCTAGGTACGCCCTAGGGGCTTTTTGCTTTGAGGAAGCCATGAAACGCACGGCGATTTTGATTGATGGAGGTTATGCTAGATCGCTCACAAACAGTCGCGGCGTAATTTATAATCCAGACTATATAGAAAAGATTGCGCACGCATGCAGGGCTGCTCAGGATGACCTCCTGCGCATTCTTTATTATGATTGCCGACCATTTAAGGGAACCGTCGATCGTCCCGTAAGCGGCAAAAAGCACAATTTTCAGGGCAACCCAGGTTGGTTATATGAGCTTTCACGCAAAGATCAATTCGCAGTTAGACTCGGGATTTTGAAGTTTAGGGGATGGAGGCCAAGAAACATACCTCTGGCGAGCGGGTCTTTGTCTGATAATGATTTTGACCCTGTATTTGAGCAAAAAGGCGTTGATATGAGAATAGGGCTGGACATAGCCTCATATTCTGATGCAAGAGCAGTTGAAAGGATAGTTCTTGTGTCTGGTGATACTGATTGCATCCCTGCTATGAAGCATGCACGAAAAGCTGGATTAGAAGTTGTTATGGTCCAATTTGAGGAAATCGCGAGTTTAGCCCCAGAGCTGTTATCTCACTGTGATTTCACGAGAGCGGTATCCTGGCCCGAGCCGTAATATGTATTTCAATCTCTTGAACGGCCCCGCTACCCCACCAGCCTCCACGTCTTCCGATACCCTTTTTCGCCCTCAGCCTGGATCAGCCCTTGCGCTGCGAGCTTCATCAACTTCGTGTTGACCTTGTGAACGAGGCTTCCCCGGAAGCGCGCGTCACCGGCCGGCCATCCTTTCAGCCGGCATATCTCGTCGACCATAGCGCGGGTCGTGACGCCTTCGGGATGCGCGTGCATGTGGTCAAAGATCAGCCGAGGGAGTTCACGGGGTGCGAACAGTTGCTTGGCCGGGAGCCGCTTCGGCCGAATGGATGTGGCCGGGTCTTCGGTATAGCCGAAGGTTCTGAGGCAACCGTCGACGTGGAGAAGTTCGATGCGGACACTGGCAATGCGTTCTTCCAGGTCCGCGATCTGTCCCGCCAGTTCGGCTCGTTTCGCTTTGAGGGCGTAGACGACATGAGATTCAGCCATCCCCGCATGGTATCGGGCTGGTGGTTCCGGGCGCATAGCCCGCTGGGTGCGGTTGCTACATAATGCCGCATTTTTCAGAAGGGTACTGACGGCGTGATGGAGGTCGCACGGGCGGACCGCCGGGTGCGGGCCGAGGTGGAGGGAGCGGCCCTTCGCCGTCAATAGGGCTCAGCGTGCTCCGGCTCCTCCCTTCCCATCAGGTGCGGGAAGGGAGGGGGCCAAGGCAACAGCCTCAGAGATAGTCTTCGATGTAGCCGCGGACGATGTCGTCCAGGCTCTCGTCCAGGGGCAGGCCGAGCGACGTCGCACGGCTGTTGTCGGTGTAGAAGGGCCAGGTCGAGCAGACCGACTCGACCAGAGGGTCCGGCTCGACCTTGATGGCGCCGAGCGGACGGTCGCCGGCGACGCGCTGCAAACTGTCGATCATCTCCGCCACGGTCACCGACAGGCTGGGAAGGCCGACCGCCCGGTCTTCGCCGATCGCGTCGCCCGGCGCTTCATGGAGGGCGATGAAGCCCTCGACCGCCATCCGGACGCTGATCACCGGCATCCGGGTCTCGAGGCCGGCCGCACAGACATAGTCGATACCGTTCAGCGGCTCGCGGAAGATGCCGCTCGCGAAGCCCGAAAGGGCGAGGTTGGGCTTGCCGGGGCGGATGATCACCGTCGGCAGCCGGGCCGAACGGCCGTCGAAGAAGCCCTTGCGGGTATAGTCGTTGATCATCAGCTCGCAGGCGGCCTTGGTCATGCCGTAGGTGGTCTGCGGAACCTGCTTGGTCGTGTCGCCGACCGTCTTCGGCATCGCCGAGCCGCCGAAGGTCGCAAGCGTGCTGGCGAAAACCATACGCGGCGTGCTGCCGCGCTTGCGGCAGGCCTCGAACACAGCCCGCGAGCCGTCGAGATTGACGCGCATGGCGAGATCGAAATCCTTCTCGCCGCCGCCGCTCACGACGGAGGCGAGGTGGAAGACCGAGATGTCGTCGCGGTCGATCAGGCGCGCCGTTTTCGCCGGGTCGGCAATGTCGCCGGCACGCACTTCCACCCGCTCATCAAGCGGACCGAGGTCGGGAATGACGTTGTCGAACAGCAGCATCGAATCGATCTCGTGCGCCTGGCCGTCGGGGCCGGTGAGCTTGCCGAGTTCGAGAATCCGCTTGGCGAGGCGGAAGCCGACGAAACCGGTCCCGCCGGTAATCACCACTTTCATGCTTGCTCCTTGTCTTTCTCGCTGCTTTCGACGGGGCCAGCCTATACAGGCGAAGTGGAACGGGTGCACCGGTTTTTGAAACCGGCCACGGTCCCGCGGTCAATCAAATCGTATGGCGCGCATGCCGACCGAGGAATCCGCGGACAGCCTCTGCACAGATGGCGGCATGCGAACAGACCACGCCGTGGCGAGCCCGCGGCACGACCTGCATTTCGCAGCCGGGAACGCCGTGATGGATTTCCGTGCTGACCGTCAGCGGCACGAACGGGCTGCGGTCCGCGGCCAGCAGGAAGGTCGGCGTGGCGATCCGCGGCAGGTCGCCGGTGAAGTCGGTCTCGACCAGCATGTGGGCGAGGCCCAGCAGCGGCTCAAGCGGAGAGCGCGCCTGCACGTCGTGGAACCATGCATAGACGGGCGTCGGCAGCGCGTCGGGCCAGAAGCGCCGGTCCATCATCACCGCAGACCATTGCTCCATTCCCCGCTTGGCGATGAACGCCCGCCACTCTGTGACGTGCTGGACGGATCCGCCGCGATGGGCCGTCGAGGCGGCGGTCAGCGTCAACAGCCGGTCGGGGTGGTTGATGGCGAGTGCCAGGCCCAGCGTCCCGCCGATCGATTCGCCGACGAAATGGAAGCGTTCCGCCCCCACGGCATCGGCCACGGCCAGGATGTCGTCCATCAGCTCGTCCCAGGAATAGACATGGTCGTCGGCAGGCACGCTGGACTGACCGAAACCGCGCAGGTCTGCCAGGACGATGCGGTAGCGCCCCGCCAGGGTCCCGAACCAGCCGCTCCATATGTCGCTGTCGATCCCCAGGCCGTGCTGGAAGATGATGGTGTCAGGGGCGGTGGCCCAGGGCGGGGTCAGATCGATCACCCGGAAGTGGATCTTCCCGCCCTTGCTGTCCGCGAATGCCATGCTGTTCCTCCCTCGATGTCTTTTTATAGCGGCCGTCAGGCGGCCCGAAGATGCTCGAATACCATCCACCCGCCGATGGCGATGAAGGCCAGGCCGGCGATCAGGCGCATCGGCATCATCGTCACGTAGCGTTCCGCCACCGCACCCAGCAGTACAGCGAGCGCCGTGGTCGTGACCAGCGCCGCCGATGCCGCCAGGAACACGAGCCACGGACTGTAGTCCTTGTGGGATGCGAACAGCAGCGCCGCGAACTGCGTCTTGTCGCCGATTTCTGCCACAAACACGGCGAGGAAGATCGTCAGAAGCTGAGACATGGGATCACCTGCGGGGCCGGGCGGACAGACCAATGGCATGCACGCCCGCCCGGCCCCCCAAGCAAGGTGCTATGCCATAGGTCTTGCCGGACCTGCGGGCCGTGCGCGCCATGGCCTGCCGGCCAAGCATGTTGACGCGCACCCCTCCGTCACCGGAGGTCGGCTACTCCCCTAAGACGACGCTATGGTTAGCGGGTCGGGCGGCGGAGCGCAAGTCGCTCCGCACCGCCCCTCCCGCAAGCCCTTACTCCGCGGCGACCGCCGGGCGATCGCTCAGCAGGCCGGAAGCCACCAGTGCCTCGCGGATACGCGTAAGCTCGGTGTCACTGAGCTTCATCAGCGGCGGACGCACCACAGCTTTCGGCAGACGGCCCAGCATGTGATTCGCTTCCTTCATGCGGTTGTGCATGTCGAGGAAGGGCGGTGCGTAGAATGCCTGGGCGAGCGGGTAGATGCGGTCGTTCGCCGCCTGGGCCCGCGCCAGATCCTTATCCTGAACCGCGCGCCACAGCTCGACCTGCAGGTCGGCGATGACGCTGCCCGCCCCCGACAGCAGACCCTGGCAGCCCATGACCAGAGAGCTCATCAGCCACGAGCTGTGGGTGGTCAGCACGTTGACCGGCCGCGGCAGGGCCGGGAGGGTGCGGACATGACGCTCATGCAGGATCGGCTCGTTGATCCAGTCCTTGATGGCGACGATCGTCGGGACTTCTTCCAGCACCCGGATCAGGGTGTCGAACGGGTAGCCGAGCCCGCCCGCCATCGGGTACTGGAAGCAGATCATCGGCAGGTCGGTGGCGTCGGCGATGGTCTTGAAATGGGCGATCGCCATTTCGGGGCGAAGCTGCCCGCCCATCGCCATGCTGTTCGGCGGGAACACCAGCAGGCAGGACGCGCCGCCCTGCTCCGCCATCCGGGCGATCCGTGCCGCTTCGTGACTGCCGTCGGCATAGACGCCGTTGATGACCGGCAGTTCGTCGCCGATCTCGTCCATCGTCAGGTCAAGGACGGCCTTCTGCTCGTCGAAGGTGCAGGCGTGGACCTCGGACGCATGGCCGTTCACCGTCAGCGCCGTGACCCCGTCGATCGCGCAGTCGCGCAGATGCTTGCGATAGGACCGCTCGTCGACGCTGAAATCGTCGTGCATCGGCAGCAGGCAGGCGGGGATCACCCCGTGGGGGACGAAATCGTTGAACCGCGACATGGTTCCTCCCTGGTCGTCGGTATTGGGGCAACTCATGCATGACTATAGTGCCCCGACGCCCTATCGTCACCCACGGGCACCCGCTGTGCCGCCATGCGCGCCGGGGCGGGGAGCGAACACCATCGCATTCAGGGAGAAGCGACATGGACAAGGATACCTTCGACAAGGGTCTGGAGATCAGACGGTCGGTGCTGGGACGCGAGCACGTCGATCGTTCGCTGGCCCAGGCCGACGACTTCAACAAGCCGATGCAGGAGCTGGTCACCGAATACTGCTGGGGTGCCGTCTGGGGCCGCGAGGGCCTGCCGAAGAAGACCCGCAGCCTAATCAACCTCGCCATGCTCACTGCGCTCAACCGCTCCCACGAGTTCAAGCTGCATGTCCGCGGCGCCCTCAACAACGGGTGCACGAAGGAGGAGATCCAGGAAGTGCTGCTGCAGACGGCCATCTATTGCGGCGTTCCCGCGGCGATCAGCGCCTTCCGTGACGCGCGCGAAGTCTTCGCCGCGATGGAAAGCGAATAGGCATCGGCGCATGAGCGGGTCCGCAACGCTGGGCTTCGTCGGCATCGGCAATATGGGCGTGCCGATGGCCGCCCACCTGCTGGCCGCCGGATATGACCTGATCGTCTACGACGTGCGGCCGGAAGTCGCGCAGGCCTTCGTCGACGGCCATGGTGGCCGGCGTGCCGACTCGCTCGCCGACCTGGCCGAAAGCGCGTCGATCATCATCACCATGCTGCCGAACAGCGACATCGTCGAACAGGTCGTGTTCGGTGGTGGCGGCGGCAGCAAGGACCGGCTGATCGACGCTCTGACACCCGGCAAGACCATCATCGACATGAGCTCCTCGGCGCCGACGCGGACGGTCGCGCTGGGGGCCAAGCTCGCCGATCTCGGCATCGAGCTGGTCGACGCTCCTGTCTCGGGCGGCGTCAAACGCGCCGAGGACGGCACCTTGACGATCATGACCGGTGGGCGTCCCGAGGCCGTTGCCCGCTGCCGGCCGGTCCTGGAGGCGATCGGCGAGCGCATTTTCGAAACGGGGGCTCTCGGGTCCGGGCATGCCATGAAGGCGCTCAACAACATGGTGTCGGCGGCCGGCCTTATCGCTGCCGCGGAAGCCTTGTTGATCGGCCGGCGCTTCGGGCTGGAGCCCGACGTGATGATCGATGTCCTGAACGCATCGACCGGGCGCAACAACAGCACCGAGAAGAAGTTCCGCCAGTTCGTGCTGTCGCGGAGTTTCGCCTCGGGCTTCTCGCTGGATCTGATGCTGAAGGATCTCACCACCGCGGTGAAGCTCGGCCACGACACCGACACGCCGGCGCCCTTGTCCTCGCTTTGCCGGGAGCTTTGGGCCGCCGCCGATTCGCAGCTCGGCGAGGGTGCCGATCACACGGCCGTCGTCCGTTGGCTCGAAGCTCTCGCCGAGGTCAGTCTCGAAGCCCTTCCGAACAGTGATGAGGGGCAGGCGAGCGAGGCAAGCTGAGGACTGGGAAACGACAAGAAACCTGCCGGGCAGAACCGGCATGAAGGCGCTAACGGGAGGAAACCAATGAGGAGTCAGGTCGCACAGGGCGCAGCACGCCAAGTGCTGACCATCTGGATAGCGGTATTGCTGTCGATGGCCGGCATTTCCGCGACGCAGGCGGCGGAGGACGAACCTCTTCGCCTGGGCGTCGTCACCTTTCTTTCGGGGCCGGGCGCCGGTCCTTTCGGCATCCCGGCGGCAAACGCCGCGGAGCTGGTGATCGCTGCGATCAACGCCGGGACCATGCCGGCGCCCTATGACAGCAAGGGCATTGCCGGCCGCACTGTCATGCCGGAAGTGATCGACGAAGCCGGGGGCGTCACCAAGCAGGTGACCGAATTCCGCAACCTCGTCCAGCGGCGCAACGTGGATGCGGTCGTGGGCTACGTATCGAGCGGAAGCTGCCTCGGCATCGCGCCCGTGGCGGAGGAACTGCAAACGCTCACCGTCTTCTTCGACTGCGGTACGCCGCGGATCTTCGAGGAAAACGACTACCACTACGTCTTCCGGACGGCGGCCCATGCGGCGATGGACAGCGTCGGCGCGGCCCGCTACCTGCTCGACCGGTTTCCCGACACTCGGTCCTATGCCGGTATCAACCAGAACTATGCCTGGGGGCAGGATTCATGGCGTGACTTCGCCGCAGCGATGAAGGTTCTCGCTCCCGATTCGGAAGTCGCGACCGAACAGTTCCCGAAGCTGTTCGCCGGCCAGTACGGCTCGGAGATATCAGCTCTGGCGGTGAGCGGCGCCGATGCCGTGCATTCCAGCCTGTGGGGCCCCGATCTCGAAAGCTTCCTGTTCCAGGCGGCGGCGCGCGGCCTGCCGCAGGATTCGGTTCTGGTGCTGAGCTGCGGTGAGACGACGATGTTCAATCTCGGCGCCAACCTGCCCGACGGAATGATCATCGGCGCCCGCGGCCCCTATGGCGTGATGGCCGAGCCGACGCCACTCAACGAATGGTTCCGCGCCGAGTACGAGAAGCGGTTCGGCACATCGCCGACCTATCCCGCCTATCACATGGCGCAGGCGATCCTGGGGCTGAAGGCAGCGGCCGACAAGGCGGCGGACGCGGCCGGGGCCCCCCCCGACAAGGAACAGATCATCAGTGCGTTCGAGAACCTGGAATACGAGGCTTTCGGCGCCAACATCCGCATGTCTCTGGGGAAGGGACATCAGGCGGTGACCGGGATCGCCTACGGGCTCACCAAGTACGATCACGATAAGGATCAGCCGGGGATCGTCGATATCATCCGCTACGATGCCGACTGCGTGAACCCGCCGCCGGGGATGCACAGCGTCGACTGGATCGAGCAGGGCATGCCCGGCGCCAAGTGCGAGTGAGTGAGGGAGGCGAGAAGCCTTACCGGCGACTTGGCCACATCTTGCACTGACGTTTCCACCCCCTCCGCCCGCTTGCGGGAGGAGGGGTGAGGGGCGGTGGGTCTTCAGGTGAAAAGGCTGGGCGACAGCGGCGCCCGGTCGGTCCGCCGGTCCCTTCCCCTCCTGGGAGGAGAAGGGGCGTGCTCGCGGCCATAGGACGTATGCGAAATATGCGGAGCCTTGGGTGAGAAGGCCGACCAGCAGTCAGGGAGATGTTTGTATTTCCCTGACACTGACTTCGGTGCTTTCTCGCGATCCTCTCCGTCGTCGTCCTCCGGACGAGCCGGAGGACCCTTTGACGGTGAAAACCGCCGAACGCTCAGTTCCGGTAGGACGGGTCCTTGTCGTCCATCAGCCGCATCAGCGCCGCGAAGTCGCGGGTGCCGAAGCCGACCTCGGCGTTGACCTCGTCGATGCCGTTGGCGTGCTGGATCTGGATCGCTTCGGACGGCTCGATCAGCGGCGTGCCCGACTGCATCGCGGCCACCTGGACCTGGCAGGCCCGCTCCGCCGTGTAGAGCCACGCAAAGGCCTCCGCGACGGTCTTGCCAACCGAGAGCAGACCGTGATTGCGCAGAATCATGACCTTCTTGTCGCCGAGGTTCTCGGCCAGCCGCTCACGCTCGTCGAGCCGCGTGGCGACGCCTTCGAAGTCATGATAGGCGATCCGGTCGTGCAGCATGATGGCCGGGAAGCTCACCGGTCGCAGGCCGCATTCCATGGCCGCGACGGCCATGCCTGCGGTCGTGTGGGTGTGCATCACGCAGTGCGCATCCTCGGCCGCGCCATGGATCGCGCTATGGATGATGAAGCCCGCCGGATTGACCGGGTAGTTGCTGGGCTCGACGATGTTGCCGTCGAGGTCGATCTTCACGAGGTTCGACGCCGTCACCTCGTGATACATCAGGCCGAACGGGTTGATCAGGAAGTGATGCTCCGGTCCCGGTACCCGGACCGTGATGTGCCCGTAGATCAACTCCGGCCAACCGAAGTGATGGAAGATGCGGTACGCGGCGGCGAGTTGGACACGGAGCTCCCGCTCCGTCAGTTCCTCGCGCAGCGGCTGTACATTGCTGAGAGCGTTTTCTCTGGCGGCGGCCATTGGCGTTCCTCCGTGCAGCGGCGTGGACCGTTTGTTCCACGCAATCTCTGCAATTTTGAGCGGCCCCGGCCGGCGAGGCAAGCTGGAATGGTCCGCGAAACGGTCGGCTCTGCCCCTATTTCAAGGGCCAAGTGATCGTCAGCCTGGTTCCGCTATCGCCGATCAGCTCGAGCTCGGCGCCGATTTGCTTGACGAACGCCGTCATGAGACGCAGCCCCAACCCTTCCTCTCCGACACCCTGTTCGAAGCCGGGCCCGTCGTCGGCGATCGTGAAGATCGCGGTCTTGTCGTCATGAGAGAGCTCGACACGCAGCGTTCCACCCGACTGGGAGAAGGCATGCTTGAAGCTGTTCATGACGAACTCGTTCGTCACCAGTCCGAGCGCTTCTGCCTGGGACGGCGTGACGTGAACCTGCGTGAGGTTGGTGTCGAGGCGGATCTGTTCGACGGAGTCGCTATGGAAACTCACCAGCTTGCCGAGAAGCTCCATGACGTAGATCGCCAGATCGATCCGCTCGATGTCCGGGTCGAGGTAGAGGTGACTCTCCAGCATCGACAACGCCTGCACCCGCGTCATCAGGGAGCGGAGGGCTGTATGCGTTTCGCCGAACTGGCTTCGCGTTAGCTGCAGGTTCATCAGTGAGATCAGCGTCTGGGCGTTGTTCTTGACCCGGTGCTGGATCTCACGAAGCAGCACTTCCTTGTGTTGGACGAGTTCAGCATTCGCTTCGCTCAGGCGGTGGCGGTCGATGGCGAGGCCGAGCAGATTGGCCGCCCCCTGGAGAAACCGGATGTCCGCTTCGGAGAAGCTGCGCAGTGTGCGGCTGTCTGCTTCGAAGACTCCGAAGGCCTGCTCACCGCTGCGGATGATGGCGTTGGCGGCGCTCTTCACGCCGTGATCCGTCAGCAGCTTCGGAATCCGAAAGCGCTCTTCCTTGGCGAGGTCGTTCGAGACGGTTGGCTGACCGCTTTTGAGCGCGAAACCGGCCGGAGACTCGAGATCCGCACCGATCGCCGCGTTCCCGACGACCCCCTCACTCCACCCGACGCCCGCCCGAACCAGAAGGTCCTCTGCCTCGGGCCGCCATTCCAGGACTTTGACATGGCTCACACCGAGGGTCTCGGATGCCATGATCGCTGCTGTATTCAGTACCTTGTCCAGGGCGTAGGCGGAGTTCGCCATTTCCCCGAACTCCGCGAGAGCCGACTGCTGGCGGCTCAGCGACTTCAATTTGTCGTTCATCGATTATCCGATGGCCACTTCGCGTTGGTGGAACCGGTGCGCCCGCCCGGTTCTCCCCTATTCGGTCATGGCACTGCGAAGCTTGCCGCAGGCCCCATGCCCGCCACTCTATACAGCGACCGGAACCTTAGTCTCGACCGATTGAAGCCATTTCGCGGGTCGGATCGGCAGATACGGTAGCGTGGTCCGCCGATCCGCTGGCGAGGCTCTCGATCAGGGCCAGGTGAGCCGGCAGGCACTGCGAGAGGTCATAGCGGTCGAGCACCGTCTGCCGCGCGGCGTCTCGGATCGACGCCATCCGATTCGGATGGTCCAGCACCTCGTCGACGCGATCGGCGAACGCTTCGGGTGAAAAGAAATCGGCGAGGAGGCCGTTCCGTCCGTCCTCGATCACCTCGGCCACTGGCGGCGTGTCCGACCCGACGACGATACATCCCGCGGCCATCGCTTCCAGCATCGACCAGGACAGGACGAACGGGACGGTAAGGTAGAGATGAACTGTCGAGGCCTGGATGACCTTGAGGTACTCCGCATAGGGGATACGCCCGAGGAAATGTACCCGGTTCGGGTCCAGCGGCACCTCTTCCAGCATCTGCTGGCGATAGGTCTGCCCTTCGGGAAGGCGCCGGCCGTAGCTCACCTCGTCGCCGCCGACGATGACGACCTTGGCGTTGGGGCGCCGTTCCAGAATCAAGCCGACCGCGCGAACGAGATTGGGGAAGCCGCGATAGGGTTCCAGATTGCGGGCGACATAGGTCACCAGCTCGTCGTCCCGGCCGACGACCTCGCCATTGGGCAGCGTCAGCTTAGCGTCCGGCGACGGTTTCACGATGCGCGTGTCGATGCCGTCGTGGATCACGTCGATCTTGCTGCGGAGAGGTTCGGGGAACTGGCTGTGCTGCCACCAGGTCGGACTGATTCCGCGGTCGCAGCTTTCCAGGCTCAGGAGCAAGGCGGCGTTCTTGGCGCGAATGCGAGCGAGGTCGTGATCGCTGCTCGGATGCTTGGGGTCGAAATTCACGTCCGCTCCATGGCCGTGGTAGTAGAACTCGCAATAGTCGAGCCGCGGCACGTCGGGATAGACGTCCTTCACGAACAGCGCTTCGCCCCACCCCGGATGGGCGCAGATGACGTCCGGTCTGAAGCCTCGGCGCTTCGCTTCCAACAGGGCCTTGCGGACCGCGTCGCCATAGGTGACGCGCGATTCGAAATCGGCGACCAGGGCGTGCTTGCTGCGCTGGGGCAGATCGCCGAAGCGGTAGAGCAGGCGGCGTACGCCCGCCACCTTGCCCGCGGTCTCGCGACCGATGGCGACGACCGTGTTCCCGGGATCGCGCGCCAGATGCAGGGCGATGTGCCGATACTGCGCGGGAAAATTCTGGTGAATGATAAGCAGGTTCATCCGGCGGGATTATCCGTGGCTACCGCTTGCCTGTCCATGCCGGCTGGCCCGTGAAATGAGGCAGTGTTAGAAGCTGTCTGGTCCCGAGACGGGAGTGGCTCCGATGCCCGACGACGACGCGCAGGATCGCATTTCGATCGACGACTTCCTGAAGGTCAATATCCGCTGCGGCCGGATCGTCGCCGTCGACCCGTTTCCGGAAGCGCGCAAGCCGGCCTACAAGCTGCGGGTCGATTTCGGGCCCGAAATCGGCGAGAAGCGGTCTTCGGCACAGATCACCGAGAACTACCGGCCGGGGGACCTGATGGGCCGCCAGGTGGCTGCGGTCGTCAACTTTCCGCCCCGCCAGATCGGCAAGTTCATGTCCGAGGTGCTGGTGTTGGGATTTCCCGACGCCGCCGGCCGTGTCGTCCTGGTCGGGGTCGATCGCGACGTCCCCATCGGGGGACGGCTCTACTGACCCCAGCTGGCCCAACCGTCAGCCGGGCAGCCTTAGGATCGTCCTGAGGCCTCCGCCAGGAGCCTTGTCCAGGGTGATGTCGCCGCCATGGGCCCGGGCGATGTCACGGGCGATCGACAGGCCCAACCCGACGCCGCCTGTCGCCATGTTCCGGGACTGGTCCAGGCGGAAGAACGGCTTGAATACCGCTTCGCGCTGCTCCGTGGGGACGCCCGGCCCGTCGTCGTCGACGGTGACGTGGAATCCGTCTGCGTCGCGCCCCGCTTCGATCCAGACATGGCGACCGTAGCGAACCGCGTTCTCGACGAGATTGGTCAGGGCGCGTTTCAAGGCGTTCGGCCGTACCGAGACCGTGGCCTCGGCGGGGGCCACCAGGGCGACATCGGCGCCGTTCCGCTGGGCCGCCTCGACGACCTCGCCGACCAGTTCCCCCAGATCGACGAGTTGGGTCGCCTCGCCACCTTCGCCGCGGGCGAAGTCCAGGTACTCGGTCAGCATGTGCTCCATCTCGGCGATGTCGTTGCGGAGGTTCCGAGTCGCATCCGATTCGGGAAGCATCGCGAGTTCGAGACGCATGCGGGTGAGCGGTGTTCGAAGGTCGTGGGAGACGCCGGCCAGCATCTCGGTCCGCTGGCTGATCTGGCGGCGGATGCGCTCCCGCATCTCCAGGAAGGCGCGGGCAGCCTGCCGGACCTCGGCGGCACCTTCCGGTTTGAAGTCGGCGACGGTTACGCCCTTGCCGAACAGTTCCGCCGCGATCGCCAGACGGCGGATCGGTCGGACCTGCCGGGTCAGGAAGTAGATGGCGATCGCCAGCAGCAGGAGGGACGTTCCGACACTCCACAGCAGGAAGACATAGATGCTGGAGCTGTAGAGACGCTTCACCGGCACCGTCGCCACCAGCACCCCTTGCGGAATCTTCACCCATACCGTGACCCGTTCGGGGTCGCTGTGGGCGTCGAACCGGTAGGGATGGAACAGCCTTTCCCGCAGAGTCCGATCGAGCATGCGGTCGAGGGGGCTGAGCGCCGAGATCGGTGGCGTTTCCGGCAGGGAGTCGGTCGGCAGAAGCTGCGCGAAGACCTGCTTGTCGTAGGCGCTGCGCCGGAACAGCCAGGCGAGCTCGGGGCCTTCCGGCAGCTCTTGCAGGGCGGCGACCAGGAAGGCGATGTCGCCGGCGACGCCCAGCGCGAGGCGCCGGCCCACATCGCCCCAATGGCGTTCGAAGAACACATAGGCCGAGACCATCTGCACGATCACCAGCGGCAGGACGATGATCAGCAGGGCGCGCGCCAGGAGCCCCGTCGGAACGAAGCGCTTGCGGTGACGCTCCGCCGGGAGCGCGGGTTCGTCCAGCGCCTCTTCGCTCATCCGGGCTGCAAGACGTAGCCCGCGCCACGCACGGTTCGCAGATGGCGCGGGTTGCGCGGGTCGTTCTCGATCTTGCGTCTGAGACGGGTCACCTGAACGTCGACGCTGCGGTCGCCGACATCGGATCGCGCGCCAAGCTCTTCGCGCGAAATCGGTGTGCCAAGGTTCTCGACGAAGACCTTGAGAAGCGCGGCTTCCCCCTGGGTCAGCCGCACGAAGACGCCTTGCCGTCGCAATTCGCCGCGGCTCAGGTCGAAGGCGAAGTCGCCGAAGGTCACCACCGCCTTGCTCTGGGCCGCGAACCGTCGTCCGCGGCGCAGGATATTGGCGATTCTCAGCAGCAGTTCCCGCGGTTCGAAGGGCTTGGACAGATAGTCGTCGGCGCCCCGCTCCAGGCCGGTGACCCGGTCGGCCGGCTCATTCATGGCGGTGAGCAGCAGGATCGGAACGTCCCTCTCCTCTTTCAGGCTGGCGGTAAAGCTGAAACCGTCCTCGCCGGGCATCATGACGTCGAGGATCAGCAGATCGTAGTCGAGGCTCCTGAGCTTAACCCGTGCATCCGCCGCATCTCCGGCGACGTCGACGAAAAACCCGTTCTCGGTCAGATAGCGACGCAGCAGCTCGCGCAGCCGCTGATCATCGTCGACGACCAGAATATGCGACACATCGGCGTCCATCGGCGGAGTATACGCGCGGCGAAGATGGCGGTCAGCGGTGCTGCGATTCTCCCGAACCCTAAAAAGCTGCGGCTTGTACTACCGTACCGTTTGCGTTGAAATCCTCTCCTAACGGGGTGCCGCAAGGCCGGGGGCGAGAACAGCCGCTATGTCTGAGAGACTCTCTCAGGAAGACGTCGACCGCCTGCTCAGCGATCCGAGTGCGGAAACGCGGCGGATCACGGCGACGAAGATCGCGCGCGATTTCGGCTCCGAGGTCTTGACCGAGTCCGAGCAGAAGGTGGCGCAGGAGATTATCGGTCTCCTGGTCCGCGACGTGGCGGTGCGGGTGCGTCAGGCGCTCTCCGAGGGGTTGAAGCACAACCCCAACGTTCCGCCGGACGTCGCGGTGGCCCTTTCCAAGGATGTCGACGACGTCGCGACGCCGATTCTCCGGAACGCATTCGCCTTCAGCGACGACGATCTGATCGAGATCATCAAGATCGCGAGCCCGCGGAAGCTGGCGGCCATCGCCGAACGCGACAAGGTGTCGTCCAGGGTATCGGACGCCTTGATCGACCATGGCGACGAGAACGCGGTCGCCTGCCTCATCGCCAATGACGGGGCCGAGATCGACCCGCAGAGCCTCCACCGGGCGCTCGACAGGTATGGCGAAAGCGAGCGCGTGCACGAGGCGATGATCGACCGCTCCAAGCTCCCCCTGGTGATCGCGGAGCGGCTGGTGGCGATGGTTTCGAACCAGATGCGGACACGGCTGGTGACCCGCCATGAGCTCAAGCCCGAAACCGCGACCGAGCTGATGTTCGAGGCGCGCGAGCGGGCGACGATGGCGTTGTTGTCGCCGGACGCCGATGCCCGCGAGGTCCACCGTCTCGTCGACCAGCTCTACCGATTCAAGCGGCTGACGCCGACCATGGTTCTGCGTGCCCTCTGCACCGGCGACGTGGTGTTCTTCGAATCGGCGATCACCCGGCTTGCCGGCATTCCGGAGGATAACGTCCGTATTCTTGTGGGCGACACCGGTGGGATCGGGCTCAAACGCCTCTACGACAAGGCTGGGCTGCCGGCGTCGATGTTTCCCCTGGCCCGGTCGGCGATCGAGCTCTATCAGGAGATGCAGCGCAAGGGCATGCCGGACAGCCGTGACAGCTATGCGCGCCTGATGCTGGAACGCATCGTATCCAAATTCGATGACTTGGCACCCATCGCCGAGCCCGCCGAAGGGCCGCCGAGCGACGCCTCATCCTAATTCGGACCGTCCGGTGGATTTCGAGAGCGATCGCCCGGCGTTGATCGTTCGGTCTCGGCGGGATAACCGCGCAAAGAACGCGATAATGAGGAGAAGAGGATAATGGCCAAGGCGACATTCGCGGCGGGGTGCTTCTGGGGGGTGGAGGAGGCGTTCCGCCGTGTCGATGGCGTCACAGAAACGGTCGTCGGCTATGAAGGCGGCGACACGGTCAATCCCAGCTATGAGGACGTTTGCACCGGCCGGACCGGACATGCCGAAGTTCTGCAGGTCGATTTCGATCCCGCGCGCGTGTCCTACGAGAACCTGCTCGATGTGTTCTGGGAGATTCACGATCCGACGACGCTGAACCAGCAAGGGCCCGACATCGGCACCCAGTATCGGTCGGCGATCTTCTATCACGACGATGCCCAACGGGCGGCGGCCGAGGCGTCGAAGGCGCGGATGGAGGCATCCAGCCGGTTCCCCCGCCCGATCGTCACCCAGATCGCCCCGACCTCCGATTTCTGGCGGGCCGAGGACTATCACCAGCAATATGTCGAAAAGCGCCGCGCCAGAGCTTTCTGACCGGATTTCCCGGCTCGGACGCGTCCGGCGCGGCATTTTCCCTCGTCTTCTTCCACCCGAAGTCGATTTTGCGTTGCGACTGAAGATTGCCTGCGGGACTCTGGGCGCATCGCTGGGGGGAAATTCAATCACAAGGGCGTAAGTGGTCGGATCGGGGCAAGCAGCCGCTGCCGCATGGCGCTTGGAAGCCGCAGTTTCACGTTCGTGTCGGCAGGCCGGCCATTCCCGTGGGTAAGACGGTCTCGATGGCCACGGCGGATCCGGCACATCCCAGCGTCACCGTGATCGTTCCGGCCTACAACGCCGCGACGACGATCGCGCGGGCGCTTGCGTCGGTGGCCGCTCAAGGACGCGGCGACATGGAGGTGATCGTCGTCGACGATTCAAGCGTCGACGGCACCGCCGACATTGTCCGTGCTTTCTCCGACCTGAAAGTCCGGCTGCTGCGGACCGAGGCGCGGTCGGGCGCGGCGGCGGCACGTAATCTGGGGATCCGGCATGCGCGCGGCCACTACGTAGCGTTCCTGGATGCCGACGATGCATGGCTTCCCGGAAAGCTCGACCGTCAGCTCGCGACCTTCGAATCCGACCCCGACCTCGTTTTCGTTTCCTGCGATTCGGAGCTGGTGGACGAGACCGGACGCATGTGCGGCAAGGTCGACCCGAATCGCCGCCGTGCGGTCGGGCACGAAGGGTGGAAGACTCTGCTCAAGCATTCCTGCGTGGCGACCCCATCCGTTGTCGTCCGCCGGCAGGCGCTGCTCGATGTCGGCGGTTTCGATCCCGACCTCCCGGTCGGGGAGGACCAGGACCTTTGGATCAGGCTCGCCGGCCGCGGTCCGATCGGCCATCTCGACGAGACCCTGGTCAGGGTTCATGACCAACCCGATGGTCTTACCGGCCTCGCGCGCGGCGGTGGTGCGGTCCCTATCCTGTCGGTGGTCCACCGCAATCTCAGACGCTACGCCGATCGCCTGGAACGGGCCGACAGACGGGCGGTGCTTGCTGAGCGCTACACCAATATCGGCCGCAACCAGTACGTGAACGGCCATCCGTTCCACGGCCTTCGTCTGCTTTGCGGCGCGATAGCTCAGGGGGCCGCGCCGTGGCAGACCTTCCGCTATCTGATGACCGCCTCGCCGCCCGCCCGATTCGCGAAGCGCCTGCTGCGCGGAGAAAGCACGGCGGCATGGCCACTGGTCTCGATGTCCGACGGCATGCCGCCGCTGTTGATGGTGATCGTCGATACCGAGGAGGAGTTCGATTGGACCCAGCCCTTCTCCAAGTACAACACCTCGGTGGAATCGATCGCCCTGCAGCCGCTCGCGCAGGAGATCCACGATCGCTACGGCATCGTCCCCACCTATGTCCTCGATTACCCGGTGGCCAACGACGACGACGCGGCTGCGGTCATCGCGGGCTTCCTCGCCGATGGGCGGTGTGAGATCGGCTCCCATCTCCAGCCCTGGGTGAACCCGCCCTATGTGGAGGTCGAGAGCGCTCACCACTCCTATCCCGGCAACCTGCCGTTCGCCCTCGAATACGGGAAGCTTCACGCCCTCACCGACCGCATCCAGCAGCGGTTCGGCCGGCGTCCCCGCATCTACAAGGCCGGCCGCTACGGCCTGGGGCCCTCGACGATGCGGATATTGCGGTCGCTGGGCTATGACACCGACGTCAGCGTCGTTCCGCATACCAGCTTCCGGTGGAAAGGGGGGCCGGATTTCCGAGGACTCCCCGACCGTCCGTTCTGGTTCGGTGGCGAGAGGGATCTCCTGGAGGTCCCGCTCACACGTGGCTTCTGTGGCCTTCTGTGGCGGTGGGGTTATGCGATCTTCCCGGTGATCGGGTCGCGTCTCGGTGAGACGCTACGCCTTCCGGGCTTGTTCGCGGCCCTCAAGCTGCTCGACCGGATTACGCTGACGCCGGAAGGCGTGACGCTCGACGAACAGATCCGGCTGGTGCGGGCGATGGTAGGTCGGGGCCACAAGGTCTTCTGCTACACCTATCACAGCTCGACCCTGCTGCCGGGCGCCACGGGCTATGTGAAGACAGAGGAAGATCAGCGCCGGTTCCTGGAGCGGATGGACGGCTTTTTCGCCTTCTTTCTTAACCAGCTCGGGGGGAAAGCGGTCTCGGTCGCGGCGTTCCGCGAACAGGTGGCGCCGGCGGATATCCCGTTCGATCGGTCTCGATCGAAATCGACAGAATAGAGAAGCTCCCACCTCGCGTTCCGAGGTGATCGCGCTTTATGCGTCGCGTCCCAGCACCGCCATCAGCTCGCGCCACTCGCGGGCGCTCAGGCCGCTGTCCGGCTGGGTGACGGTCTCGCCCGCGAGCATGCGGCGAACGACCGCCAAGCCGCCGGCCGAAAGCATGGCCGCGTTCAGCCGGTAGTCCTGGAACGCCTGGTGGCAAAGCGGCACCCAGCGCGCGACGACGTCCAGCATCGCCTCGGCATAGGCCCTGATTTCATACTGCGCGTGCGGGTCGGCACGGAGCGACAGGAAGTGCAGAAGGTTGTGAAGGTCGGTTTTCCAGTACCACTGCGTATAGTAATTGAGCGACAGGTTCATTCGCGCCAGCTCGCGGGCCAGCGCCGGGCGTTCGGGATCTATCGGATCGCCGGCGTCATCGGTGTTCAGCAGATCGAGATAGTGGTCGTAAAGCTGTTCCGAGTCCGCGCGCAGGAGCGCCAGGACCTTCTCGGCCTGCGGGCCTTCGATCACAGTTCCCCGGCCCTGCCGGTTGCTCGACGACTGCTCGGCCAAGTGCTCGGGCGCCGGAACATAGAATTCCTTGTCGAGGATCGAGTAGCGGGCGCTGTACTCGTTCACGTTCGCCGTCCGGTGCCTGATCCACTGGCGCGCCACGAAGATCGGCAGCTTCACGTGGAATTTGATCTCGCACATTTCGAACGGCGTCGTATGCCGGTGGCGCATCAGGTAGTTGATCAGCCCGCGATCCTCGCTGACCCGGCGCGTCCCCTTTCCATAGGAGACCCGTGCCGCCTGCACCACCGCGGCGTCGTCGCCCATGTAGTCGACGACACGGACGAAGCCGTGGTCCAGCACCGGCAGCGGCTCGAAGAGAATTTCCTCGAGTTCGGGAACCGATGGACGCCGCGTTTCGCTGCGCGCGGCGCGCGCCGCCTCGATTTCTGCCGTCTGTTCCGGATCGAGCGCCATCATTCCCCCACTGTCCGCTGTCGCGCCGAGATTAGCGGCGGCGGCTCGCCGACGCCACTGTCGGCGGACCGACGGGTTCACCGGGAAGAAGCACTTTTGCGCCGCATTGGGGAATTGCGGACCGAGACACCCTTGCCGCCGCGGTTTTGCAACCTAGTTGGCCTATCGGCGGTGAGGGGAAACGCCGTACCCACCACATCGATTGGATCATCGAGGAGGAGAAGTATGAACTTCCGCAGCATTGCGATCGCGGCCGGCATGACGGTCGCTCTGGCCAGCACCAACGCCATGGCGCTCGACTCCGAAAAGGCTCTCTCGCTCGACGTCGCCAAGGCGATGGCCGATGGCTGTGAGGCCATGGCCAAGGAGAAGGGCTGGAAGATGAACATCGCGATCGTCGATTCGGGCGCCGATCTGGTTCTCTTCCGCCGGATGGACGGCGCGTTCCTGGGCAGTGTCCAGATCTCGCAGCTCAAGGCTCAGACCTCGGCCAACTTCCCGTTCCCGACCTCGGCCGTCGCCGAGATCGCTTACGGCAAGGATGGACAGCCGGGCCGTGTCCCGGGCATCGCCCAGGTGCCGGGTGTCGCCGCCTTCGCCGGCGGCCTGCCGATCATGACCGCCGACAAGCAGCACGTCGGTGCGATCGGCGTCAGCGGCGCGCGGGCGGAAGAGGATGAGCAGTGCGCCCAGGCCGGCATCGATGCCGTGTCCGACATGTTGAACTGACGTCGAAGGCTCCCCTGAGGGGCCGGACATGAGAGGGCGGCGCCAACCGGTGCCGCCCTTTTTATTTTGCGGAATCGGATAGCTGCTGGTCGCAATCGGGCCTTTGAAGCTGGGCCGCCGACGCCTATATTAGGGGCGTCGGGTAACCGACTATGGCGATACAGGGCGCGTGAAATAGGCGTTTTGGACCCGGGGGCAGTGCCCGGCGCCTCCACCACTCAGGCCTTTCCGAGGCCGGCATGAGGGGGCGAAACAGGCTCGACATGCGTAGTAAAGACGTTAGCTTTCGCTCGGCATGATACCGCCGTTATCGGGTCATCTTCACAAGTGCCAATGATAACGATTTGGCCCTCGCTGCTTAACATCTAAGCAAGCGCGGTTCGGGGGGCACCGGGCAACAGAAGCCCCCCACTTCCGTTGTTTCCCTCCGGCTCCAGCTCAAGCGGTCATGGCGAAAGACCTCATCGATTACAAGGCGCGAATGCTGGATGCCATGCGAGGGCTGGTATCCCGGCTTCTTGACGACGTTGCCCGTGATGGACTGCCGGGCGAGCATCACTTCTACATCACCTTCCTCACCCGCTATCCCGGCGTCGAAATCCCGGATTCGCTGCTGGCCCGTTTCCCGGAGGAGATGACGATCATCCTCCAGCACCAGTTCTGGGGGCTGGAAGTGACCGAGGACGGCTTCTTCGTGACCCTGAGCTTCAGCAGGCAGCCCCAGCGTCTGTTCGTGCCTTTCGCGGCGGTCACCACCTTCGTCGACCCCAGTGTCCAGTTCGGACTGCAGTTCAAGGAGGAGGGCGACGACGCCGAGCCTCTGCCGCTCGACGCGGACGATGATGGCCGGAGCGAGGAAGAGCGGATCGAAAGCGAGAGCGATGAAGCACCTCCAGCGGCCGAAAAAGTCGTCACTCTCGACGCATTCCGAAAGAAATAGCCGCATGATCGGCCGCGCTCCGCTACGCGAGTGGGATCGGTCGCTTAAGCGCGCCGGCCTTGGCGCGATCCTGGTTGCGGGCCTCGCGACCGGAACCTTGGCGGACGAGAAGGGTGTCCCCGGCGTCGACGAGGTCCAGAGCTATATCGAGAAGGGCTCGCCCGCCTGCCGCCAGGAGGCATCCGACCGCTGCATCAGCCTTTGGTGGGGATTCATCGACCGTGACGGCGACGGTTACGCCAGCGCGTCCGAACTCGGTGCGTTTCGGCAGGGGCTCGATGCCTGGCTGGACAAGGGGGCGGAAATTCTGACCTTGCGCGGGAAGGCTTCGCTGACCTCCGGCCTGTGGCTGTTCGACCGTATCGGGCCGGAGAGGATCGTCAAATGGTACGACGCCGATGGCGACGGCCGTCTTAGCCGCGACGAACTGCTGGCCGACATCAATCTCGACACGCGTCCCCTGGCCGACGTGCTCGCCGACCCGAAGGGGATCGACCAGTCCGCCATTCGCGACCGCTTCGGCTTCTTCACTGCGACCGCCCTTCGGATCGTTCGCTGGATGGCGACCCGCTGAATCCTGCCCGACGCCCGGCCATCGGTTGTTGCAAGCCCCCCGCGAAAGGGCGATCCTCGGCGCAAAAGTAATACGCCGAGATCGAGTGGGGAATGGTGCGATGGCTGGATTCGAATTCCAGGAAATGTTTCCGTTGGCGGCCGACGAGACGCCCTACCGGAAACTCACGAGCGACTTCGTCGCCACCGAAAAGTTCAACGGCCGCTCGGTCCTGACGGTCGATCGCCAAGCTCTGACGACGCTGGCGCGGCAGGCCTTCATCGACTGCTCGCATCTTCTTCGCCCCGGTCATCTGCAGCAGCTTCGGAACATTCTCGACGATCCGGAAGCGTCCAAGAACGACCGGTTCGTCGCCTATGAGCTGCTGAAGAATGCCAACATCGCCGCCGGCATGGTGCTGCCGATGTGTCAGGACACCGGCACGGCGATCGTCATGGGCAAGAAGGGCGAGCAGGTGTGGACCGGCGGTGGCGATGAAGCGGCCCTGTCCGAAGGCGTCTATCGCACCTACACCGAGACCAACCTGCGCTACAGCCAGGTCGCGCCGCTCGATATGTATAAGGAAGTCAACACCGGCAACAATCTGCCGGCGCAGATCGACATCTACGCGACCGAAGGCGATGCCTACAAGTTCCTGTTCATCGCTAAGGGCGGGGGGTCCGCCAACAAGACCTTTCTCTATCAGCAGACCAAGGCGCTGCTGAACCCGGACTCGCTCCGCAAGTTCCTGGCCGAGCACATCAAGACTCTCGGTACCGCCGCCTGCCCGCCCTACCATCTCGCGGTGGTGATCGGCGGCACCTCGGCCGAACTCTGTCTGAAGACGGTGAAGCTCGCGAGCTGCCGGGCGCTCGACGGCCTGCCCACGGCGGGGGGACCGGGCGGCCATGCTTTCCGTGACCTCGCGCTCGAAGGCGAAATCCACGAGATGACCCGCAATCTCGGCATCGGCGCACAGTTCGGCGGCAAGTATTTCTGCCACGATGTCCGGGTGATCCGGCTTCCGCGCCACGGCGCGTCGGTGCCGGTGGGGATCGGCGTCTCCTGTTCGGCCGATCGCCAAGTCAACGGCAAGATCACCGCCGACGGCGTGTTCCTGGAGCAGCTCGAAACCAACCCGGCGCGCTTCCTTCCCGAAATCGACGAATCCCAGCTCGCCGGCGAGACGGTGCAGGTCGACCTCAACCGGCCGATGAGCGAGATCCTCGCCACACTGAGCCAGTATCCGATCCGCACACGCCTCTCGCTCACCGGCCCGATGGTGGTCGCTCGAGACATCGCTCATGCCAAGCTGAAGGAGCGGATCGACGCCGGCGAAGGGCTGCCGTCCTATATCCGCGACCACATGGTCTATTATGCGGGCCCGGCGAAGACGCCCGAGGGCTATGCGTCGGGATCGTTCGGCCCCACCACTGCCGGACGCATGGATTCCTACGTCGATCTGTTCCAGGCCAATGGCGGCAGCATGGTGATGCTCGCCAAGGGCAACCGCAGCCGGCAGGTCACTCAGGCCTGCAAGACCCATGGCGGCTTCTATCTCGGCTCGATCGGCGGACCGGCGGCACGCCTCGCCCAGGACTGCATCAAGAAGGTCGAGGTGCTGGAATATCCGGAGCTCGGCATGGAGGCGGTGTGGCGGATCGAGGTCGAGGACTTCCCCGCCTTCATCGTCGTCGACGACAAGGGGAACGACTTCTTCGCCGATATCTGACCGCTGTCAGGCCGAAGCCCTACCGCAACGGAGAGAAAGGGAACGCCCCATGGCCACGGGAAACTGGGTCCGGTCCGCGGTGATCGTCGCCGCTCTGGGGTTCGGCGGCGATGCCCTTGCCGACTTCGACGAAGCCCAGGCGGCGTTCAACACCGGCCGCTTCGAGAAGGCGAAAGACCTGCTGGAGCCCTTGGCCGAGGACGGCGACGCCCGCGCCCAGTATGCCCTGGGCGCGATGTACCAGAACGGTCTCGCGGTCGAAAAGGACTACGGGAAAGCCCTCGCGTACTACCAGGCGTCCGCCGGGCAGGGCTACCCCTCGGGCCAGTTCGGCCTCGGCGCCCTGTACGAGAAGGGAAGCGGCGTCGAGCAGAACTACGAGGAGGCGGCCAAGTGGTATCGCCTCTCGGCCGAGCAGACGGATATCGAGAAACGATGGCCGGGCAACCGCGGCCCCAAGGATGGCTCCGCGTTTGCTCAGAACGCGCTCGGCAAGCTCTACGAAACGGGGCGAGGGGTGCCGAAAGACCTCGACGAGGCCAAGCGCTGGTACACCATGTCGGCCGACTACGGCTATACGGTGGCCAAGCAGAACCTCGAGCGGCTGAAGGGCCTCAAGTCGGAGTAGACGTCTCTCAGGAAGCAGGCGGCAGTGGCGCCGAGAAACAGCCGCCGAGAGAGACGGGGCTGAAGACGCCCGGGGCGAAGGCACCCCAGGCGCCCGCCGTCTTCAGCCGGCCGACGAAGCCGGGATCGTCACCGGAGACCGTCCATACATTCCCGAACCAGCTTCCGCGTAACGGGCGTCCGCCCGCCGCGACAACGGCATGGAAGACGGCGGTCTCGTCGCCGAAGCCGGGCGGAAAGACGACGACGACGACGCCATGCTCATGCGTCGGCAGGGCTGCCTCGACCAGCGCGAAGGCCATAAGTCCCGCCCAGAGCACGATGATCCCGGCCAGGACGCCCAGCGCCAGAACATGCCCGCGCGATTGCCCCCCGGCCGCTGCCATGGACCTCGTCAGGCCCGCGCCATCCGTGTCAGACGGCGCTCGTCGATCGGCCAGTGCAGGATGGCGGCGGCGATGCCGAGCCCGACACTGATCCACCACACGATCTCGTAGGACCCGGTCACGTCGTAGACCCGGCCGCCCAGCCAGACGCCGAGGAAGGCGCCGAGCTGGTGGCTCAGGAAGACGATTCCGAACAGGGTGCCGACATAGCGCGGACCGAAGATCTGCGCCACGAGCCCCGAGGTAAGCGGAACCGTGGACAGCCAGAGAAGACCCATGACGGCGGAGAAGATCAGGACCGACGCCTCGCTGGCCGGCACCGAGACGAACACGGCGATGGCGATGGCGCGGGCGAAATAGAGCGAGCTCAGCAGGTACTTCTTGCTGTAGCGGCCGCCCAGCACCCCCGACATGTACGACCCGGCGACGTTGAACAGGCCGACCAGCGCCAGCGCCCAGGCCCCGACCGAGGCGGCGAGTCCGAGGTCGGTCACATAGGCGGGCATATGGGTCTGGATGAAGGTGACGTGGAAGCCGCAGACGAAGAACCCGGCGGTGAGGAAACGATAGCCGGAATGGCAGCTCGCTTCCCGCAGCGCCTGTCCCACCGTCTGGCGGTCGACATCCGCGCCGGACGGTCCGCTCCGTCCGGTGAGGGCCCGCGCCAGCGGAATGATCGACAGAGTCAGGACGGCGATCAGCAGCAGGGCCGTCGACCAGCCATAGGCTGCGATGAAGGCCTGACCCAGGGGCGCGATCATGAACTGGCCGAGTGAGCCGGCGGCCGTGATGACGCCGAACGCCCAGGACCGGCGGTCCTCGGGCACGGCCCGGGCGACGCCGGCGAGGACGATCGAGAAGGACGCGCCCGCGAGCCCCAGCCCGACCAGCACGCCGGTCGACAGAAACAGCGTCGTCGGTGTCGTTGCCTGACTCATCAGGGCGATGCCGGCGGCGAACAGCAGGCCGCCGATGGCGATCACCCGGCCGGAGCCGTACCGGTCGGCGATCGCGCCGGCAAAAGGCTGACCCAGGCCCCACAGCAGGTTCTGAATTGCGATGGCCAGCGCGAAGGTCTCGCGGTCCCAGCCGAGATCCGCGGACATCGGCGCGAGGAACAGGCCGAACCCCGAGCGCGTGCCGAGGCCGAGCAACGCGACCAGGCAACCGGCGACGATTACCCAGACCACCCCCGCAGGAAGCCCTTCCCGCAACGTCGCCGCCCCGTCGCTCGACTCGAGCGCGTCCGATTGTCTGCTCATGGAGCCAAATCTCCGCCCGTTACCGAAGGGCGATCCATAACATTATGCGCAGCAATAAATAATCCAGGCGTAAGGGCCAGGATTGCTGCGCTTTCCGCAATTATCTGATCGCTGTCCGTCGGTCGTCACACCGCGGTCCAGCCGCCGTCGATGGCGAGGGTATGGCCGGTGACCATGGATGAGGCCGCCGACGACAGGAACAGGATGCCGCCCGCCATCTCCTCCACCTCGGCCATGCGCGCGATCGGGGTGCGACGGCGGATTTCGGCCATCATCGTCGGGTCGGCCTGCAGGCCGGCGGTGAGCTTGGTCTTGACGAACGTCGGGGCGATCGCGTTGACGCGGATGCCGTGCGGCGCCCACTCGGCCGCCAGCGCGCGGGTCATGTTGACCACCGCGCCCTTGGTGGCGTGGTAGGGGAGGTTGGGATAGAAGCCGCCGCCCACCAGACCCATCATCGAGGCGATGTTGACGATGCAGCCGCTCTTCTGCTTCAGCATCGCCTTGCCGGCTTCGCGCGAGCACAGGAAGACGGCCGTCTGATTGACCGCGACGACCTTGTCCCAGGTCTCCAGCGTGACGTCGGCGGTCGGCTCGCGCTTCGCGATGCCGGCATTGTTGATCAGGATGTCGATCCGGCCCTCACGCTCGGCAATGCCGGCGAACGTGGCCACGACAGCTTCGCGGTCGGCGACATCCAGCGTGTAGGCCTCGGCCTGCCAGCCGAGGTCGCGGATATGCGCGGCGGTTGCCGCCGCGGCATCGCCGTCGATGTCCGTCACCGCCACGCGGGCGCCCGCTTCGGCCAGCGTCAACGCCGCCATCCGGCCGATACCGTCGGCGCCACCGGTGATGACGGCCACCTGACCGTCGACACGGAAGGTCTGGGGAAGGGAATAGGGCGTTTCCGCCATGCTGATGCTCCTGACGAAAGAGACGACGATGCGATTCCGCGAGCGTTTGGCCCGCACCAATCCCGTCGTCGAGACCTAGAACTTGCCGAACTTGAGGTAGGCGTCGCGGGGGTTCATACCGTCGAGGATCGCCGAGCGCATGTGATTTTCGGTACGGGCTGCCTCCTCCGCAGCGCCGACGACCTCCTCGGCGATGTCGCCGGGGATGATGACCACTCCGTCGCGGTCGGCGATGACGTAGTCACCCATGACGATCGATACCTCGCCGATGCGGATGCGCCCCCCCATCTCGTCCACACGCCAGCGGCCGACGATGTCGAAGGGCGTGTGATAGCGGCAGAAGGTGGGGAAGCCCATCTCGACCACCGAACTCACGTCACGGCAGCCGCCGTCGACCACATAGCCGCGGACGCCACGGATCTTCAGGGTTTCCGCCGACAGCTCGCCCATATGGGCGATGCGGGCGTCGTTGGGCTGGCAAAGGACGACGTGGCCCGCCGGCGCCTCGCCCAGGAACTCAGTCCAGCGCAGCAGGCTCTGATCCTTCGAGATGTTCGTCGTCGGTACCCCGGACATGGTCCACACCGGACCGGCGAGCACGCCGCCCGCCGGGTCGAGCGGCTGGATATCGGCGGGCAGGACCTGGTCCGGCCGTCCCATGTCGCTCAGCATGTCGAAGACGATGCCGGTGAAGAGGCGATTTAGTCTCTCGGTAAGGGAATCCATGCTACTCGTTCGTCCGACCTTGGTGCTGCCGTTTCCAGCCGTCGTTTTGCGCACGCAACTCTGTTACGTTAACGGAGAAACTGAGCGTGAGCCAGCTTGGCGGGGGCAGGCGGTCAGGCACGGCGAGACGGCAAAGCGATGGGGACGCTATGGCAGACGAAATCAACCCACCGTTCCAAGTCGACATCAGCGCGCACATCAAGAAAGAGTGCTATCAGGCGGCGGTGAAGATTGTCGACCTGACCAGCAAGGACGACAATTTCGTCGAACTGCACAAGAAGTCGACTGCCCTCGCCAAGGTCCTGTTCGAGGCGACACGGTCGCACCTCGACGGCCTGTCCGAAGAGTGATCGGGCGCCGCCACCGATGTGGCGGACAGCGGGCTACTGCGCTGATTCGGGCTTTTCCCGACTGCCGGTCGGGATATTGCAGGTGTTGGTCTTCGAATCGAAGTCGCCAGGGCAGAGGAAGCGCACGGGATTGAATTCGTTGCGCTGGTCCTGACATCCGGCCAGCCCGAACCCGGCGGCAATCAGCAAAGCGGCACCGACGCCGCGCCGGATCATCACGTTTCTGCACATAAGCTTGCCCCTATCTGGCGCTGCCCGCCGCCGCGCGCATCGCGCGATCATACATCCGGGTCGTGAAAGCGGTATAGCCGGCCGCTTGCCTTCAGTGCGAACAGCAGGGTCTGGCGCTGGCGGGTGACCGCCGTCATCGGCTTGGTCTCGCCGTGGCGCAGGACCTCGCCGCCGAACCGGTCGGCCACGATCACGCCGGAATCCGTCGGAAGCCGGGTGAAAGGGAAGTCGCTCGGGACCCCGAAAAAGAACGAATCGCAGAACGGCAGATACTCGCTCCATTTGCGGTCTGCCCGCAGATCGGCGAGTGACGTCTTGATTTCGACGACCGTGAAACGGCCCCTGCGGTCCAGCCCGACGACGTCGACGCGGCGGCCGGAGGCCAGCCGCATCTCGGTCAGAGTCCGATAACCCAATCCGCGAAGCGTTCGACACACACCGCGCGCCAGCCAATCGGCCGACGCTTCTGCCGGCCGTACCGGTACGACCTCGTTCGAAGGCCGCTGCAGTGGCAGGTCGGGCTGGTGAACGACGGCCGCGGCTCCCGCTTCGACTCGGGAAGAGGTCCGGTGTTTACAGCAGGAAGATCGCCATCAAGACGACCACGGCGATCACGGCGCCGGTTCCCCAGGTCGTTGCACGCATGAACGCGCCGTACATGCGCCGATGATCTTCGCGATAGCTTTCTGGATCGTAGCTCATCTCATCCCCCTGGGCAGTTGGTCTCCGTGGCAGTTCGGTCCTAAATACCGAAGCTGTCGAAAGGCGACAAGATGAACGTACGTGTTTCGTTCCGGCAGGGGCTTTTCAGTGATCGCGGCCGCGCCGAAACGGTGTTTCTCCGCCGCCCATGAATCGCTCTCTCCGCCGTGCTTTGCTGTGGAGCGGGGGGCTCGCGGCCCTCGCCGTGGCTGCGGTCGGACTGTGGCGGGCGTTGCCGTGGATCGCCGAGCGTATTGCCCTTCGCGAACTGAGTGCCGCCGGTGTCCAGGTGACCGCGTTGACCGTCGAGTCGATATCGCTCGACCATGTGTCCGTCGCCAAGGTCGCGCTTAACGAGGACTCGGTCCGCGTCGACGGTATCGACGTCGACTATTCGCTGCGCGACCTTCCGGATCTGAAGATTCGCCGGATAACCGTGCATGGCGCCCGGATCACGGCCGCATGGAAAGACGGCCGGTTCGATTTCGCGCCGCTCGAGGGGTTCACCGGGCAAGGCAGCGGCGGGGCACCGCCCGAGATCCCCGCCATGCTGATCGGAAGCGACGTGGTTCTCGATGATGCGGTGGCGACCGTGACCGGCTTGCCCGGCGGACCCGTCACGATGCCTCTGTCGGCCGAGATATCGGTCGAGTCCGCCAGCCGGGTGCTGGCGATGATCAAGGCATCGGCGGAGACGGGAGCGGCCCGACTGGCGCTCCGGGCTAATGCGGACATCGATCCCGCGACCGGCGCCGTCAGTGTCGCCGCTCAACTCGACGACGGAAAGGTCGCGACCCCCTACGGTCAGGTCGCCGGCCTGTCGGGCGCTGCGACACTGGCGACCGCGCAAGGATCGATACCGTCCGTCGAATTGCAGCTCTCGGCGCGGCGGATGTCATCTCCCCTCGGCGGGTTCGCCGGCGCGCAATTGACGGCGTCCGTCGACGGGACTTCCGCACAGGCCGGCCTGACCCTGCCGGGCGACGACGGCAGATCGCGGATCGTCCTGACAGCGAAGGCCGACAACTGGGCGGAGGACGACGTCTCCTTCGCGGTCACCAGCAAGGTCTCGGGGTTTTCGATCGCCACCATGCCGGAAGTTCCGAAAGGTCCGGTCACGTTCGGTGAGCGCCCGCTCGCCTTCGCGATGACGGCGAAAGGCCGGGTGCGTGATCCATTGACGATCGATCCCGCCAATCCCGCGACATGGATCGACCGGGTGACGGCGGATGGCGCTCTCGACTTCGACCTTCCCGACATCGGGGTGGCACCGCTTCTCGAACGGGCGACGGGGCATGGCGACCTTCACCTGTCGCTCGCTCGATCGGTGCTGACCGTCGAAACCCGATCGGGGGTCAGCCTCGCCACGGAGGGCGTGGATGTCGCCTCGTTCGGCTACACGTTGCCGCCGCGTATCGCACGGCGGCTGGAAAATGAGATCGTCTTCGACCTCGCCCCTGGTCCCAACCCTCTGCTCATCTTGCGGGAAAGCGGGGAGGGGCCGGTGGAAGCGGAACTCGACAATCTATGGCGCGTCAGCACGACCGACGGCGTCACTCTGGCCGGATCGGTGCGTGGCAGCGCCGCCATTGATCCCGACGATGGAAAGATTTCCGCGTGGCAAGTCGAACGGGCTGCGTTTTCCCTGTCCGGATACGATGACGCCTTTCAGGGGCTGAGGCTGGATCAGGCGCGCATTGTCGTGAGTGGTGACTCGGATGCCCTGGAGGGGATCTGGTCGGTTGCGGGCGGCGGCGATCTCGCGCTCGGCGAAGGCGGCGCTTTCGATGCGGTGCAGGCCATCCTGTCCGGAGGAATCGCCTATGCCGACTCCACTCTCCGCCTGCAGCTCGGCAAGGACACGAAGGTCATGACGGGCGGCGGTTCGATCGGGGGAGCGGTCCGGGTCGAGCCATTCGCGGTTACGGCGGCAGCGGCCGATGGGCCACTGGTTGCGGTAACGCGCGGCGAGGCGGGAACGACGATCCGGGGCGGGCTGGTTCTACGGCCCTCGGACGTGACGGGGGCGGTCCGGCCGACGGAAGCCGGCGAGGCGATACCTTTCACCCTGTCGATCCCGGGCGTCAGCCTGTCCGCGACCGGCGCGCTGCCCGGTGACGGGGCCGATCTGCGATATGATGCAACCGTGAGCGTGAAAGGCGGAGCATTGGCGATGCCGACTGTCCAGGTCGCCGGAAGCGGTATCGATCTCGACATGACGGTCGATCGTTCCGCCATCGACGGCGTCCTGACGATCGCTCAGCTTCGCCAGACACGGCCGCCGCCGATCGTCGCACCGGTGGCGGTGACGGCAAAAACGCGGCTCGCCGGTGATTCGCTTACCTTCGATGTGCGGGCGGAAGACAAGAGCGGCGCCCTCGTGGTCGACGCCAAGGGGACACATGACCTGAGCCGGGGGACGGGGACGGGCGATATAACGCTCTACCCGCTGACGTTCGTCGCCGATGGCGGGCTGCAGCCGGTGACGGTCTTTCCGATCGCCTCGCGGCACATGAGCACGACAAACGGCGTCGTCAGCGCCGGCGGCGGCGTGTCCTGGGGGCCGGGCGGCATCGACAGCGACATCGAGCTCAAGATCGAGGACTTCAGCACCCTCGCCGGTGATATCGCCATCGAGGGCGTGAACGGGGTCGTTACGTTCGACGGCCTGACACCACCGTCGACCCTGCCGGATCAGGTGATCTCGGTCGCCGGCGTCACCGCCGGGCTGCCGCTGACCAACGGTGCGATCGTCGGCGGGATGCGGGACGGTCTGCCCTACATCACCGAAACCGAATGGAAGTGGGCCGGCGGCACCGTGTCCTCCACACCGATCCGCATCACTCAAGATGGCCAGATCGAGGACTTCACCCTGTCGCTCGAAAATATCGGCCTGGAGGCACTCCTGAACCTCACGCCCGAAGGTGACAACATCGAAGCGACCGGCACCCTGAACGGCAAGGTGCCGATGAGCTTCCGCAACGGTGGCTTCCAGGTGATCGAGGGCCGGCTGGAGACGGCAGGACCTGGAATCCTGCGTTACAAATCCGAGGCGTTCTCAGGCGATTTCGTCGCCAGCAACCAGGGATTGGGGTTGTTCCTTCAAGCGGTGGAGAATTTCGCCTATGATTCGATCCGCATCGATCTGGATGGCCAGAGTGGCGATCAGATCGAAATCGCCTTGCATATCGACGGGAAGAACCCAGATTTGTACGGCGGTACGCCGTTCGAGTTGAACCTGTCAGTGTCCGGCCGCTTGGATGAAATCTTCCGTAGAAGCCTCGAGACTTTCCGCGTCCCCGACGCGGTCCGTGAACGGATCCAGGAGTTGGAGAGCCGGTAATCCGGTTTTCGGCCTGGGGGCCGTCGGTGCGCTCTCCCTGCTGTTGCTTGCTTGCCAGCCGACCGTCAAGGTCGAGGCGCCGGACAAGCCGATCGTCATCAATCTCAATGTGAAGATCGAGCAGGAAGTCCGGGTGAAGATCGAGCGCGAACTTGAGGACGCGTTCGCCGAAAATCCAGAATTGTTCCAGTAGACCAGCGGGTTAACCCAGATGAGCCGGATCATCCTTCGGATCGCCTTCGTCCTCACGCTGCTTGCCGGGGCGATCTCCTTCACCGGGACGAGTTGGGCCGACTCGGCGCGTGACGCCAAGGCCTCCGGTGCCGTCGGCGAACGTCTGGACGGCTATCTGGGCTATGTCACGGACAAGGTGCCGGCGTCGGTCGTCTCGATCGTCGAGGACGTCAACGCCAAGCGCCGCATCGCCTATCAGAAGATCGCCAGCCAGACGGGCCAGGACCTCAGCAAGGTCGAAGCGGTGGCCGGCTCGAAGCTGATCGCCGGGGCCGGGAAGGGCGAATGGGTGATGAACGCTGCCGGAGCCTGGGTGCAGCGTTAGCGTCCGGACCGTCGTATCGCGCACGCGACATTCCATGCGCGGGTCCCGGCTTCCGGCGCATGGCCGGGGCGGGCGATTAGTGTTCGATTTCCGGGGCTGGCTGGTCTAAACCTGCCGCCCTGGGGATAACCCCGCGATTTCACGATTCTGCGATTAGCCTAGCTCATGAACGAACTCGTTCTCGCCGAAGGATTCGCATTCGGCGACCTCTACGATCGTGACGGACTGGTCCGTCTCGACGCGACCTTTCTCGACTGGCTGAAGGACGCTGCGCCCGAGGTGCATCAGCGCCTGCTGGCGGCGCGCGCCGCGCCGGATGACGTGGAGATGAAAGACGAGTCGGCGCTGATCCTCGACGTAGCGCCCCATCTCGAAGACTTCGTCGTGCACCTGTTCGGCATCCGTGCCGAGCGCGACGCGCTGGCCGAGCGCCATCACGCGCTGAGCCCGCTCTACAGCTGCAAGCGGCTGTTCGTGCAGCGCCGGGCGAGCCGCGCGCACAAGCCGGATGCGGTCGCCGAATTCGACATGGCGAAGATCGAGGCGGCTCTCGTCGAGGCGTTCGGCGAGCCGATGACCGAAATCGCCTTCGCGCGCCATGTGAACGCTTGGCTTGCCGAGGATCCTGCACCCGAGAGCAAGATCGCCGAGGCCGAGAAGTTCGCCGCCTGGGCGCTCTATAGTGACGAGGGCCGGGCGCGCTTCGACGACGGTGTGCTGTTCCATCAGCCGGAAAAGCTCGACTTCGAGCACCTGATCGAACTTGAAACCGAGGTCCGGGACGGCGTGACGATGATGCGCCTGCCCGCCCATCGCCTGAGGCGGCGGGAAGGCTTCGGCCTCACCGACCAGGGCACCGACCTCATCGGCGCGCTGGACGAAGCCAACTACTGCATCTTCTGTCACCATCAGGGGAAGGACTCCTGCTCTAAGGGCCTTCGTGACAAGAAGGACGGCAGCTTCCGGAAGAGCTATTTCGACGTCACCCTGGCAGGCTACCCGGTCGAGGAGAAGATCTCCGAGATGCACGAGAGCAAGGTCGCCGGTCTCGCTCTCGGCGCCCTCGCCATCGCCTGCATCGACAACCCGCTTCTGGCCGGTACGGGCCACCGCATCTGCAACGACTGCATGAAGTCCTGCATCTATCAGAAGCAGGACCCGGTCGACATTCCGCAAGCCGAAACCCGGATCCTGAAGGACGTTCTGGATCTCCCCTGGGGCTTCGAGATCTACGGGCTGCTGACCCGCTGGAATCCGCTGCATATCCGCCGGCCGCTGCCGCGGCCTGAGACGGGCCGGAAGGTTCTGGTCGTCGGGTTGGGCCCGGCGGGGACCTGCCTTTCCCATCACCTGATGAACGACGGCCATGCCGTGGCTGCGATCGACGGGCTGAAGATCGAGCCGCTGCCGCCGGAGATTTCCGGCGTCGAGGCGGACGGCAGCCGCGTACCCTTCATGCCCGTCCGCGACGTGACCTCGCTCTACGAGGACCTGGACGACCGCCTGATGGCCGGGTTCGGGGGCGTCGCCGAGTACGGCATCACCGTCCGCTGGAACAAGAACTTCCTGAAGATCATCCGTCTGCTGCTCGAACGTCGCGGCCAGTTCGCGATGACCGGCGGTGTGCGTTTCGGCGGCACGGTCACCGTCGAAGGTGCCTTCGACATGGGTTTCGACCACATCGCCCTGGCGATGGGTGCCGGCAAGCCGACCTATATCGCCATGCCCAATGCCCTGGCGCGGGGGCTCCGCATGGCGTCCGATTTCCTGATGGCGCTGCAGCTCACCGGTGCCGCCAAGAAGAGTTCGATCGCCAATCTACAGCTCCGCCTTCCGGTCATGGTGATCGGCGGCGGCTTGACCGCGATCGACACCGCGACCGAGGCGATGGCCTATTACCCGGTCCAGGTCGAGAAGTTCCTCGACCGCTACGAGACCCTGGTCGCCGAAATGGGCGAGGCAACGGTACGGGCTGGCTGGCGAAACGACGATCTCGTCATCGCCGACGAGTTCCTCGGCCATGGCCGCGCCATCCGCGCCGAGCGCGCCGCCGCTGCCGCCGAGGGGCGGGAGCCGCGCATCCGCGAGATGGTCCAGGACTGGGGCGGGGTCGTTATCGCCTACCGCAAGCGCCTGATCGATTCGCCGAGCTACACCCTCAACCACGAAGAGGTCGCGCTGGCGCTGGAGGAAGGAATCGCCTTCGCCGAGTGCCTGGCGCCGGAAGCGGTCGAGGTCGACCCGTATGGCCATGCGCAGTCGCTGACCCTGGTCCGCCAGGCGGTGGACGAGGACGGTCGCTGGCGCGGAACCGGCGATCGGGTCACCCTGCCGGCGCGGTCGGTGCTGATCGCGGCGGGGACCCAGCCCAACACGGTGCTTCAGCGCGAAGAGCCCGAGAGCATCATGCTCGATGGCCGCTATTTCCGCGCGGTCAACGAGGACGGCGATCCGGTGAGCCCGGCGCGTGTCACCAAGCCGGGCGATGTCCAGGTGCTGACCAGCATCATCGACGACGGGCGCGCGGTGAGCTTCTTCGGCGACCTCCATCCGTCCTATGCCGGAAACGTGGTGAAGGCGTTCGGCAGCGCCAAGCAGGGCTATCCGGTCGTGTCGCGGATGCTCGAGCGCGTCGAGCCCGCGAGCCCGGATACGACGGAGGCGTTCTTCCGCCGCTTCAACGCGGGATTCCGCGCCGAGGTGGTCGAGGTGAAGCGGCTGACGCCCACCATCGTCGAGGTGATCGTCCGCGCTCCCTTCGCCGCGGAAGCGTTCGAGCCCGGCCAGTTCTTCCGCCTGCAGAACTTCGAGGCGCGCAGCCGGTCGGTCGAGGGCACGACGCTGGCCATGGAGGGATTGGCGATGACCGGCGCCTGGGTCGACCGCGATGAAGGGCTGGTCTCGGTGATCGCGCTGGAGATGGGCGGTTCGTCCGACCTTTGCGCGAGCCTCCGGCCCGGTGAGCCGGTGGTGCTGATGGGGCCGACCGGTACGCCGACCGAGACACCGTCCGGCGAGACCGTGATGCTGGTCGGTGGCGGACTCGGCAATGCGGTTCTGTTCTCGATCGGCCGCGCGCTCCGGGAGGCCGGGTCACGGGTGATCTACTTCGCCGGCTACAAGCGGATGGAAGACCGCTACAAGGTCGAGGAGATCGAGGCGGCGTCCGACCTGATCGTCTGGTGCTGCGACGAAGGGCCGGGTTTCGAGACCAGCCGTCCTCAAGACCACAGCCTTGTCGGCAACATCGTCGAGGCGATCCTGGCTTATGCGGAAGGCCGGCTGGGTGACGCGCCGATTTCGCTAGGCGACGTCGACCGCATCATCACCATCGGGTCGGACCGGATGATGGCCGCCGTCGGCGCGGCCCGTCACGGCGTGCTCAAGGCCCATCTGAAGCCGGCTCACATTGCCATCGGCAGCATCAACTCACCGATGCAGTGCATGATGAAGGAGATCTGTGCGCAGTGCCTTCAGCCGCATCATGATCCCGAGACCGGGGCGCCGCTGGCGCCGGTGTTCTCCTGCTTCAATCAGGACCAGCTTCTGGATCGCGTCGATTTCCACGCGCTGGCGGAACGACTGGGCCAGAACAGAGTGCAGGAAAGGCTCACCGCGGCGTGGCTGGACCGCTGCCTCCGTCGCCTCGACTTGAGACCGGCTGCCGAGTAGACCGCGCCGCGTCGTTTCAGCCGTTCACCGTCGAGGAACGGTGACAGCCCAGCACGAAGACGCGGATGGCGCTCGACAGATTGGTCTCGCGATCCCGGTCGATTTCCGTCACCAGCTCGTTCACGGAGATACCGCGCCGCATGGCGATCTCGGTCAGAGCTTCCCAGAAGGCAGGCTCCAGTGAAACGCTGGTGCGATGGCCGCCGACCACGACCGAAACCTTTCGTATTCCCTGAGACATCAACATTTCTCGATCAATGGGAGGGCTGCGTCATTGCTGAAGGCTGCACCCATGCATCGAAGTCCGCGTCCGACACCAAACCCAGCGCCAGAGCGGCTTCCTTGAGGCTGGTACCCTCGGCATAGGCTTTCTTGGCGATCTTCGCCGCGTTGTCGTAGCCGATATGCCTGTTGAGGGCCGTAACCAGCATCAGCGAGTTCTCGACCAGATGCGCGATTCGGGGCTCGTTCGCCTGAATGCCCGCAACGCAGTTGTCCGCGAAACTGCGGGCCGCGTCTCCGAGCAAGGCGATGGATTGCAGCAGGTTGTAAATCATGACCGGCTTATAAACATTCAGCTCGAAGTGTCCGTTCGATCCGGCGACAGTGATGGCCGCGTGATTGCCGATGACTTGGCAAGCGACCATAGTTAACGCTTCACACTGCGTCGGGTTCACTTTGCCCGGCATGATCGACGATCCCGGCTCGTTGGCAGGCAGGATCAGCTCCCCGAGCCCGGAGCGGGGCCCCGATCCCAAAAGGCGGATGTCGTTACCGATCTTCATGACGCTCGCCGCCAGGACGTTGAGCGCCCCCGACATCTCGACCACCGCGTCGTTGGCGGCCAGGGCTTCGAACTTGTTCGCGGCGGTGACGAAAGGCAGGCCGGTGCGCGCGGCAATCGTCGCTGCGATCCGTTCCGCGAACTCCGGATGGGCGTTGAGCCCGGTGCCGACGGCGGTTCCGCCCTGGGCGAGGGCGTAGAGACTGGGCAGGGCCCGCTCGACCCGGCCGATGCCGAGCTCGATCTGCATGGCGTAGCCCGAGAATTCCTGGCCGAGGGTGAGCGGGGTCGCGTCCTGGGTATGAGTGCGGCCGATCTTGACGATGTCGCGGAAGGCGCCGGCCTTGGCGGCGAGCGCATCGCGGAGGACTTGGAGACCCGGCAGCAGGCGGTGATGAATTTCCAGTGCGGCCGCGACATGCATTCCGGTCGGGAAGGTGTCGTTCGACGACTGCCCCATGTTGACGTGGTCGTTGGGATGGACCGGTGACTTGCTGCCGCGCTGACCGCCCAGCCGTTCATTGGCGCGGTTGGCGATGACCTCGTTCAGGTTCATGTTGGTCTGGGTGCCCGAGCCGGTCTGCCAGACGACCAGCGGGAATTCTTGTTCGAGTCCGCCTTCGGCGATCTCGTCCGCCGAAGCGACGATCGCCTCCCCGACCTTCGGATCGAGCGCGCCGAACGCCATGTTGACCTCGGCGGCGGCGCTCTTGATCAATGCCAGTGCCTCGATCAGCGGACGCGGCATACGCTCGTCGCCGATACGGAAGTTGTGCAGACTGCGCTCGGTCTGGGCTCCCCAATAGTGGTCGGCCGGAACTTCGATCGCACCCAGGCTGTCGGTTTCTGTGCGCGTCGCTCCCTGTTCGCTCATTCCTCCTCTCCCGCTCATTCAATCGGCTGGACCAGGATCGCCTCCGTCGTAACGACCTGTGGCGAACATGCTCTCGGGAGTAGGAAGGTGGGGCCTCGACCGGGACCGTGCCAGTGGTATAGCCGTCCGTATAGGTCTGGGGACGCAGACGTCCGGAGCACAGCAGGTCGCAAAAGAATGGCCGGGGAAGCGGTGCTTCCCCGGCCCGGATGCGAACCATGTCGTCGGGCGGCATCGCCGCCCGGCGCAGACCGGTGATCAGGCGGTCTTCTTGGCCACGTAGCCGTAGGCGGCATTGCTGCGCGCCGGACCTTCCTGTTCGTAGGCGGCCTTCATGATCGACAGCTTGTCGGTGCTGACGGGTTCGAGATCCGCCCGCATGTCGACCTTATAGAGCCGCGCCGAGTTGTAGGCGAAGATCTGGTTCTTGATGGCGCTGTCGGCCGGGCCGAGCGGCTGCCAGCCCATCTTGTCCAGCATGTCCTCGGGGATCTCGAGACGGCGCATGGCCTCGATCTGCCACTGCGGCGAGCCGTACCAAACCGAGTCCGTGCCCCAGATCACCCGGTCGGCGCCCATCTCGTTCACGAGCTGGCCGATAAAGGCCGCCGCGAAGCGCGGATTGGCGACCGCGGAGTTGGCGAAGGCGGTGCCGATCTCCGCATAGACGTTGTTGACGCCGTGCTCCTTCGGCATGCGGGCGAGATCGGTCGACCACTTGATGTAGCCGCTCTTCTCGAACTCGGCCATTTCGTCGTCGGGCTTGTCCAGGAACGGACGCAGCGCCGAGTGGTACATGACGAAGTTCATCTCCGGCCAGTCCTTGGCCGCCTTCGGCAGGTCGTCGACCGTGGCGTACTGCCACACGCCGGCGAAGGCTTCCTCGTAGTTCTTCGGCAGCAGGCCCTTGTGGATGGCGATGGTGTTGATGCCCGCCTTCAGCGCCTTCTCGTAGAAGGGGTACATCAGCTTCTCGTCGTCCAGCCGCCACGGGAACTTCGACGGGGCCAGCGGATCGCCGATCGTGTAGCCCTTCCAGGCCTCCGGCTTGATCTCGGCGATGGCCCGATCGACCTCGTCCATCCAGCCGTCCTGGCCGGGGGTGATGACGAAATGGCCGAGCAGGCGGCGACCGCCGGCAACCTCGTTGACCACATGGCGGGCCTTGTTGATGCCGTCATTGCTGAGAAGCCACCAAGCCGGATCGTCGAACGGCGCGCCGCTCAACAGGGCGATGTCCGTCTCGCTGTCGAAATAGACTTCCTTCAGGTAGTTCTCGAACTTGTAGCGTTCGAGCGTCAGGCCGATGTCGTTGAGCATCGACGGGTTCCAGTGCTCGGACGCGTACTGACCCAGGCCGAGCAGCCCCTCCTGCTCGAAATCGTCGCGGACGAAATGGGTCTGGTCGTCGATGATGAACTGGTTCTTCAGCGCCTTCGACCGGGCCGACATCATTTCCGTGTCCGCGGCCTCGGCCTCGCTGACCTGCCAGACTGGTCCGAATACCTGATTCATGGCGACGAAGGCGGCGGCCATACCGCAGCTGGTCTGCAGGAACTGGCGGCGGTTGAGCCCCATTTTCGCGCCATACGTGTCGGCAAGATCCTTCAGCCGCTCTTCGACCTGCTTCTGCTGGGCCGTCTGCGGCATCGGGTTGAATTCGCCGTTGGAAACGATCTGCGTCGGTACGGGTGACTTGAACTCCAACTCGTCTGCTGGAGCCGTGCGTGACAGTTCTTCCTTGTCGAGATAAATGCCCATCGAGGAGAGCTCCCTTCCTGAATTATTTTTTTATCGGACCCGCCGTCGCGACGACGTAGTCCCTCCCTTCTCCGGCGCATCGGTGATCATCCGATCCGCCGACACCCTACGGGTATTGTTGAGTGTGGGGGAATTCCAAAACCCTGACAACAGGATTCAGTCTCTCTCACAAGACGGTATAAACTGCTCACCGTAACCGTCTGAGTAGCGGTCTGATGACGCTTTGCCGTGACATTTTGGTTCTAGTGAACCAGGGAGGGTGAATATCCCCTCCGAACTCGTTATTATTGCGGAACTACCGGCCGAGAGCGGCAATCGGAAATGATCGGCGGCGTAAGCTTCGCTTTCCAGCAGCAAGTTTCGGCGACGGCGCTCCGCAGAACGGCGGAGCCGGTCGACGCGGCCGGCCCGCCGGACGCGCGGTCGGACGAGGCGAAAAAGCCCGTCGCCGAGGCCGCTGCACCTTCGAAGGGTGAAACGGCCGCTGTTACCGAATTGAAGAAGCGGGACGCGGAGGTGCGACGACACGAGCAGGCGCATCGTTCCGTCGGCGGCGCGTTCACCGGCGCGATTCATTACGAATTCCAGCGCGGCCCGAACGGCCAGCAATATGCCGTGGGCGGCGAAGTCTCGATCGACGTGGCGCCTGTTCCGGGCGATCCGCAGGCGACCGTCGACAAGATGACCATCGTGAAGCGTGCCGCCTTGGCACCGTCGGAACCCTCCGGCCAGGACCGCGCCGTCGCCGCGAAGGCGGAGCAGATCCGGCTGGCGGCCCAGGCCGAACTCAACCAGGCGCGGTCCGGCGGCGAGGCGGAAAAGCCGGGCGCCGCGCCGGCCGAGGACGCCGGCGCGATCTCGGACATCGTCGGGACGGTGGTTGCGGGGGCCTATAACGCCGCGGCCAGCCTCGCCTCCGGTCGAGGCGAAACCCGTCGTTTCGAGTTGGTCGCCTAGAGCGCGATGACCTTACGTCTCAGGCCGTTTCGACCTGAGACGACCTCGATCTAGATACCCAGCGGCCGCACGTCGACGACGCGGAAGGTCAGCGGCTTCCCGTCCGGTTCGATGACGGTCAGATATTCCCCCGTCTTGAAGACGTGGCTGTCGAAACGAAAGATCGGCTCGTCGGGTTCGGGATCGGCATCCAGGTCGTAGGTGAAGCGCCAGCTTCCATCGCGGGCATGGACCAGATGGCCGTGCTCCTCCGCTTCCGTGCCCCAGAACCGCCTGACGGTGCAGACCGCGCGGTTTTGCCGCCAGCTATCGGCGTTGATATGGCCGTCGGCTGTCAGAGGCAGGTGCATCTCGTAGCCATGCTCGGCGCTGCCGTCGGGAAAGCCTGGGTTGCGGGCGAGTTCGAGCCGCACCGACGAGATCGTCATTCAATCCTCCCTCTCTCTGCCTCTTGTGATGGCGGGCTGATGGTCCCGCCTTCTATCGTCTTCCCCCGAAACACCTCTCGGCCGCGTGACTCCGTCCGATCGAGAGGCGCTCGTTGTCGTTGGAACAGCGCACCGGGCCGCGCCCTTTCTCGGGCGCCTGACACGCTAATGGGCCATCAGGACCGGCAGTCCCGCCTTGTCGAGGACGCTGCGGGTGGCACCCCCCAGCACCATCTCGCGGAGGCGGCTGTGCCCATAGGCCCCCATCACCAGGAGTGTCGCGCCCTCCGCGGCGGCGCCTTCGACGATCCGTTCGCCGGCCGCGCCATCCGCCTTCATGGTGCTGGTCGTGGCATGGATGTCGTGGAGGGCGAGATAGTCGACCAGATCGGCGGGTGACGGGACGATCTCGTCGACATTGCCGATGCTGAGGATGAGAACGCTCTTGGCCCGTTTCAGGAAGGGAAGCGCGCCGCGGACCGCCGCTGCGGCTCGGGCGCTGCCGTCCCAGGCGATGACCACGGAAGAGGACGGTTCGGCAGCGGCCTTCGGGCCCGCCAGCAGCACCGGCGTTCCACTGTCGAACAGTGCGCCTTCGACGGCGATCGAGGTCCGGTCGGGCTCATCGCCGCCGGGATGACCGAGGACGACCAGATCGGCCAGCCTGCCGTGCTCCGCGATGACCACGTCCGTCAGGCCTTCCACTTCGGACCATGCGGCCGTGCCGCTGCCGCCGGCTTCGCCGATCGTATAGCCATGCGCCTTGCAGGCGGCCGCGAAGGCCGCGCCGGCCTTGTCGGCACGTGCCTTGGTTTCCTTGGCGGCGGCTTCGACGATCTCGCCGACCACGGCGCTGCTCATCCCCTCGCCCACGAAAGCGATGGCGTCCTCGGGGCGCGGTCGCGCAAACAACCCTTCGACCCGTGCCGCGAAGAGGCCGCCCACGGTGCACGCGGTCTCCGCCGTCGCCGAGTCGCTGTCGGCGCCCGTCAGTGCCACGAGAATCTTACGAATGCGCATTGCCGTCATCCCTCTCTGTTCGAGGTCGATATGCCCGACCCGTCGCCGTCCTGCATTGACATGGGTTATGCATCCGGGACAACCGCCGATCGGGTGGACTCTCCTGATCGAAGATTAAGGTGCTCACCACCGATATGTTAGTGCGAGGGACTGTACCCGCCCCGGCGCTCAACGCTCTATCCGATCGACCGGCGCTTCAAATCGCCGTGTCTTGCGTACATCTCCACCCGGCTAACGATGTGCCCCGGCACGGCACGGCACGGAACAAGACGGCGGACATGACGATGTCGATCCCGCCATAGGTCCGCACCGTTAGTGCGCTGAAGCCCCGCGGTTCTGTCAGACGATAATGGGTACATGAGGCGGTGAGAGGACACTAGGTTGAACCTATGACCGAAGCGGAAGAGCAGGCGGAGATCATTCGGTTCCTCGCCGATCCTGACACCTACGGGGTCGGATCGGTGGATCGGATCGATACCCACGTCAACCATGTCTTCCTGGCGGGCGACCGGGTCTACAAGATGAAGCGCGCGGTTCGCTTTCCTTTCCTCGACTTTTCGACCCTGGCCGCCCGGAAAGCGGCTTGCGAGGCGGAAGTGGCCCTGAACCGGCGGACGGCACCGGCCCTCTATGAGGGGGTGGTGGCGGTGACGCGGCGTACGGGCGGCCGCCTTGTCTTCGATGGCGATGGCGAGCCCGTCGAATGGGTCGTGGTGATGCGGCGGTTCGACCAGGACACTCTGTTCGACCGACTGGCCGGCCGCGGCGGACTCGACGAACCGCTGATGCGCGGTCTCGCAGACAGAATCGCCGCTTTTCACCAGGAGGCGGAGCGGCGTCCCGACCAGGGCGGTGACAAAGGTGTTCGCTTCGTTGTCGAAAGCAACATGGAAACGCTGGAGGGACCGGCGGCGGGCCCCCTGGACGAAGAGAAGGTCGCCCGCCTGGGGTCGACTTGGCGCGACAGTCTCGACCGTCTTGCCCCCCTGCTCGAGCGGCGACGCGAAAGCGGGTTCGTTCGCCGGTGCCACGGCGATCTTCATCTTCGCAATATCTGTCTGATCGACGGCCGGCCGACCTTGTTCGACTGCATCGAGTTCAGCGAACGGATCGCCTGTATCGACGTCTTCTACGATCTCGCCTTCCTGCTGATGGATCTGGAGCACCGGAACCTGAGGGCGTTGGCCGGGACCGTCCTTAACCGCTATCTGGCGATGACCGCCGATTTCGAGGCTCTGGCGGCACTTCCCCTGTTCCTGTCGCTCCGGGCCGGTGTGAGGGCGATGATCTCGGCGATGGAAGGGGAGGAACAGAGCGACGATGCGCTTTGCGGCGAGGCCCGCGCCTATCTCGATGCGGCTCTCTTCTATCTCGAGCCCAGGCAGACGCGCCTCGTCGCGGTGGGCGGATTGTCCGGAACCGGCAAGTCGACGGTTGCCGCCGCGCTCGCGCCGCATATGGGCGCGCGGCCCGCTGCGGCGGTGCTGCGCAGCGACGTCATCCGTAAGCGGCATTTCGGTCGGGCGCCGGAAGATGCGCTTCCCAAGGATGCCTATACGCAGGAAGCGAGCGCGGCCATCTACGAGCAGCTCATGGGTTATGCGGCCGCCGCGATCGCCGCCGGGCACGACGTGATCGTCGATGCCGTGTTCGCCCGGCCCGGCGAGCGAGAAGCGATCGCCGCCGTTGCGGCGGCGGCGGACGTGCCGTTCCTCGGGCTGTGGCTGGAGGCGTCGGAGGAGACGCTGGTGGCGCGGGTCGGTGCACGGCGGAACGATGCGTCCGATGCCGATGCGTCGGTCGTGCGCCGGCAGCAGGAATACGACCTCGGAACGCTGGACTGGCGGCGGATCGATACCGGCGGCAGCCTCCCCGACACCGTCGCTGCGGCCAAAGCCGCCATCGACTCCGACTGAGCTCGGTCGATCAACGGCCGTCGCCGGTGACGATGGCTACGTCGTGAAAGAGAAATGCCCTCCTGCGTGATCGGACCCTAGGTTGGGAGTCGTATCAGTACATCGAGCGATCGCGGCTGCGACCATTCGCCGCCGCCGAGGATTTCTGGGAGGACGGCCATGCCGGATGGAGATCGGAACGTAAACGGGCAGCTTAACGTCGACTTTTCGGCGCGGGCCGAGATGTTCACGACCGACATGCCCTGGGTCGACGAGCAGGGGCGCGACCGGAAGGTGGTTTATCGCGACCTGACCGGTTCCCATCCGCGCATGACCGCCGTCGTCCGTTACTCGGCCGGCACGGACTTGCCGAGACACGGCCATCCGGCGGGGGAGGAGGTCTACGTCATTGACGGTGTTCTCGAAGATGAGGACGGCGTCTATCCCGCCGGCACCTATCTGTTGCTGCCCGCCGGTACCGGCCACGGACCGAAGTCGAAGGAGGGATGCACCTTCTTCGTCAGGCAGGGCCAGTATCCCGGCGCGGGCCGGCCGCGCATCGAGTTGAAGACCGATGCCCTGGAATGGGAGCCCGGCCGCTACCCCGGGATCACCCAGGCGGTCCTGTTCCGCGACGATGAACGCGGCGAACTCATTCGGCTCATCCGCATCGAGGCGGGTTGCGAGATTCCCCAGCACGCGCATGAGCGGGTCGAGGAGATTTTTCTGATCTCGGGTGACGTGGTCGATCCGAATGGGACTTTCGGTCCAGGATGCTGGACCCGCGATCCCATCGGCAGCGGCCACTGGGCCAGAAGCGAGACGGGCGCTCTGCTCTACGTCCACACCGGACCCGCCCCCGACTGATCCCGCGCACCCTCGGCTGAACCGGGTTCAAGCCGCGAAGTGGGGGGTGTCGTCTTCCTGGTCGTCGGGGTCCTGGTGGATGATGATCTCGGCATTGGGGAACGCTTCCCGCACCGCGGCTTCCACCTCGTCGGCAATGCGATGGGCTTCGGCCAGGGGCAGCTGACCGTCGAGTTCGATGTGGAACTGGATGAAGGACTGGACTCCGGACATGCGTGTCCGCAGGTCATGGAGTCCGCCGACCTCCGGATGGGCGGCGACGATTTCCTTGATCCGGACGCGGTCAGCCTCGCCGAACTCCCGATCCATCAGCTGGTCGTAGGCGCCTTTCGCGATCTGCGCGGCGCTGTAAAGGATGTAGAGGCCGATCAAGGCAGCGATGACGGGATCGGCGATCTGCAGTCCGAACCAGACGGACAGCACCATCGCGACGATGACCCCGCCGTTGACCATGAGATCGGACGCGTAGTGAAGGGAATCGGCGCTGATTGCGACCGAGCCCGTTCGCCGGATGACATGACGCTGGAAGCCGACGAGGGCGATCGTCAGCGCGATCGACAGCAGCATCACGCCGACACCGACGGCTCCTTGCGCCACCGGCTGGGGCTCCAGGAATCGCTGACCTGCCTGATACAGCAGGAACAGGGACGACGCCCCGATGAACATCGCCTGCCCCAGGCCGGCCAGCGGCTCGGCTTTCCCGTGGCCGAATCGGTGCTCGCGGTCTGCCGGCTGGAGCGAATGGCGAACGGCCAGAAGGTTGATCAGCGACGCCGCGGCATCCAGCACCGAATCGACCAGCGTCGACAGCATCGCGACGGAACCCGTCATCGCCCAGGCAACAGACTTGACAAATATCAAGACAATGGCCACGGCCATGGAAGCATAGGTCGCACGCCGCATCAGACGTTCGGTGGACGCCCGGGTCCCGGGGGCCGCCCTCTCGTCCGGCGGCGATGTCGTCACGGGAATAGCCTCGATGTCGTCCAGCCGGTCTCGCCGCGCTCGTAGAGCAGGCGTTCGTGAAGGCGGAACGGCCGGTTTTCCCAGAATTCGATCCGGACCGGGGTAAGGCGGAAGCCCGACCAGTGGGGCGGCCGCGGAATCTTGCTGATCCCGTAGCGCGCGGCGACCTCGGCGACTCGGCGTTCGAGCTCGAATCGTCCTTCGAGCGGCCGCGACTGCGACGAGGCCCAGGCCCCGATCTGGCTCTGACGGTTTCGGGTCGCGAAATAGGCGTCCGCCTCTTCGTCCGCAACGGGCGCCACGCGGCCCTGGACCCGAACCTGCCTTCGCACCGACTTCCAGTGAAAGCATAGGGCGGCCTGAGGATTGGCCTGAAGCTCGGTTCCCTTTCGGCTTTCGACATTGGTGAAGAAGACGAAGCCGTCGTCGTCGGCCTGCTTCAGAAGAACCATGCGCGCCGACGGCATGCCGTCGGCGTCGGCTGTTGCCAGGCAGACCGCGTTGGCATCGTTCACCTCCGTCGACTCCGCGGCTTTCAGCCACTCGGCGAACAGGGTGATGGGGGTGTCGGAGACCGGGATCGTCATGTGTTTGGCAACTCTGTCGAAAGGGCGAGCGTTCGAAAGGGGGTGCTGGGTGCTTGCTCGATGGCCGCCGACTATAGCCTCGTGATGGCCGTTTCGTTAACCCGGCAAGATTTTTTTGAGGAGCATGCAAGGAAAGGATTAGTAATGATGAAAAGCATTCGCAGCATCGCCGCCGTTGGCTGCATTGCCTTGTCTGTCGCCGCCTGTCAGCAGGGCGGAGTAGGCGGCATGGGTAGTAAGGAAACCGTCGGAACGGTCGCGGGCGCCGCGGGCGGTGGCCTGCTGGGGTCGCAAATCGGCTCCGGCAGTGGCCAGCTGATCGCGACCGCCGCAGGCGTGTTCCTCGGTGGCCTCCTGGGCCAGCAGGTCGGCGAATCGCTGGACAAGGCGGACAAGCTGGAAGCGCAGCAGGCGTATTCCCGTGCGCTCGAATCCTCACCGACCGGGAACAGCACCACCTGGAACAATCCGGACAGCGGCCATTCCGGGACCTATACGCCGACCCGGACCTACCAGACCGACAGCGGCCGCTATTGTCGCGAGTTCAAGCAGACGGTCACGATCGACGGCGATACCTATACCGATCGGGGTACCGCCTGCCGGCGCTCGGACGGTACCTGGGAGATCATGCAGACCTGATTGGTTCCGGTCATCCCCGGAAAAGGACGGCCCGGCCGCGGTACCGCGGCCGGGCCGTTTCGTTCGAGCGCCGCGATCGGGAAAATCGAGGCGAAGGTCGTGCGCCGTCAGTTCGTGGAAATGATCTTCCAGGTGCCGTCGGGCTGGCGGCACGCGGTGCCGTATGCGCTTTGCTTCTCTCCGCCGATCTCGACCGTCTGCTGGAATTCCCGGCAGTACTGACCCTCGGCCGTCTGATAGGTCCGGGTCGGCGTATAGGTCCCGGAATGGCCGCTGTCGGGATTGTGCCACACCGTCGTCTGCCCGCTCGGTGCCGTTTCCAGGGACTGGCTGTAAGCGCGGGACGCATAGGCCTGATCGGCCTTGTCCAGCGACTCACCCACCTGCTGGCCAAGGAGAGCGCCCAGGAACACGCCTGCGGCGGTTGCCGCGAGCTGACCGCTGCCCGAACCGAACTGGGACCCCAGCAAGCCGCCGCCCGCCGCACCGAGCAGGGTTCCGCCGATTTCCTTGTTTCCGGCATCTTGAGCACAGCCGATCAACCCGATGGCCGTCACGGCGACGGCGGCAAACTTGAACACTCCACGCATCGAAATCCTACTCCCCGATCGAGGGTCGCAAATCAGAGCCATATCTAAGCACGCCTCCTGTCGAGTTGCAGAGGCGGCCGTCACATTCGCGGCCATCTTTCGCCCCGGCGCTTCCCGGTTGCCGCTTTTGCCCTCTAGCGGGCTTGGTGTAGGATGCCGCGCTTTCGCCGAATTGAAAAATAACCTGGATTGAGTGAGGCCCCACTCCATGCGAGACCCCCTGACCACCACGACGCCTGCCCCGCAATCTCTGTTGGCGGGCAAGCGCGGGGTGATCATGGGCGTAGCGAACGACCGCTCCCTGGCATGGGGGATAGCACGTGCCGTAGCGGCGCATGGGGCCGATCTGGCGTTTACCTACCAGGGAGAAGCGCTGGAGCGGCGCGTCCGCCCGCTGGCGGAGTCCCTCGGGTCCGATTTCGTGCTGCCCTGCGATGTCAGCGATCCGGATTCGATCGATGCCGCCTTTGCCGAGGTTGCCAAGCGCTGGCAGAAACTGGACTTCGTCGTCCATGCCATCGCCTACTCCGATAAGGAGCAGCTGAAGGGCAAGTACCTGAACACCTCGCCGGACAACTTCCGGCACACGATGGAAATCTCCTGCTACTCGTTCACCGCCGTCTGCCAGCGCGCCGTGCCGCTGATGGACTCGGGCGGCAGCCTGCTGACGCTGACCTATTCGGGCGCGGAGCGGGTAATGCCCCATTACAACGTGATGGGTGTCGCCAAGGCGGCGCTGGAGGCCAGCGTCAAGTATCTGGCCGTCGATCTCGGCCCTTCGAACATTCGCGTCAATGCGATCTCCGCCGGGCCGATCAAGACCCTGGCGGCGTCGGGCATCGGCGACTTCCGCTATATCCTCAAGTGGAACGAGTACAACTCGCCTCTCCGCCGCAACACGACCATCGAGGATGTGGGCGGCGCCGGCGTCTATCTGCTCAGCGACCTGTCGTCGGGCGTCACCGGCGAAACCCATCATGTCGACAGCGGCTACAACGTCGTCGGCATGAAGGCGGTGGACGCGCCCGACATCTCCACGGTCTGATCTTCAGTGTCCGGCAACAGCTTCGGCACGGCGTTCCGCTTCACGACCTGGGGCGAAAGCCACGGCCCCGAAATCGGCTGCGTCATCGACGGGACGCCGCCGGGCGTCGCCCTCGCCGAGTCCGACATCCAGCACTTCCTCGACCGCAGGCGGCCGGGCCAGTCGCGCTTCACCACCCAGCGGCGCGAGCCCGACCAGGTGCGGATCGTCTCCGGCGTGTTCGAAGGTGTCACCTCCGGAACGCCGCTCGCCCTGATCATCGAAAACCAGGATGCGCGGTCGAAGGACTACGGCGACATCAAGGACAAGTTCCGTCCCGCCCATGCCGACTATACCTACTGGGCAAAGTATGGCCTGCGGGACTACCGTGGTGGTGGCCGGTCGAGTGCGCGCGAGACAGCGATGCGGGTGGCGGCCGGCGCCGTCGCGCGCAAGGTGCTCGGCGAAACCATCGCCATCCGCGGCAGCCTCGTCCAGATCGGCGACCGCACCATCGACCGCGACCGATTCGACTGGCAGGAGGTCGACCGCAACCCGTTCTGGTGCGGGGATGCGGCGGCAGCGGCCGAGTGGGCCGATTATCTGGATGAAATCCGCAAGGCCGGCTCCTCGGTGGGTGCCGTCGTCGAGGTCGTCGCCCAGGGCGCTCCGGCCGGGCTCGGCGAGCCGGTCTATGACCGCCTGGACGCCGATCTCGCCAAGGCGATGATGAGCATCAACGCGGTGAAGGGCGTCGAGGTCGGGGCCGGCATGGCCGCCGCGGCGATGACCGGCGAGGAGAGCGCCGACGAAATGCGGATCGGCGCCGATGGCGGGGTCGACTTCCTCAGCAACAATGCCGGCGGCATCCTCGGCGGTATCAGCAGCGGCCAGGACGTCGTCGTCCGTTTCGCGGTGAAGCCTACCAGCTCGATCCTCCAGCCCCGCCGCACGGTCAACCGCTTCGGCGAGGAGACCGAGATCGTCACCAAGGGCCGCCACGACCCCTGCGTCGGCATCCGCGCAGTGCCGGTGGGCGAGGCGATGATGGCCTGCGTGCTGGCCGACCACCTGCTGCGCCACCACGGTCAATGCGGCGCCGGCGCCCGCGGCTGGGACCGCAAGGACGGGTAGCGACGACGGTATTCCCGCCGCGACTTGATCCATGTCGTAGTCCGTCGAGGGCATGGCGTGGCATCGGATCCTCGTGTCGAGCACGAGGATGACGGAATAATCGGAACGACCGTTTTCACCCGTCATGCGCGCGCTCGGCGCGAGCATCTCCGCCGGGGACGCGGCGCACTCAGGAGAAGGAAATGACCGAAGACAGCAAGGGTATGGCCGATCTCGGGAAGCTGTGGGCCCTGGCGATCGAACCCGATCTCGACGCCGTCGACGACCGCACGAAGAAGTATTTCGATATCTGCCGCGAGAAACTCGGCCTACTCCCCAATGTGCTGAAGGCCTATGCGTCCCATCCGCGCAAGCTCAGCAACTTCATCAGCACCTACAACGAGTTGATGCTGGGCGAGTCCGGCCTTTCCAAGCTCGAGCGCGAGATGATCGCCGTCGCCGTCTCGTCGGTGAACAAATGCGTCTACTGCCTGACCGCCCATGGCGCTGCGGTCCGCGAGTATTCGGGCGATCCGATCCTCGGCGAGTTCATCGCCATGAACTACCGCGCCGCCGATCTGTCGCCCCGCCATCGGGCGATGCTCGACTTCGCGGTCAAGATGACCGAGCGCTCCTACGAGATCGGCGAGGCCGACCGCCAGAAGCTCCGCGACACCGGGTTCTCGGACGCCGACATCTTCGACATCGCCGACGTGGCCGGGTTCTTCAACATGTCGAACCGGGTCTCGAACGCGCTCGAACTGATGCCCAACCCGGACTACCACAAGGCGGCGCGCTAGGCGGCACGTGCCGACGTCAGGACGCCGTCAGCGGGGGCAGGTTTCCGACACCGAACTGACGGCCAGCGTGGTTCCCTGCATGCAGAAGGATATCTCCGCCGGCGTGCCGCAGACGCAGGCGTCGTCGCCGGGCTGCAAGCCGCCGAGGTCGCCGGTGAGGGTGTAAAGGCCCCCATCTTCCGCACGGAAGGCCGGGCATTCGACACCGTCGTTCGTCAACGTGCCGGAGACGCAGACCGTACCGGCGGCCGCTTTGTCGGGATTGGCGCCGGCCGGGGGCGTCTGGGTCGCGCATCCGGGCGCGGCGAGTACGGTGAAGGCGAGAACGATCGTCGCGGAGCGCATGGGTACCTCCTTTTGCCGCTAACGTCTGCCGTTCCGGCGCCGTTTCCGCGAGTTGTTTGGCGGTCGTGCCGATACCAGATATGAGCCAGGGTATCGGCCGCGGGGAGCGGTCGACGTGTATCCGGAGATCGGCGGATGGATGGGGCAGGCGCGCGGCGCAAGCTGGCGGCCGTGGTAAGCGCGGATGTCGCGGGCTATTCGCGCCTGATGGCCGACAGCGAGCCTCAAACGCTGCGGACACTGACCGAATACAGGCGATCGATCGCCGACCGGGTCGGCCGGCATGGCGGTCGGGTGGTGGATTCGCCGGGCGATGCCTGGCTCGCCGAGTTCGTCAGCCCCGTGGAGGCGGTTTCCTGTGCCTGGGCGATCCAGGAGGATCTGGCGGGCCGCAATGGAACGTTGCCCGAGCACCGGCGCATGCATTTCCGGATCGGGATCAATCTCGGCGATGTCATCGAGCATGATGGCGCGCTTTATGGGGATGCGGTGAATGTCGCCGCCCGCGTCCAGACGCTCGCCATGCCCGGCGGTGTCAGTATCTCGGGGACCGTCTTCGAGCATGTGGAGAACAAGCTCCCGCTCGGCTTCGTGGCTCTCGGCGAACAGAGGCTGAAGAACATCGAGCGGCCGGTTCGCGTCTATCAGGTGGAAGCGGCGCCGGGGCCGTCTCAGCGCATGCCCGCGCCCGCCGCACAATCGCGGCGCACCGGCGGCAAGCCGACCATCGCCGTCCTGCCCTTCGACCCCATGGGCGGCGACGTCGAACAGGGCTACTTCGCCGACGGTATCACCGAAGACATCATTACCGAGCTCGCGCGGTTCCAGGAGATCCACGTCGTCGCCCGCAATTCGGTCTTCACCTATAAGGGCCGCCCCGTCCGGATCCAGGAAGTCGGGGAGGAACTCGGTGCGCGCTATGTCCTTGAAGGCAGCGTGCGCAAGGCGGGCGGTCGGGTGCGGGTGACGGCGCAGCTCATCGATGCGGCGACCGGACATCATTTGTGGGCCGACCGATTCGACGAGCAGATGGAGGACATCTTCGCGGTCCAGGACGAGGTCACGTCGAAGATCGTCGCGACGATGATGGGGCGCGTCGAGGCGACAGAGCGCGATCGCGTCCGGACCGAGGTCCGGACGGATGAGCCGGAGGCTTACGATCTTCTGCTCCGGGGCCGCGATCTCTGGTCGAAGCTGGTTCCTGACGGCAATCGCCAGGCGCGCGCGCTCTATGAACAGGCGCTTGCCATCGACCCCAACTATGCGCGGGGTTATGCGAGCCTCGGATGGACCTATATCGTCGAGGCCGACCGGGGCTGGACCGACGATCCCGAGGCGGCGATCGCCGAAGCGATCCGCTTGGCCCGCCGTGGAATAGAGATCAACCCCCGGGGCCATTCCTCCTATCTCGTTCTCGGGCATGCCCTGCTGTGGGACGGGCAGACCGCGCGCGCGGAGGAGGCGCTCGAACAGGCGATCGCTCTCAACCCCAACGATTCCGACAGCTATGCCTTCCTGGCGTACTGCCTTTGCTTCCGCGGTAGGACCGAGCGGGCGGTGACGTTGATGGAGCGCGCCATGCGGATGAACCGCGACCTGGGCCGCTGGCCGCGCGGCGTGCTGGTGATCGCGCATACGATCGCCGGACATTACGAGGCCGCCCTCGAAGCCTTTCGCAACATCCAGAACCCGTTCGGCATCACCTGTCGATGGACGGCGGTCGCACTCGCCTATCTTGGTCGGATGGAGGACGCGAACGCGATGGTCCAGCAGATGCTGCAGGTCGAGCCCGCCTATGACAGCGAGCGGCATCTGAGCCGGCTGTTCTTCGAGAACCCGGAGGACCGGGAACGCTATGTCGAGGGTTTGCGGCTGGTCGGGCTCGCTTGAGGCGCGCTCGCTAGGCGGGCTGCCAGCTCGCTCTCAGCTTCATCTCGCCGGCGGTGTTCGTGACGGTGGCCAGGAAGGCTTCCTCGCGCTCCGGCGGAATCTGCGCGGCGATGCGGATCGTGTAATGGAAGTCGTCGCCTGCCGGGATCTTTTCCGAGGTCATCCGGACGATGTTGGCGTCGAACTGCACGAAGACCTCGGACAGCCGGGCGATGAGTCCGGGACGGTCGCCGCCGGTGATCTCGATGAAATGCGAGATGTCCCCGCTCGGACCGTGCAGGAACCCGAGGTCGAACGGCGCGACGACGATCTTGGCGCCGGCGAGCTCGGGCTGGGCCGCGAGAATACTTTCGATCTCCGCGATGGCGATCTCGTCGGGCATTTCGCAGATCGAAGTGAATTCGGCACCGGCGCCGAGCACGGCGAAGGAGGTGTCGCCTAGATTGCCGCCGAGATCGAACAGGCTTGCGGAAATGGCGGAAACCAGTCCGACACGGTCGGCGCATATGATCGAAACGAGGACGTTCTTGGCCATGGATTGCTCGGGTTTCCTGCTGCGGATGATGCTACCGCCGTCCGAAGCTGGTTCGCGGGCGGCGAAACTCTGCAGGTCCTAGCACGGCCGGCAAGGGTATCGCGACCGTCGAAGCGCTCGGGCCTATGGGTTCCTGGAGGCTAGACCGCGCGAATTCACGACGATATAGGTGGACGCCGCACCGAATGCAGGGGAGCGGCCGGCGGCGATGGCAGTCTACAACCTGATGCCCTTCAACGTGCTGATCGTGGAGGACAGCGAGTTCATGCGCACGCTGCTCCGGCGGATCGTGCGCGGGCTCGGGATCGGCCGGGTGCAGGTATTCGAGGACGGTACCGGCGCCATCGCGCATCTCAAGGAACTGGCCGAAGCCCCGGGAGCGACCCTCGCCGGCGGGCCCGACCTGATTCTCTCCGACATGTTCATGGGGCCGGTGAACGGCTTGCAGCTTCTTCGCTGGGTACGCCTGAGCCCGGAATCGCCCGACCGCTTCATCCCGTTCATCATGGTCAGCGGTGCAGCCGACGGCGAATACGTCGATGCGGCCCGGCGGTTGGGCGTGACCGAGTTTCTGGCCAAGCCCTATTCGATCGGGACGGTGTCGGCGCGGATCCTGGCGGTCATCGACCAGCCACGGCAGTTCGTGCGGTGTCAGTCATTTTTCGGACCGGATCGTCGGCGTGTCTCGACCGAATGGCGCGGCATCGAGCGGCGTGTGCTGAGCGAGGATGACATCAACGTCGTCTATTCCTCCACGACGCCGGGGAAGACGCGCAAGAAGTCCGACGTCTGGTATTTTCGGCTGCCGAACATGCTGAAGGACAAGGCGGGCGGGCGCGGCGTCTCGGGACGCGGTGAACTGGCCGGACACATGCTGGAACAGGCGGAGGCGGAGCTGCGTGACGCCGAAGTGCAGTACGACACCGTCGCCAGACAGTACCTCGACAGCCTCGACGCCAAATGCCGCGCGGCATTGGAGAACGCCGACCAGCGCGAGCCGCTCTATCGGCAGATCCATGCGCTGGCTCATGAACTGCGCGGGCAGGGAACCACTTTCGGCTTCCCGTTGCTCACGACGCTCGCCAAATCGCTTTACCACTACACGGGCCCAGGCTGCCGCATGGACGACAATGCGGCGACGATCATCAAGCATCATGCGGACGCCATGCGTGCCGTGGTCGTCCACAACATCAGCGGGGATGGCGGCGAGGTCGGTAACGCCCTGGTTCGGACGCTGGAGGAAAGTATCGAGAAATTCGCGCCGAACACCCAGGAGCGCGAGCGTGCCGGGCTCGATCTGGATATGGAGTCCAGCGCTATCGCGTGACCATCTTTCGGGTCTACCGTGCCGACGCGGTTGCAATTGCCGAATATCGGCCGAAATTTACGGGCCGGGAGCCCCCCAATGGTCGCACTGAGAAAGCAGGAGAACCGAATGAAGCGAATTGCTGTTGCCGCGCTGGCCTGCATCGTTCCGATGACGGCGCTGGCGGCGGACAAGGAAGGGAGGTCGGCCATCGAGGGCGCCGGTTTCGCTGACTGCCAGACCTTCGTGCAGGAGCGCGAAAAGAAGTCCACCCTCTACTTCCGGCTCGGCGGCTGGGTCGAGGGCTACATGACTGCTGCCAACGAATACATGGACGACACGTTCGACTTGTCGCCGTGGCAGAACACCGAACTCCTGCTCCTGTTGGTCAACAACCACTGCACCGGGAACCCCGAACAGAACTTCGGGACGGTGATCCGGGCGCTGTCGCAGGCTCTCATGGCCAACCGGATGACCGAGCAGTCGCCGATCGTCGACGTCACGGAAGGCGATCAGGATCTGAAGATCTACCGCGAGGTGATCGTTCGGCTGCAGGAGGCGTTGAAGCAGCAGGGCTTCTACGACGGCGGGCTGGACGGCGATTTCGGGCCGGGGACGCGCGCTGCCCTCAAGGCCTATCAGGACAGTGTCGGCATACAGAACGCGACGGGTTTCCCCGACCAGATGTCGCTTTATCGGTTGCTGACGCCCGAAAGCGGTATGCAGCCGCCGCAGCCATAGGCGTCAAGACGGAGCGGGGTGGGCCGACGCAGTCGGAGACGTGTGGCGCCTGCCCCGCGCCGGCGTTCGGGCGTGGGCTGGTCAGCCCGCGGCGGCGCGGCGGGCTTCCCGTTTGCGCTCATGCGGGTCGAGGAAGCGCTTGCGCAGCCGGATCGACTGCGGTGTGACCTCGACCAGCTCGTCGTCGCCGATATAGGAGATCGCGCGTTCCAGGGTCATGCGGATCGGCGGCGTCAGCGTCACGGCGTCGTCCTTGCCGGCGGCCCGGATGTTGGTGAGCTGCTTGCCCTTCAAGGGATTGACGTCGAGGTCGTTCCCGCGGCTGTGCTCGCCGATGATCATGCCGGGATAGACCTTTTCGCCCGGCCCGATGAACAGTGGTCCCCGTTCTTCCAGATTCCACAGCGCGTAGGCGACCGAGCTGCCGCCTTCGGTCGAGATCAGCACCCCGGTGTAGCGGGTCGGAATCGGGCCGCGGTAAGGCTCAAAGGCATGGAAGACCCGGTTCATGACTCCGGTACCGCGCGTATCGGTCATGAATTCGCCGAAATAGCCGATCAGGCCGCGCGACGCGGCATGGAACACCAGCCGCTGCTTGCCCCCGCCCGACGGCCGCATCTCGACCAGGACGGCTTTGCGCTGGCTCAGCTTGTCGACGACGGCGCCCGAGTATTCCTCGTCGACATCGACGGTGATCTCTTCGATCGGCTCCAGCCGGTTTCCGGTCTCCGGGTCGGTCTGGAACAGGACCCGCGGCCGGCTGATCGACATCTCGTAGCCTTCGCGGCGCATGGTCTCGATCAGCACCGCGAGCTGTAGTTCGCCGCGGCCGGCGACCTCGAAGGCGTCCTTCTCTTCCGTTTCGGTCACGCGGATGGCGACGTTGCCCTCGGTCTCGCGCATCAGCCGGTCGCGGACCATGCGCGACGTCACCTTGTCGCCTTCCTGGCCGGCGAGCGGCGAATCGTTGATCGAGAATGTGATGGCGAGGGTCGAGGGGTCGATCGGCTGGGCCGGAATCGGCGTCGTGACGTCCGGCGCACACAGCGTGTCAGCCACCGTCGCGCGGGTGAGGCCCGCCAAGGCGACGATATCGCCGGCGCGCGCTTCGTCGAGCGGCACCCGCTCCAGGCCGCGGAACGCCAGAACCTTCGTCACCCGCGCCGTCTCGATGCTGCGGCCGTCGCGCGACAGCGCCTTGATCGCCATGTTCGGCCGGACGACTCCCGAACTGATCCGGCCCGTCAGCAGGCGGCCGAGATAGGGGTCTGCTTCCAGGGTGGTCGCCAGCATCGCGAACGGCCCGGTTTCCTTGACGTTGGGCGCGGGCACATGCGCGCAAATCAAATCGAACAGCGGCGCCATGCCGGTCTGCGGCCCTTCGGGATCGGCCGCGGCCCATCCTTTCTTGGCGCTGGCGAACAGGGTCGGGAAGTCGAGCTGCTCCGCACTTGCATCCAAAGCCGCGAACAGGTCGAAGACTTCATCCTGCACGGCGTAGGCGCGCTGTTCCGGCTTGTCGACCTTGTTGACGACGACGATGGGGCGAAGACCCAGCTTCAGCGCCTTGCCGAGAACGAACTTGGTCTGCGGCATCGGTCCTTCGGCCGCGTCCACCAGGACGACGACGCCGTCGACCATGCTCATGATCCGCTCGACCTCACCGCCGAAGTCGGCGTGCCCCGGCGTGTCGACGATGTTGATCCGTGTGTCCTTCCAGACGACCGACGTGCACTTGGCGAGAATCGTGATGCCGCGTTCGCGTTCGAGGTCGTTAGAATCGAGCGCCCGCTCGGCAACCTGCTGATTCGCGCGGAAAGCGCCACTTTGTCGCAGCAAGACGTCGACGAGCGTCGTTTTGCCATGATCGACATGCGCGATGATCGCGATGTTACGGATGTCCATGATCGCCGAAAGGTCCCGAGCAAGAGAAAACGCGGCTGCTCAAAAGCCGCCGCGCGCCCCTGAAAATAAGATTTTTGCGCCGCAATACAAGCGCTGCTTCATACGCAGGTCATCTGCGAGAAATTCGCGCATCCTAGAAATTCTAAGAGCGGCAGGAGGATCGGCTTGGCCAATAGAGTCTGGATGTTGGTCAATTACAGCGCAAACTGAGACGGAAAGCGGTAGATTCAAACTTGCCCGAAGCCGGTGACGCCCCCGAGGGTCGTTGCTTCGAGTCGAGGGTGCCAGCGCTGTCGGGGTAGAAGGTGGGGCTTAATCCGGTCGAAACGCTGAAGGCCGAGCGCGATCGCTTCGTGGCTTTCGCATTTGCAGCGGCCGATCTTCTGCTCGAAGTCGATGGGCAGGGTATCGTCAAATTCGGGACGGGTGCGCTCGGCGGCCTGAAGGAGAAGGGTTCGCTGGTCGGGAAACCTTTCTCTGCGCTGATTGCCGAAAGTGATCGTGGCTATGTGGCCGAGCTTCTGGAAGGCCTGGTCTCGGAAGAGCGTCTGGTCCCGGCGCGGATCAAGCTCGATGGGGCCGCCGGGCGGCCGCTCTATGCGCTGATGGGGGCATGCCGGCTTCCCGGCACCAAGCACAGCTACGTCTCGCTGACGATGAGCGCACGGTTCCAGGCCTCCGCCGGCGACGCCCAGGACGAGAACGGCCTGCTCGACAAGAACGGCTTCATCAACGCTGCACAGCGCATGCTGGGCTATGGCGGCAGCACGGGAGTCGACCAGAAGCTCACATTGCTGGTGGTCGACGGGCTGGCGACGCTTCGCCATCGCAAGGACGAGCCGTCGATCGACCGGTTCCTGAACGAACTCTCGTCCTATCTGCGCGGCATTTCGGTGGGCGGCGAAGCGGCCGGCAAGCTGAGCGGCGACAGCTTCGGTGTCGTCCATGCGCCGAACATCGACGGCGCGGCGATGGAGCGCCGCATCCAGGAGATGATCGACAAGGATGTCGGCAGCGACGCCGGCGTCGGCGTCAAGAGCTTCAGCATGGGGCTCGAGGCCGAAGGGCTGAACGACGACGACGCCACGCGCGCCCTCGTCTACGCGGTGCGCCGTTTCGCGGCCGGCGAGCACGACTCCTTCAACATCGCGTCCCTGGCCAGCGGCGCCCAGTCGATCCTCCAGGAGACCCTGCCGCGGGTGAAGCAGCTTCGGGATACGATCGAGAAGCGGACCTTCGACATCGTCTTCCAGCCGATCATCGATATGAACGCCAACAAGGTGCACCACTTCGAGGCGCTGTCGCGACTCGTCGGCATGGCGACGCCCGGCGAGATGATCGCCTTCGCCGAGGATATCGGCATGGTGTTCGACTTCGATCTCGCGGTCGTCCAGAAGGTGCTGGAGAACCTGAACGACCAGGCGCGCTCGGGCTGGTACCCGATGGTCGCGGTCAACGTCTCGGCGCGGTCGCTGGAGAGCAACCTGTTCATCGATGGCCTGAGCCGGGTCACTCAGCCCTTTGGGGAACGTAGCCGCCAGGTGATGTTCGAGATCACCGAGACCGCCAACATCACCAATTTCAAGCGCGCCAATCAGGTGATTCAACGGCTGCGTAACAGCGGCCATAAGGTCTGCCTCGACGACGTGGGCGCCGGCGGAACCTCGTTCGAGTCGCTTTACGGTCTCAAGGTCGACTTCGCCAAGATCGATGGGAAGTGCGTGCGGAACGCGGCCGAGGACGACCGTCACCTCAACATTCTCAAGTCGATCGTCTCGGTCTGCCAGGACTTGAAGATCGACATCGTCGCCGAGCAGATCGAAGTCGACGAGCAGGCGCGGCTGATGACTCAGCTGGGCATCCGCTTCGGCCAGGGCTACCTCTACGGCCGGCCTATCCAGGACTACCGGTCACATTACGGCACGCCGAGCGGGCCTGTGAGCCGTGTGCGGCGTCAGGGCGCGACGCAAACCTGGGGGTAGCGGGAATCCTTCCGGCGTGGGGTGACACGGTCTCGGGCCGCGGCAGCCCTATTTGTCGAAACCGAATCCTTTCTTGATGTCTTCCAGGACTCGCCCTTTCTGCGCTTTGCGGTCCTCTTCCTGAGACTCGATCAGGTTGTCGTAGGCTTCGATGAGGGCCTTGCTTTGCTCCGCCTTGATGCGCGTGGCGGTGTAGCTCAGCGCCCCCTGCCGCAGAATCCAATCGTCGGTGCCGCTCTGGCCGGTGATGTCGGGGCCCCGCAGGGTGACGAGAATGGATTCGTCGCTGGTGACCCACGCCCGCCAGCAGTCGTCGGATCGGCAATAGACCTGGACCCGGCGCAGTTTGCCGTCCAGTTCCGCGGGAAGTCCCGGCAGCAGGTCGGGGATTTCACTCCGGGCGATCGAGATGAGATAGAGGCGATCGCGATGGAAGCCCAGGCATACCCGTCTGTCGCGATCCGCCACCCGAATCCGGTAGTAGCCGGCCGTAACGCCGACTCGCTCGAGCCGCACCCTGACGGCCGAGGCCAAGGAGTCGATGATCTTGTCATGCGGCGTCGCGATGCCGGTGCTCACAAGGGTCGGCAGAACGCGGTCGTCGTATAGCCGGACCAGTTCGACGTAGCAGGAAGGGCCGGTCGCACCCCGTTCCACGTCGCCGAGCCGGGTATAGGGCACGGCCTCGGCCGGCATGCCGAAACGGAGACCGAACGGTGACGCCGCGTCGTCGGCGGCATGTGCCGGAGCGAACTGCAGGCAAGCCGCGAGCAGGACCGCGACTATCCGGCTCACTTCCCTCCAGCGCATGCGACCTCCGATTCGCGAGATCAACGGTGATTCAACCCGGATCGGCCTGAGATACGAATCGCCCTCCCGCGCTGCCGGCTATTCTTTCTCGGTCTTCAGGCTCTCGATGTAGGCGACCAGATCGCCGACCTCGCGCCGGGTCAGGCTCATGTCCGGCATCGGCGGGTGCGGGGCCTGCATGAAGGCCGCCAGTTCGTCCGTGCTCTTGGTCGGGTCGTCGGCCAGGGCCATGAACGTCGGCACGCCATCCTGCGCCGCCATTTCCTGGTCGGGCGACACCACATGGCAGCTGCTGCACCATTTCTCGGCCAGGGCGGCGCCCGCATCCATATCGGCTGCCTGGGCCGATCCCGCTGCGAAGATGCCGAGAAGCGCGCTTGTCGCGATGAACCGCATGTTGACCTCGTTGGTTCTTGTTGCCTCCAGGGGCCTGCGCGCCCCTTTCATCAATACTGTAGCTAAACCGATTGATCGCAAGGTGCACTGACCCAGGTCAAGGTCGCGTGACATCGGCGAACGTCGAGATCGTTCAGCTTTTCAGGCTGTCCAGCCCTTGCCGCAGCGCGCCGCCGAGCAAGGCGATGTCGAACGAATAGCCGACCATGCGGAAGCCGCGTCCCATCCATTCCTTGGCCGTAGCGACGTCGGTGGCCATGCAGGCCGGGATCTTGCCGGTCTTCTCGCAGGCTGCGAGCAGGCGGTCGATCGCGGCCTGAAATTCGGGCCGGTCGAAGGCGGCGGGGATGCCCATCGACAGTGACAGGTCGAACTGGCCGAGGTGGGCGGCGTCGATGCCGTCGACCGACAGGATCTCCTCGACGTTCTCCAGGCCCTTCTTGGTCTCGATCAGGACGATGACCATGGTGCGGGCGTCGGCCGCCTTCATCTTCGCGGCGACGTCGCCGCCCGTGTAGTCGTCATGGGCGCCGCCGAAGATCGCACCGCGGACGCCGTGCGGCGGATAGCGGACCCAGGACGCGATGGCCTCGGCCTCCTCGCGGGTCTCGACCATCGGCAGCATCAGGCCCATCGCGCCGACGTCGAGAAGGCGCGCGCATTCGGCGTAGGTCTTCTTGCCCGGTCGGACCAGCGGCACGAGGTCGAGGCCGCGGCAGTAGGCGATCTGGCGCTTGATGTCGGTGACCGACAGGCCGCTGTGCTCCATGTCGTAGATGACATAGTCGGCGCCGGCATTGGCGAGGATCGTCGGCAGCCCGGGGCTGTCGAACTCGAAGATCATGGTGCCGAAGGCGGTGCCGCCGCCCTTCAGCTTGTCCTTTACCGCATTGCCGCGCATGTCCTGCCTCCCTTGTCCCTGGCCCTAACGGCCGGCGATGGGAGTATAGGCGGGTCAGGCCGACGCCGCGAGGGCGCCTCCCATCGGCAACAGCGCGCCCTCATGCTCCAGAAGCCAGCGCTTTCGGTCGAGCCCACCGGCATAGCCTGTGAGTGAGCCGTCTGCACCGATCACTCTGTGGCAAGGGACGATCAGAGCGATCGGATTGCGGTTGTTGGCCATCCCGACGGCACGCATCGCCTTCGGGCTGCCGATGGCGGCGGCGATGTTGCCATAGGTGGCGGTCTGCCCAGCCGGGATCCGACGCAGTGCTGCCCAGACCTGTTCTTGAAACGGGGTTCCCCCCGCGGCGACGGTGATGTCGTCCAGGGCATCGACTTCGCCGGCGAAATAGGCCGATACCCGCTCGGAGGCCGACGGCCGCTTCGCCGCACGCACCGGCTCGACCGCGCCGAAGCGGGTGGTCAGCAGGCGGCGGCTACGATCGGCGCAGTCGCTGAAATCGAGGGTGCACACCGCATCGTCGCGCAGGATCAGCAGGACGATGCCGATCGGTGATTCGATTTCGTCATAGACCAGCTTCATTCGTTGCTCCCACTGCAAGAGGCTGATGTCGCGTGCTGCTTTCCGGTTCGCCCAGGGATGTGCCCGACCGCCACAGATACATGGCCGCGTAGGCGCGCCAAGGTCGCCAGGCTTCCGCCGCTTCACGCAGTGCGCCGGCCGATGCCGGGGCGGCGCCGCCGAACGCACGTCTCAGACCGAGGTCGCCCTCGGGAAAGGCGTCCGGCTCACCGAGGCCGCGCATGGCGACGTAGCTCGCGGTCCACGGACCGATGCCGGGGATCTCGCGAAGGGCAGCGATCTTCTCGTCCAGCGAACCGCGTCCGTCGAGGATGAGGGTGCCCTCCGCCACGGCCCGCGCCAGGCGCATGATGGTCTCGGAGCGGGCGCGGATCACGCCGATCGTCGTCAGGTCGGCGTCGGCCAGCGCCTCGGGCGTCGGGAACAGATGGGAAAGGGCATCGTCCGCGCTCTCCACCTGGCGCCCGAAGGCCGACGCCATACGTCCGGCGAGCGTGGTCGCGGCGGCGACGCTGATCTGCTGGCCGAGGATCGCGCGGACCGCGAGCTCGAAGGGGTCCCAGGCGCCGGTCACCCGCAGGCCCGGCATGGCGGCCACGGCCGGGCCGAGACGGGCGTCGCCGCCGAGATGGGTGGCGATCGCCGCCGGGTCGGCGCCGAGGTCGAACTGGCGCTTCAGCCGCTCGACGACCCGGATCAGCGGAACCGAGGTCGAAAGGCGAAGACGCGCGGTAAGATGGTCGCCGCTTTCGCCCATCCCGATTTCGACCGTGCCCGTCGTCGCGCCGATCGCGATGGTTCGGCGATAGCGGCCCCCGCTTACGGTTTCGACACCGGGGATCGCTCGCGGGCCCAGATGGTCCAGCAGCGCCGACCAGGCATAGGGCGGCCGGAACGGAAGTCGGAGAGCGATCGTGCCTCCTTCAGCCATGTTTCGCTTGCTGCGGCGAATGGCGGTTGGCGGGCGGCCGTAGGTGCGCTGGAACGCCTCGTTGAAGCGGCGGACGCTGGCATAGCCCGCCGCATAGGCGATCTCGGTCATCGTAAGTCCGGTTTCGTCGAGCAGCTTCTTGGCGAACAGGGCGCGGCGCATCTGGGCCAGCGCCGTCGGCGTGGCGCCGACATGGGTGAGGAAAAGGCGCCGCAGATGGCGTTCGCCGACCCCCAGCCGTTCGCACAGCGCGGGCAGGTTCCCTTCGTCCAGGGCGCCGGCCTCGATCAGTCGCATCGCGCGGGACACCGTCGCCGATGTCCCCGCCCAGGCAGGCGTTCCGGGGGCGGCTTCGGGCCGGCAGCGGAGGCAGGGGCGGAACCCCGCGGCATGCGCGGCGGCGGCGCTCGGGAAGAAGGTGCAGTTTTCGCGCTTCGGCGTTGGTGCCGGGCAAATCGGCCGGCAGAACACGCCGGTCGACCGCACGCCGGTAAAGAACCCGCCGTCGAATCGCCGATCGCGGGTGCTGAGAGCGCGGTAGCAGATATCGTCGTCGATCGTCATGCGACCTACTTACGCTTTCGTCCAGGCGATGTCCGGCGGAATTCGGACTCGGTCCCCGGCGAATACGGGCGCAGCGCACTCCATCCGCCGGATGTTTCCTTAGATCCAGGAAAGGAAGAATTTCGATGAAGAGAATCGGGAAAATGTTTCAGCTGGCCGGTGGCATCGTGGTTCTGGCGATGCCTGCCACGGCGATGGTCGAGTACACGCAGATGGCGACGGACGCGGCTGAATCGGCGGGATGTTCGGTCGTCTCCATCAATGAAAGCGGCCAGGCGGAGAACGGTGATCTCACATACGAGGTCCAGTGCGAAGGCGGTGCAACGGCCCAAGTCACCTGCGCTCCGGGCGGCTGCACCTATGGCGCCATGGCCGCGGGCGGAGACACGGAAACCGCCACCTCTAAGGCCAAAAGAAACTGATATTACAATGGGCTGACGGCAATTAGGTGCTGTCCCGCCGACTCTGATGTTCCCGCGGTCCGTCTCTGTTATTGTGCACTGCCCACCAAGACGCGGCGGCCCGATCCGATGGCCGATCCGCGGCCGTGGTGTGCGCTTGGGTGTCACGGCGGAACTATCGCCATGGAAGTCGAGGAGGGCGCCATGACCAGTTCGGGCAGGGCAAGTCAGCTCATTTGCGCGATTGATACCGGCGAGCTCGGTGTTGCCGTCGATCTTGCCGGATCCCTGAAGGACTCGGTCGGAGCGGTGAAGCTCGGACTCGAGTTCTTCATCGCCAACGGGCCGGAGGGCGTGCGGGCCGTGTCGGAGCTCGGCGTTCCGGTCTTTCTCGATCTCAAGCTCTGCGACATTCCGAATACCGTCGCCGGCGCTTTGCGCATGGCGGCGATAACGGCGCCGATGATGATCACCGTCCATGCGACCGGCGGGCCCGCCATGATGCGGGCCGCGGCCGGGGCCGCCGTCAGGGCGGCGAACAGCTACGGGATTCCGCGGCCGAAAGTGCTGGGCGTGACGGTGCTGACCAGCTTCGATGAAGACGACGTCGCTGCCGTCGGCATGCAGGGGCCCGTGCAGGAGCAGGTGAAGCGTCTGGCAAAGCTCGCTCTGGACTGCGGGCTCGACGGTATCGTCGCTTCCGCGCATGAGATCGCGATGTTGCGTGACCTGTGCGGGGACGATTTCCTGCTGGTGGTGCCGGGCATTCGGCCGGGCTGGTCATCGTCGGACGACCAGAAGCGGATCGTGCCGCCGGCCGAGGCCTTGGCCCAGGGCGCGGACTATCTGGTGGTCGGCAGGCCGATCCCCCGGTCCGACGACCCGGTCGCGGCTGCCCGCCGCATCGTCGACGAAATGGAGTCCGTGACGGCGTGAGGTCAGGGCCGGTTCGCGCCAAGATCTGTGGCCTCAAGACGCCCGAAACCGTCGAGGCTGCGGTAACCGGCGGTGCCAGCCATGTCGGCTTCGTGTTCTTCCCCCGCTCGCCGCGCGCCGTCGAGCCGCAGGTTGCCGGGCGTCTCGCGGCGAGCCTGCCGGAAACGGTGACTAGTGTCGGCGTCTTCGTCGACCCGGATGACGCCCTGCTCGAGAGCGTTCTCGCGGACGTGCCGCTGGGGATGCTCCAGCTTCACGGGGCCGAGACGCCGGAGCGCGTGGCCGCCGTCCGTGCCCGTACGGGCCGGCCGGTGATGAAGGCCGTCGCGGTGTCGGAGCCGGCCGATCTCGACCGCGCTTCGGAGTACCTGTCCGTGGCCGACTGGCTGCTGTTCGACGCCAAGCCGCCGAAGGATGAGAACGCCCTGCCGGGCGGCAATGGCCTCGCCTTCGAGTGGCGGTTGCTCCACGGTGTCGAGATTCAGGCCCCCTGGATGCTGTCCGGTGGACTTACGCCGGAGAACGTCGCCGAAGCGGTGAGGGTCAGCGGTGCGACCCATGTCGACGTATCGTCCGGCGTCGAAGAGGCGCCGGGCCGGAAAAGCGCGGCCCTGATCCGCGACTTCCTGGGTGCCTTGGCGCCAATAAGACGGTAAATCGCAAGAATTTGGGCCGGTTGAGACGTAAACGTAGCGTTGCGTTAAGGTTCCTGAGGCGCGGTTGAACCAATTTTTGTTCCCACAAAATCCCGCGGGATTATGGTGTTTCCCCACGAGGAGGTGCATACATGTGGTCTAAACGACCGCAACGAGGGATGCCATATACACAGTCTCTCAGGACGTTGAAGGAGTAGGAGGAAGAAGGAATGGCGGAACGGAAGGCAGCTTTTCGGCGTGCACCCGAGCGCCCTGGGTTGCAGTCTCTTTTAGAGCGGGCAAAGACGGTGGTCCTGACTGATCAGCAACTGATGGAGCAGCGCGCGAGTTTCGTCTATGGCAATGCTCCGAAGGGGTCCCGAATCACCAAGGAGTCTGCGAGAGAATCGGCCGGACGGATTCGGATCACAAAGGGCCCTAACTGAAGCATCTTTCTTGCAATATTTGTTCTGGAACAAGAAGACCAGGAGTTATTCGATAGGATTCAGGAGCAAAACCTGAACCGTCAGTATGACTTGATGACAAACTGCATAGAAATTGGCTTAAAGAAGGGGCCGGTATCTTTTGATAAATACCTTCTGTGGGCTCTCAATCATGTGGCAGTTTCTAATATATCCCAGTTTGGAGGGCGCTTTCGCAGAGAGCCAATCTATGTTGGAGACCATAAACCGCCTCACTTTAATGAGGTTGATGAGTGGATGGATCGGTTTATTTCGACGGTCCAGGAAAATTGGTATATTTGGACTCCGACAGAGCTCGCAGCCTACGGGCTTTGGCGTCTGAACTGGATTCACCCTTTTATAGAAGGTAATGGAAGAACTGCGCGCGCGACATGTTATTTTCGGCGATTATATACTTGACTTAGCAGCCTAGAGATATCATGTTCCTATCAAGACAGGAGCATGACCATGACGACCACCAACCTTTTCGACCCGATCTTTCAGAACGCCGAAGCCGCCCGCGCCCATATCGAGGCGTCCCGCTGGCCCGATGGCGTCACCTGCCCTCACTGCGGTTCCGGCAATATCCGCCGCATGGGCGGGAAGACCCAGGCCGGCATGTTCCTGTGCAACGATTGCCGGGGCAAGTTCACCGTCCGCACCGGCACCGTGATGGAGCGGAGCCACATTCCGTTGAACAAGTGGCTTCTGGCGATGCATTTGATGGCGTCGAGCAAGAAGGGCATGTCCGCCCACCAGCTCCACCGCATGCTCGGCGTCACCTACAAGACGGCGTGGTTCCTGGCCCACCGCATCCGCGAGGCGATGCGCGACAACAGCGATACGCCGCTCGGTGGCGAGAACAAGGTCGTCGAGGCCGATGAAACCTACATCGGCGGCAAGGCGAAGAACCGCGCCTTCAAGAAGCCGCCGAAGAAAGAGGCCGTCATGTCCCTCGTCGAGCGCGACGGCCGCGTCCGGTCAACGCACGTCGCCAACGTCACCGCGAAGAACGTCCGCGAAACCCTCGTCACCCAGGCCAGCCGCAAGAGCTACCTGATGACCGATGAGGCACCGACCTACACGGCGGTCGGCAAGGAATTCGCCGGCCACGGCCATGTGAACCACAGCATCGACGAATATGTCCGTGGCGGCTTCTGGCACACCAACACCGTCGAAAGCTATTTCTCGACCCTGAAGCGCGGGATTTACGGGACCTATCACCACGTCTCGGAAGCTCATTTGAAGCGGTATCTGTGCGAGTTCGACTTCCGCCACAACGAGCGGTCCGCCCTCGGCGTCGAGGATGCCGAACGCGCCGCCAAGGCCCTCAAAGGCATCGAAGGCAAGCGGTTGACCTATAGGCAACCTCGTCAAGCCGCAGACGCCTAGGCAGAAGGCGAAGCACTTCCGGCGGTGGCGTCGTCGCAAAGCCAACGATCCAGGGCCGTGAGGCAGTCCGCACCGACTGCCTCATCTCGCTGAAAAACGAGTCCCACAAAGGCGGCAAATAGCGGCACAATGTCACCTGCGTGTGCCGCCCGCGCCTTTATAAGCGTTTCCGCGAAAGCCGCAGCCGTTTCTGGCGATGATGCCCGAGCCGAAGGAGTCGTTCCAACCATGGATATGAGCCAAATCTCCGAATACATCCGGGCATCTAAGGACGTTTTAGATATTCTCAGGTCACTGAGCGCACTTCTCCCGAAGGGACCTGACGCTGACGCCGCTCAACAACGCTTGGAGCAAGCGGAGAAGGCCCTGCGCGCCAGCGAGGCGCAGCTCGCACAATCGCTCGGCTACAAGCTATGCCAATGCACGTTCCCGCCGAACCCGATGCTCAGCCACGGCTACCACCCGAGATATGGCGATGAGGTCTTCAAGTGTCCGAGCTGCGGCAAGCAGATTCCTTCCGAACAGCATTTCGAAATGTACGACTCGGTCGATGCACATAACGAACGCGCTGCCGGAAACAGCTGGGCCGACGCCAGAAAAGGGCGGCGCTGACGCTCTAGCCGCCATTGCCCTTCTTCGGCCGCCCCCGCTTCGGCTTCTCGCCAGCGGTCGGCTCCTTCTTCGGCTTCAGCGGCTTCGGCGGCGTATTCAGCAACCGCTTTAGGATGGTCTCGCGACGCGCTACCGTCTCTTCGGGGGATAGCTGGTCGTCGGCATCAGAGAGAGGGGGCTTAGATGTCTGCTTCGGCATTGGAGAAGGCTCGCAAAGCTCTGAAGTCCCTTTCCAGGCAGCCGCCTGGATCAGGCGACATGGACACAGTTTTCAACGCCGTCGTCAACCAAAGCGACAGAGGCGCGGCTTTGGTCATCGCCTCCATGCTCGACGACACCATTCGCATGGCGCTGGCAGCCAAATTTCGGCCTCTAAACTCCGATGACTATGGGGATTTGTTCGATCCCGACAGGCCGCTCGGCACATTCTCCGCCAGGATTAATCTCGCCTACGCATTGAGACTCTGCGACAAACGCGAAAAGCGGAATCTCCACACCATACGCGAAGTGAGAAACGCCTTCGCCCACACGATGCGCCCAATCACCTTTAAGACCGTCGAGGTCGAGCGACTGTGCAGCTTCCTTGAACCGAAAGAAGGCTCAAGCGACGCAAAGCGTGTTGGATTCCCGGATGGCTTGGCTCACCACCTGTACACAGCAACCGCGATCATCCTGATCAACAAATTCCTGGAGGCCGCGACTGACGAACGGCAAGCGCTCGCCCACGCCCTGATGGATTACGGCGTCGAGCTTCCATTGCCCGATAAATCCACTCCGCATAAGCCGGAATAGAATCCTCGCCGCGAACGAATTGGCGAAGCTCCGCCACCCCCGCCTCGATCATCCCGGGGGTCACCTCGATCTCGTCTGAATTAAGCGCCGGCCTGTCGTCGCACACTGTGGTGAACCTGATTCGCTAAGTAAAGTATATAATTGCCTTATTTTCTACTGTGCGTTCGGTCTGAAGTGCTTTTGCCGGGAAGAAAGATTCTTCCAGAGCGAATCAGGGATGACCGCGAAGGATATGAGGCTGCGTTAGCAGCAGCGGATCGGGCTTGGGACGATGGCCATCTCGATTTCAGCGAGATGGAAGAATATTTGGCCGGCCTGCTCCAAGCCCAGCTGGAAGATGACGGATTGCCATATGAGGGCAGTTCCTCTGTCTAAGGTTTGGGAATCCCGGTCGGCGACCTGATCCGATCGATTGCGCTTGCGCTCCATCCGGGCTACGTCCTAATCAGCCTGGATCGAAAGAGACCTGAAGCCTTCCATGCAAAACCTGAACAGCTATCGCGGCGGACCGGACGAGCGGGGCCATTTCGGCATTTATGGCGGTCGCTATGTCGCCGAGACCCTGATGCCTCTCATCCTGGAGCTCGAGCAGGCCTACAAAGCCGCGAAAGATGACGACGCGTTCGCGTCCGAACTCGCCTACTGGCTCAAGCACTATGTGGGGCGTCCGAGCCCGCTCTATTTCGCCGAGCGGATGACGCGCGAGCTGGGCGGCGCCAAGGTCTACTTCAAGCGCGACGAGCTCAACCACACCGGTGCGCACAAGATCAACAACTGCATGGGCCAGATTCTGCTGGCTCGGCGAATGGGGAAGACCCGGATCATCGCCGAGACCGGCGCCGGCCAGCACGGCGTCGCGACCGCCACCGTCTGCGCCCTGTTCGGCCTACCCTGCACGGTCTACATGGGCAAGACCGACATCGAGCGGCAGCAGCCCAACGTCTATCGCATGAACCTGCTGGGGGCCGAGGTGATCCCGGTGACCTCCGGTGCCGGCACGCTGAAGGATGCGATGAACGAGGCGCTCCGCGACTGGGTCGCCAATGTCGAGAACACCTACTATCTGATCGGCACCGCCGCCGGCCCGCATCCCTACCCTGAGCTCGTCCGCGACTTCCAGTCGGTGATCGGTGACGAGGCGAAGGTGCAGATGCAGGAAGCCGAGGGCCGCCTCCCCGACACGCTGGTCGCCTGCATCGGCGGCGGGTCCAACGCGATCGGCCTGTTCCATCCCTTCCTCGACGATCCCGACGTTGCCATCGTCGGCGTCGAGGCGGCGGGGCACGGCATCGACAGCGGCAAGCATGCGGCATCGCTCACCGCCGGGCGGCCCGGCGTCCTGCACGGCAACCGCACCTATCTGCTTCAGACCGACGACGGTCAGATCGTCGAGGCGCATTCGATTTCTGCCGGTCTCGACTATCCCGGCATCGGGCCCGAGCATTCCTGGCTGAAGGACACCGGCCGCGTCCAGTACGTCCCGGTGACCGACGACGAGGCGCTGGCCGCCTTCCGAGACTGCGCGCGCCTGGAAGGGATCATACCGGCACTCGAACCGGCCCACGCTCTGGCCTATGTCACCAAGCTCGCGCCGACGCTGCCTAAGGACCACATCATCCTGATGAATCTCTGTGGACGCGGGGACAAGGACATTTACACCGTGGCGTCTGCGGAAGGGGTTTCGCTGTGAGCGACAGGATCGAAGCGCGTTTCGCGGCCCTGGCTTCGGAGGGACGGGCCGGGCTGGTCACTTTCGTCATGGCCGGCGATCCCGACCAGGAAACCTCGCAGGCGATCATCGACGGCCTTCCCGAAGCCGGTGCCGACGTCATCGAGATCGGCATGCCGTTCTCCGATCCCATGGCCGACGGCCCCATCATCCAGGCCGGCGGGTTGCGCGCATTGAACGCCGGTCAGACGCTCCGCAAGACCCTGGCGATGGTGGCCGCATTCCGGAAACGCGACGATGCCACACCGATCGTGCTGATGGGCTACTACAACCCGATCTACAGCTTCGGCGTAGATGCCTTCTTGAAGGCGGCCGTCGAAGCGGGCGTCGACGGCCTGATCATCGTCGACCTGCCGCCGGAGGAGGATGACGAGCTGTGCATCCCGGCGGTAGAAGCAGGGCTCAACTTCATCCGCCTGGCGACCCCGACCACCGACGATGCGCGGCTGCCGGCGGTGCTCCGCCATACCAGCGGCTTCGTCTACTACGTCTCGATCGCCGGCATCACCGGCACGCGGGCGCCCGACGTGTCGGTGGTGAGCCAAGCGGTCGAGCGGCTTCACCGGCACACCAAGCTGCCGATCGCCGTGGGCTTCGGCATCTCGACGCCACAGAACGCCGCAGCCGTGGCCAAGGTGGCCGATGCGGCCGTGGTCGGCTCGGCGATCATCCGCCGCGTCGCGGAGACCCTGGACGATGCCGGCCGGGCGACGCCTGAAACGGCGCCTGGGGTCCTCTCCCTGGTCAAGGACCTTGCGGCAGGGGTGCGCGGCGCTAGGCAATAGTGCCGCGTCGGCGGGTACGCCCGAATCATGTGAACTTCCGCTTCTCCCACTCGTTGGCGGGGTAGGCGTGGCTTCCGCAGGTCAAGGCGAAGCACGTCTCCCCCACCAATCCCTCGGGAGGAGCTGAATATGCATCCACCAGTAAGGCTTGCCTGTGTAGCCACCGTTCTTTGGGCGTCCGCGGCCGTTGCCCAGCAGGTCCCGGAATCGGCCGATCAGGTCGCCCAGCTCGGCGGGACCCTTCCCGGCAATCCCGACATAGAGCTCGTCAAGGTCGTCGACGGGCTTCACGACCCTACCGACGTGACCAGCGCCGGCGACGGGTCCGGGCGGCTGTTCGTCACCGAGCGTGTCGGCCGCGTCAAAGTCGTCAAGGATGGGGAACTGCTCGACAAGCCGTTTCTCGATCTGACGACGATGAATCCGCTGGGCAGCTTCGTGCAGACCCAGTTCATGGAACAGGGCCTCTACTCGGTGGCCTTCCATCCGGACTTCGCCGAGAACGGCCATTTCTTCGTTCACTACGCGTCGCTGCCATTCAACGGCGACGGTATGATCGTCCGCTTCACGGTCTCTGATGACGACCCCGACGTCGCCGATCCCGAAAGCGCCAAGGTCGTGATGCAGATCGATCAGCCCTATTACAACCATAACGGCGGCGAGATCGGGTTCGGACCGGACGGATACCTTTACATCGGCAGCGGAGACGGCGGCTGGGAAGGCGATCCCCTGGAGGCCGGCCAGGATCTCAGCACCTGGCTCGGTAAGATCCTCCGCATCGACGTCGACACCGAAGACGGTCCTTACACGGTTCCGGCCGACAATCCCTTCGTCGAGAAGCAGCAGTTGATGCGCCTGTTCGGCATCACCGAGGACGTGTTTGCCGACATCCATACGCGGGCGAAGGCGGAAATCTGGGCCTACGGGCTTCGCAATCCCTATCAGTTCAGCTTCGACCGCGAGACCGGCGACCTGTACATCGCCGAGGTCGGGCAGAACCATTGGGAAGAGATCGACTTTCAGCCCGCATCCAGTGAGGGCGGCGAGAATTACGGCTGGGACTTCAACATGGGCACGCACTGTTTCCCGATCGACGAGGAGAGCTGTCCGACCGTCGGGACCCTGCCGATCGCGGAATATCCGCATGATGAAGGCGGGTGTTCGGTGATCGGGTTCGGCGTCGCCAACTATGCAGGCATGAACGGGGTCTACCTGTTCGGCGACTGGTGCACCGGCCGGGTCTGGGGCACCGGCTGGGACCAGGAGGCGGGTCGCTGGCAGATGCAGGAACTCGCGCAGGCGTCGCTCAACTTCACTGGCGGCGGCTACGGCGACGACGGTGCGGTCTATGCCGTCAACTGCGACTGCTTCTATACGACCGACAAGGGCGCGATGGAGAATCCGCCGGGGGCGCTATGGAAGATCGTCGCCGCGGACTCGGTGCCGGAGGGCGCGACGACGGCGACTCAGCAGCAGGAGTAGCCTAAAGCGCGATCGTCTCATGTCGAAAAGGCGTGAGACGATCTTGATCTAAGCCGAAGTCGTGCTGCATCGCCGTTCCAAGGCGGGGAGACCTGCCGGCAACGGCGATGCAGCCTACATGTCCAGTCCCAGCATCTTCCGGGCGCCGCGGACGATTTCCGGGTTGATCGGCGGCGGCGCGAGGTCGATGCCCGCCCCGAGCGTGGTGGCGATCGTGTCCAGCACCGAGACACGCGCATACCATTTCTGGTTGGCGGGAATTCCGTGCCAGGGCGCCCGTTCGGTGCTGGTCTTACGGAACATGGCGTTGATCGCCTTCTCGTAATCCGGGCGTTTCTGCCGGTTCCGCAGGTCGTCGGCCGTCAGCTTCCAGCGCTTGAACGGATTCTCCAGCCGCTCGGTGAACCGTTCGAGTTGCTCCTCCGGCGAGATGTGGAGGAACAGTTTGACGATCCGGATCCCATCGTCGATCAGCATCCGTTCGAATTCGTTGATCTCGCCGTAAGCGCGCTTCCACGCGGATTCCTCGGCGAACCCCTCGACACGCTCCACCAGCACGCGGCCGTACCAGGAGCGGTCGAAGATCGCCAGCGTTCCCGGGGTCGGCAAGCGGGTCCAGAACCGGTGGAGGTAGTGCCGGCCGATTTCCTCCGGCGTCGGCGCGGCGATCGGCCAGACCTGGAAACCGCGCGGATCGAGCTTCTCCGTCAGGCGGCGGATGCAGCCGCCCTTCCCGCCGGCATCCCAACCTTCGAACACGATGATGCCGCGAAGCCCTTGATGGAAATAAGCCTGCTGCACCCGGAGGACCTGGATCTGCAACGCCGAGAGCTGGCGTTCGTAGGTCTCCTTGTCGACGATCGACCGGCCGAGTTCGAGATCGAGGTCTTTGAGGCGCGGCGGTTTATGGTCGCCTTTGGGCACGTCATTCATCGATCAGTCTCTTCCAGCCGTGATCGAGGCCGGACGGAAGCGGTTCCGTCGGGTGCTCGATCCAAGCGACGACATCGGCCAGCACCGTCTCCGCCTGCAGGTCCCGGAGAAGCATATGATACCCTTCCGGGTAGACGACGACCCGGTGCGGGCCGCTAAGCGATTCCAGCATCGTCGCCGTCGGAGCCTTGGGAATGATCTCGTCATGCGCTCCGTACAGCACTAGGCTCTGCGTCTTCAGGCCGGGCGCTGCCGCCAGCGCTGCGTCCATCAGGTCGACGATGCCCTTGATCGCGTCGACCCGCGTCTTCTTGATGACCAGAGGGTCCTGCCCCAGGGCGATCAGCATGTCGATGTTGTCGGAGGGGGTGATGTCCAGCCCCCGGCCCGAGAGCTTCAGCCACGGAACCGTCCGCGACATGATCCAGAGGACGCCGCGGTAGAGCGGGTTCATCGTCGACCGGCCCCACACGGCCGGTGCGACCAGGATCAAGCCGGTCGCCGCGGGCGGATCGGCGGTGGTCATGGCCGTCATGACCACCGCGCCGCCCATGCTCTCGCCGAGCAGGTAGAGCGGAAGACCGGGATGGCGGGCGCTTACCGCAGCGGCGATGGCCTTCATGTCGGCGACCAGGGTTTCCTCACCGGGCCATATGCCGGGACGGGGGGCGGCACCGAAACCGCGCTGGTCGTAGGCATAGGTGGTGAGTCCGCGTTTCGCCCAATAATCGCCGGCCGCAGCGAAAGCGTTGCTGTAGTCGTTGAACCCATGCACCGCCAGGATGACCGCGGATGGCTCTCCCTCCGCCGGCCAGACACGCGTCGGCAGGGCGATGCCATCGGCGGCGACGAACGCATCCGGCCGAAGTTCGGGCTGTTGAATCCGCGGCCCGGCGGCTTGCAACTCCGGTGCGCAGCCGCTCAAATGGACTGCCGCCACGCAGCAGAGCAAGCCGTGGCCAAGGCGCCGCCGTGTATGTCCGAACACATGCAGAAGGCCGGCCCTTGCCGTCGATCGTCGCCAGACACGCCTCAGACTCCTGCCGAAAGAAGGTTGATGAGCTATCTCGACCGCATCCGCGAATGCAATTCCCACGACCTCAGCCATTTCATGCCTTTTCATGTCGGCGACCTGCGCGTCGGTTGGGTCCGTCGCACCATGGCCGAGGTGCTGACGCACTATGCCGACGTTCTCGAAATCGGCGATGCGCGGATCGATCTCGTCGCCGGATCGAGCCCCGTCGAACGCACTGCGGCGATGCTCAAGGTAGCCGGCGATCTCAGGGGCCGCGGGATCATCCGGAGCTGGCGCGACGAACCCTATGCGGTGACGCCGGATTTCGGGTCGCCGGCACTGTTCGAGATCGAACGCGCCGCCGCGCCTTTCTTCGGCGTCCGCACCTTCGGCGTCCATGTGAACGGGTTCGTCCGCAAGGCGGACGGGCTGCACCTGTGGATTCCGAGACGGGGATATGACCGCGTCGTCGCTCCGGGGAAGCTCGACAACATCGTTGCGGGTGGTCAGCCGGCTGGGCTCGGGCTTGCCGAGAACCTGGTCAAGGAAGCGGCGGAGGAAGCCGCGATCCCGCGCGCCCTGGCGATGACCGCGGTGCCCGTCGGCTGTATCTCCTACCAGCTCGAGACCGCCGAGGGGATGAAGCCCGACGTGCTGTTCTGCTACGACTTGGCGCTGGAAGAGGATTTCCGGCCGCGGAACACCGACGGCGAGGTCGGCGAGTTCCAGCTTGTGCCGGTGACCAGGGTGATGGAGACGGTGCGGGAAACCGACGAGTTCAAGTTCAACGTCAATCTGGTGCTGATCGACTTCTTCGTCCGCCATGGGCTTCTGTCGGCGGACTCCGACCCCGACTACACGGCGATCGTCACCGGCCTCCACGCCTGAGCGGCGCTTAACCGACCGCCCCCAGAACGCGGCTCAGGGCGAACAGCTCAGGCCCCGCCATCCGGCCGCTCTTCAAGGCGTTCTCCATGTCCATGAAGGAGAGCGTGAGGGACTCGCCATCGGGCACCGACGGATCGCCGTCGGCCTCGACCTGATAATAGAGCGGCGTGTAGTTGGTGTGGGTCCAGGGCGAGAACAGCGTGCCCGGCACGTGAACCAGCCGGCTGATGCGGATGTCGAGGCCGCACTCCTCGCCGAACTCACGGCAGAGGGCCATTTCCGGGGTTTCGTTCTCGTCGACGCCGCCGCCGGGGAACTTCAGCACGTCCCGCCCCGCGACCTGCTCGGCCGCGACGAGGACGGTCTCGTTCCTGACCAGCACCCCGTAGACCCGCAGATTGGCCGGCCCCCGCATGCGGGCTTCTCCGCGCGTGGAACCCTGGTCGGCGCTGAAGGGGAACGGAGTCGTCTGCGGCACGGCCATCCCTCGGTCTGTGGGCACGCGGCGTAAAGACGCCGCTCAGGGTTTTAACATCCGAGACCAGGGATGGTTAACGGGATTCCTGTATCACGCTGCCCGAGGTGGCCCGCTACGATCAGTCCTTCGCGTATCCCGCCGGCTTCAGGGCGCCCTTGATCTCCTCCAGGATCGCCGGGTCGTCGATGGTCGCGGGCATCTGGACCGCGGTGCCGTCGGCGATCTTCTGCATGGTGCCGCGGAGGATCTTGCCCGAGCGGGTCTTGGGCAAACGGTCGACGACGATCGCGGTCTTGAACGCCGCCACCGGGCCGATGCGGTCGCGGACCATGGCCACGGCCTCGCGGGAAATGTCGGTATGGGTCTTGGTGACCCCCGACTTCAGCACCAGGAAGCCCACCGGCACCTGCCCCTTGATCGCGTCGGCGACGCCGATCACGGCGCATTCGGCGACATCGGGGTGGGCCGCCAGTACCTCCTCCATGCCGCCGGTCGAGAGGCGGTGGCCGGCGACGTTGATGATGTCGTCGGTCCGGGTCATGACGAAGACGTAGCCGTCTTCGTCGATATAGCCGGCGTCCCCGGTCTTGTAGTAGCCGGGATAGTCCTTCATGTAGGCGTCGACGAAGCCGTCATGGTTCTCCCACAGGGTCGGCAGGCATGCCGGCGGCAGCGGCAGCTTGATCGACAGCGCGCCGATGGTTCCCGGCGCGACCTCGTGGTTCCCTTCGTCCAGCACCCGGACGTCGTAGCCCGGCACCGGCACGCTGGCCGAGCCGATCTTCACCGGCATCGGCTCCAGCCCCATCAGGTTGCTGCAGATCGGCCAGCCGGTCTCGGTCTGCCACCAGTGGTCGATCACCGGGGTCTTGAGGATGCGCTGCGACCATTCGATGGTGTCCGGGTCGCAGCGCTCGCCGGCCAGGAACAGCGTTCGGAACCGGCTCATGTCGTACTGCGCCATCAGCTTGGCGTCCGGGTCGTCGCGCTTGATGGCGCGGAGCGCGGTGGGGGCGGTGAACAGCGTCTCCACCCGGTGCTCGGCGATTACCCGCCAGAAGGCGCCGGCGTCGGGCGTCCCGACCGGCTTTCCTTCGTAGACGACGGTAGTGCAGCCGTGGAGCAGCGGCGCGTAGACGATATAGGAATGGCCGACCACCCAGCCGACGTCGGAAGCCGCCCAATACACCTCGCCCGGCTTCACGTCGTAGATGTTGGCCATGCTCCATTTGAGCGCGACCGCATGACCGCCATTGTCGCGGACGACGCCCTTGGGTCGGCCGGTGGTGCCGGAGGTATAGAGGATGTAGAGCGGGTCGGTCGCGGCGACGGGGACGCAGTCCTTCGGGCTCGCCGCCGCCATGGCATCGGCCCAGTCGATATCGCGGTCCGGCTTCAGCGGCGCCGGCTCCTCGACGCGCTGGAAGACGATGCAATGGTCCGGCTGATGGTCCGACAGCTTCAGGGCTTCGTTCAGCAGCGGCATGTAGTGGACGACACGCCCCGGCTCGATCCCGCAGGAGGCGGCGACGATCACCGTCGGACGGCAGTCGTCGATGCGGGTCGCCAGCTCGTTCGCGGCGAAGCCCCCGAACACCACCGAGTGGATGGCCCCCAGCCGGGCGGTGCCGAGCATCGCCACCAGCGTTTCCGGCACCATCGGCATGTAGATCAGCACCCGGTCGCCCTTCTTCACGCCGGCGTCGGCGAGGGCGCCGGCGAACAGGGCCGTGCGCTCCTGGAGGTCGCGGTAGGTGATGGTCTGCTTCGCGCCCGTGACGGGGCTGTCATAGATGATCGCCGCCTGCTTGCCGCGCCCGGCGGTGACGTGGCGGTCGACGGCGTTGTGGCAGGTGTTGAGCTCCCCGCCCACGAACCAGCGGGTCGACGGTGTCGCTGAAGTGTCGAGAACCTTGTCCCACGGCCGGAACCAGTCGATGTCGGCGGCTGCCTCCGCCCAGAACCCTTCCGGGTCTTCCAGCGAGCGCCGATGCTCGTCCCGATAACGGCTGGTCATCCTGGTCTTTCCTCCCTCGACAGCGGACGCGCCGATTTTGCGCCACCGTCGCCGGCTTTGCCAACCCGGCGACGACAGGCGGGAGGAAGGCGGCCCGGTCGCCGACCGTCCGCCTGCCGTAGGAAACGTCAGCCGGCGTCGGCGCGCTTACGGGCGATCATGATGACGAAGGGAAGCGCCGGCCCGTGAGCCAGGATCAACGAACCAAGCCCCGTGACGATGTCGGCATGCTCGTTCTTGAAGGCGGCGTTGAGTTCGTAGTCCCGGAAAGCGTGGGGGATCAGGTCGTTGCCGACATGCTCCATGAACCTCCGGATGATCCTGACCGGCGTCTGCTTGATCAGGCTCTCGTCGTCCTCAAACTCGTAAACACCTTCGCCGCCCGTTGCGGCGTCCATCAACCTCGCGCGATACGTCGTCATCGATTCTGCCTCCCGCATGCTGAAGCACCGGTATCAAAGTTCGATGACGGGTCGATGTCAGACCGAATGCCTCTAGCGCGTGCCGATCTTGTCGTCGGTCAGCCGGTCGATCGCGGCCTTGAGCTGGCGGGTCTGGGGGTGGTCGGTGCCATATCGGGCTTCCCAAAGCACCAGGACCTCGCGAAGAAGGGGCTCCGCGTCCGCCTGCCGCCCCAGTGCCACATAAACCGAGGCGAGGTTATAGAGATTGCGCCCGAGCAGCGCGTCCGGAACGGTGCCCATCGCCCGGAGCAGGGCGACCGAGCGCTCGTAGAACATCGCTGCCTCGGTATGGCGGCCCTGCAGGTCGTTGAGAAAGCCGAGGCGTTCGAGGGTGAGCTGGCGTTGGGCCGGTTTCGCCTCAGGCGAGGCATCCAAGATCGCCAGCGCCTTCCGGTACAGCGGTTCGGCGTCATCGAAAGCGCGGCGGCTGGTCTTGGTCGCGGCAAGCTCCGACAGGGTGATCGCGCTTTCCGGATGGCCGGGGCCGAAAGCATCTTCGAACACCGCGAGGGCTCGTTCCAGCCGCTCTTCCGCCGCGGCGTATCGGCCGAGCTGTGTCTCGCAAAGAGCGAGCGCTCCCAAGCTGCGCCACAGCTCCCTCGGCTCTCCGGCGCTTTCCAGGTCGGCCACCAGCCTTTCGTAGACGGTCGCTGCGTCGGCGTAGCGGTGGCGAGCACGCAGCGATTGGCCCAGCCCATCGCGTGCCCGGCGCAGGTTCAGCGCGTCTTTCGTCGCCGCGGATTCGATGTCGGCGATCGCGCGCTCATAGGCGGCGCCGGCATCCTCGTAGCGGCCCAGCCGGCGATAGGCATCGCCCAGTGCCACCCGGGTCTCGGTGACCTCGCGATGGGCGGGCCCCAGCAGGTCGGCGAAGCCTGCGAGCGCCGCCTCGATCGCGGTCACGGCGTCGCCGAAGCGGCCTTCCGCATAGGCGTCGCGTCCGGCAATGGCGTGGGCGCGTGCCGCGTCGAGCGCCGGCTCGTCGGCCACCGCCGGTCCCATCAGACAGGCCGACACCAGTATGGCCGACAGCGTTCGGGCGATCCGTTCCATGGCCTCTTTGCCTGATCGCAGTCATAGGCTTTCGGAGCCTTCAGTCTGCTATAGTGCCGCCCGACAAGAAACAGCGCCGGCAACAAGGGGAGACGCTTCATGATCGCCACCATCACCACGCCGCGTCTGATCCAGATCGGCGGCGGCGCCGTTGCCGGAATCGGCGATGTCGTCCGCCGCGTCCGGGCGACCAAGCCTCTGATTGTCACCGACCCGTTCATGCGCGACAGCGGCATGCTCGCGCGCCTGACCGATCCGCTGGATGACGCCGGCGTCGCCTATGGCGTCTTCGCCGATACCGTTCCCGACCCGACCACCGACGTCATCGAAGCCGGCGCGGCGGTACTGGCCGACGGGGATTACGACTGCATGATCGGCTTCGGCGGCGGCAGCCCCATAGACACGGCGAAGGCGATGGCGATCCTCCATGCCGGCGGCGGCAAGATGCGCGACTACAAGGTTCCGGCGCAGGCCGACATGGCGGCGCTTCCGGTGATCGCCGTGCCGACCACGGCGGGCACGGGCTCGGAGGTGACCAAGTTCACCGTCATCACCGACACCGAGACCGACGAGAAGATGCTGATCATGGGGCTCGCGGCTCTGCCGACCGCAGCGGTGGTCGACTACGAGCTTACCCTGTCGATGCCCTATCGCCTGACCGCAGACACCGGGATAGACAGCCTGACCCATGCCATCGAGGCCTATGTCAGCCGCAAGGCGAGCCCGCAGACCGATTCGGTGGCGCTCTCGGCGATGAAGCTGATCGCCGCCAACATCCGTGCCGCCTGTCAGGACCCCGGCAACCACAAGGCGCGCGAGGCGATGATGCTGGGCGCCATGCAGGGCGGTATGGCGTTCTCGAATGCTTCCGTCTGCCTCGTTCACGGCATGAGCCGGCCGATCGGCGCCTTCTTCCACGTGCCGCACGGCCTGTCGAATGCCATGCTGCTGCCGGCGATCACCGCCTTTTCCGCCGAGTCCGCGCTCGAACGCTACGCCGACTGCGCCCGCGCCATGGGCGTCGCCGACGAGGAGGAAGGAAACCAGTCGGCGGTGGCCAAACTTCTCGACGAGCTGCGGCAGCTCAACACCGACCTCGGCGTCCCGACGCCCAAGGACTACGGCATCGACGAGAAGCGCTATTTCGAGCTGATGCCGACGATGGCCCAGCAAGCCCTCGCTTCCGGCTCTCCGGGCAACAATCCGCGCGTGCCGACGGCCGAGGAGATCGTCAAACTGTACGAGGAAGCCTGGGCGTAACGCGCAAATCCCCCTTCGCCCAGCAGGGGGGGAGGGGCGATCGCTGACCGCCATTGGATTCTGAACCGAATGCGATACCTTGAGGGTATGAGCGGCAGTACGAACCAGCCACTGACCATCGACGAAGCAACCCGCGAACAGGGCGAGGCGGCCGATTCCGATTATCTCGAATGGGTCGCGAAGAAATTGCGGCGGGGTGCTGAGGATCTGAAGAAGCCGGCGACGCGTCACTCCGAAGAAGAGGTTTGGAAAGCGCTCGGGTTTGAAGGTTGAGTTCAGCCGCCTGGCGCGGGATGACCTTTTCTCCATTCGTGACTACATCGCCGACAGCAACCCCCGGATCGCGGATCAGGTAGCCCTTCGCATCTTGCAGTCGATCAGGCATCTTGCCCGGTTTCCCGAATTGGGCTCGGAGTGGTCGAACACCGGGACCCGAGCCCTTTCCATTCCGGGCCTTCCCTACAGGGTGCATTACCGGATCGCCGGCCAAGTCGTCGAAATCATCACGGTCGTCCATACCCGCCGTAAGCTGCCGTTTTGACGTCGGCGACTTTCGGCAAGATTCCCGACCTCGGCATACCGACGCCAGGGCGTACGGCATCGACGAGAAGCTGTACGAGGAAGTCCGGCCCTGACAGTTGAGCCCCCTCCGCCCAGCAGGGGGGAGGGGGTTGGGGGCGGTGGGTGTCGATGACGAGCGACGGCCTCGGAGCGGCATCCTCCCCCGCCTCACCCCGGCCCTCTCCACCCCCAGGGGCGGAGAGGGAGACATGGTCAGGCAGTCCGGGGCGTTTTAGTTCTTCAGCGCCTGCTCCGCGCCACAGGCCTTGAACGCAATACCCCGCACCCAGGCGTGGCTGGCGCTCTTCGTGTCGTCGGAATCGGCGGAGACGGCGATCTGGATCGGGTTGGGGGCGGGGGCATCGAAGGCGGCGCGGTAGTCGCGGTCGACCGCCACGGTCTCGGTGACCCATTCGCCGTGCGGCTCGGGGACGGGGCGCAGGATCTTCAGGATGCCGGCGGCGCCGAGATAGGGACTCACCAGGGTCTGGCCGCGATCACGGATACCGCCCCAGACATAGCTGATGACCCGCCCCGGCGCGTCGCTGCCGCGGACCGCTTCGACGAAGGGGCGCTTCAGGGTTTCCCACAGGCTGGCGTTGTCGGGGTCGAACGGAAACGAGACGTAGACGGCGACAGCGCGGTCGTCCTTGCCCTTACGGGCGAGGTCGCTGGCCGGCGGGGCCGTGTCCACCCGCCATTGCCAGGTGAGGCAGGGTGTGGCCGCGAGATCGACCTCGACGAGCCGATAGAGCAAGGAGACGCTGTCTTCGGACCGGATCTCCACCGCGTCGTCGCTGCCGATCGTCCAGTGGTTGGGTGCCTTGTCGTCGAAGGTCATCTCGAACCACCCGTCCCCGGCCGTCCGGTCGGGGACGGTGGTTCCGGCGGCCAGCACCAGGGCCGCTGCGGCGACTGCTACTGCGCGTCCCCAAGCCATGCTGCGACGATATCGGGATTGTCGGCCATCCAGGCCTGGGCGGCGGCTTCGGGGGTCAGCCCGTCCACGTTCACCATCACATCCATCGCCTCGACGGCCTCCCGGCCGAGCGAAATACGGGCGAGGGCCGCGAGATCGTCGGCGGGGAGGCGATGGGTAAGACCGTCATGAGCAAGGAGCACACCGCGATTGGCCGCTCCGAGTATCCCCTCGGGCTCGGCCAGCGTGCGAAGGCCGTAGGCCGGATTGAGGAACATCGGCGTACCCAGCGGAACCACGACCCAGCGCTTCTCGGCCACCGCGTCTTCGAGGACCGCCGCGCGATCGGCCGGACCGCCCTCCCGCAGCACGTAGCCGGCATCGGTAAGGCCGTAGGCATCCATCATGTCGCTGGACCGCCTCATGATCCCGGAGCTCGGTCCGATGCCCTGAATGGCGATCGTCATACGGCCCCGTACCGCCGGTTTGGTGAGGTCGGCGACGGAGGCGACGGCTTCTTCGGGCACGTAGTCGGGCACCGCCCAGATGAGCGATGCGCCTTCGTAGAGTGTCGCGAGTTCCGAGGCGCGGCCCTCCCAGACCTCCTTGAAGTGACCGTGAGCATGAGGAAGCCAGGCATTCACCAGGAGGTCGATCTCGCCGGCGCCGAGAGCCTCGTAGACATCGGCATGCTTGCCGACGGTGAGGGCGACGTCGTGCCCCAACCGGTCGAGGACTTCAGCCACCACCGCTCGCGTCACCGCGTAGAATGAGACGTCGAGCTGGCCGACCCGCACCGTCTCCGCCCGTACCTGCGTTGCCGCCAGGACCGGCAGGGTCAGGAGGGCGCAAAGCCAACCTCTCAGCCGCTTCGTCATCGCGAGCGACCGGAGGGAGCGCGGCGATCCATACGGTGCGGGGCGATGAACGACGGCGCGGCGTTCCTGGATCGCCGCGGCGCTTCACGCCTCGGGAAGACGGCGGGCACTAAATCCATCACGAGTGATCGTGGACCTGGAAACTGTCCAACCGCTCCTTGGGCTGCTCCTTCTGAAACTTCGTCTTCCACTCGCTGTAGGGCATGCCGTAGACGCGCTCGCGCGCTTCGTCGTAGCTGACGGTCTCGCCGCGCGCTTCGGCCTCGGACGAATACCACTTCGACAGGCAGTTGCGGCAGAAGCCGGCGAGTTCCATCAGGTCGATGTTCTGCACGTCGGGATGGCTGCGGAAATGCTCGACGATGCGACGGAAGGTCGCGGCTTCGATCTCGGTGCGGGTCTTGTCGTCCATGGACGGCTCCTCCGTAAGGGTTCGGTGGGTGATGTGGTCGTTTCGGGCCGGCTTATCCAGCCGTAATGCCGGCGACCGACTCCTCGATCAGCCAGTCGACCACCGCCCGATAGGCCTCCTCGCCGTCGGCGCCGGCCCTGCGGGCGGCGTTCCAGACATGGCGCTGTCCGTGGGCGCTGGTGCCGCGGGCAAGGATTTCGCGCGCATGCTCGATCTCGGCGACGCATCCCAGCGTCTCGGCGTCCTCGCGGACCAGTCCGATGATTTCTTCGACGAGTTCGGCGAAGGGGAACGCGCCCCATTTACCCAGGTCGATCAACTCGCCGTCCGAGCCGTAGCGCTGTGCGCGCCAGAGGTTCTCGGCGATGAACATGGGGGGGTAGAGACGCCAGCGCTGGTTGTCGGCGCGCAGCCGCCACAGCATCCGTAAGAGGCAGATATAGATGGTGGCGACGGTGATGCCGTCGTCGAGGCGCGTGCAGACGTCAGCGACGCGCATCTCCAGCGTCGGGAAGCGGACGCTCGGCCGGATGTCCCACCACAGGCGTGTGCCGTCCTCGACGATGCCGACGGCGCTCAGCCGGTCGATCAGCCGCTCGTAATCGCCCCAGGTCTCCATCGCCTCCGGGAAGCCGGTGCGCGGCAGGTTGTGCATGATCGTCAGGCGATAAGACATCAGCCCCGTGTCCTCGCCGTTCCAGTAAGGGGACGAAGTGCTGAGCGCCAGGAGGTGCGGCAGGAAGTAGGTGAGCTGGTTCATCAGGTCGATGCGGAGGTCGCCGTCCTCGATTCCGACATGGACGTGCATGCCGCAGATCAGCATCCGCCGGGCGACCGCTTCCAGCTCCCGCTGCAGGCCGAGATAGCGCTCCTTGGCGGTGGTGCGCTGCTCGCGCCAGCCGGCGAGCGGGTGGGTGGAGACGGCGATCGGCGCCAGGCCGTGATGGTCGGCGACGTCGGCGATGGTGCGGCGGAGACGGGCGAGGTCTGCCCGCGCTTCCTGAACCGAGCCGCAGACCCGCGTCGCCACCTCGATCTGGGAGCGCAGGAATTCCGGCGTCACCTGCCCGGCGAGCTCCGCCTCGCAGGTCTTGAGCAGCGCCTCCGGCGGGTCGGAGACCAGATCGCGCGTGGTCTTGTCGACGAGAAGGTATTCCTCCTCGATCCCGACCGTCAGCGACGAAGGAACGGCGCGCATGATCAGCCTTCCGAATCGGTGATGCGCTGGGGTTGGACGAGGGGCCTGCGCAGATGCGGGTCGGCCAGGGGGCCTTCGAACGCCGCGGCAAGGCGCTCGGCCCACATCTCCGCGTCCGGGCGGGTGGCGATCAGGTCGTGGCGCAGCTCGATGGTGATGTTGGCAAGTCCCACGATCTCGGCATGCTGGCGCACGGTGTTGCGGGATTCGCTCATGCCCGAATAGGGCTCGTTGTCGCCGACGACGATATCGGGATGGGCGGCCACCAGCGCGGCGCGAAGAGCGTCCGCCAGCCGGGTATCCTCGGCATGGAGCAGGCCGATCTCCCAGGGGCGGCGGAAGCCTTTCATCTCCGGCACGAAGCTGTGGACGGAGATGAAGGCGGGCTCCACACCGCGGGCCCTGATCGCGGCCAGGGTCTCTGCGACCGCCTGCTGATAGGGATGAAAGTAAAGGCGTGCCCGGCGCTCGGCCTCTTCGGTGCCGATGCCGCGATTGCCGGGGATGGTGATGCCGTCCGATTCGGGCATGATCGATTCCGGATGCCCCAGCGGCCGGTTGGGATCGATCACCAGCCGTGACGTGCCGTTCAGCACCAGGGGCGCATCGATCAGGGCGGCTAGCCGCCGCGAGACGTCGGCGGCGCCGATGTCCCAGCCGATATGGGTCTCGATCAGCGCTTCCGGCAGGCCGAGAGAGTCGAGCTCCGGCGGGATGTCCTTGCTCGCATGGTCGCAGACGACGATGGCGTTACCCTGTCCTTGCCCGTTGAGGACGGTGAAGCGTCCCGTTGCGTCATGCTGTCCGGAAGGGCGCGCGGGGGTCGGTTCGGGCGTCGAAGGCATCCTGGTCCTGTTCGTCTTTTCCTGCGGACGGGCGGTCTTGGTCGCGGGTGCAGAGCCCACTATAAAGGCGTCTTTTCCGCTCCGCATGGCTTCCCGACGCATGTCGACCCGCAACGCCGCCATAATCCTGTTTCTCGGCGCGCTCGCCGTCGCGCTGTCGGCGATCTTCGTGCGGCTGAGCGAACTGGGACCGGCGGCAACCGCCGTGCATCGTGCGGGACTCGCAGTGCCGGCCCTGTTCCTGTGGGCGAAACTGCAATCCCGGGGCAAACCGGTGGTGCCGGTGAAGGCGCGGGATGCCTGGCTTCTCGTGCTGGCCGGGTTGTTCTTCGCCGGCGACCTCGCCTTCTGGCACTGGTCCATCACTTTCACCTCGGTCGCCAACGCCAGCTTGTTCGCCACTTCGACGCCGGTGTTCGTGGCGCTGGCAGCATGGCTGCTGTTGGGAGAGCGGATCACCCGGATCTTCCTGCTCGGCATGATGCTGGCGCTCGCGGGTGCGGCGATTCTCGCCGGCGGCAGTTTGACCACTGAACCCGGCCATCTGCTGGGCGACGCTTTCGGCCTCGTGACGGCGATGTTCTTCACCGCCTATCTGCTGACGGTGAAGGGGCTGAGGACGCGGATCAGTGCCGCCTCGCTGATGGCATGGTCCAGCCTCGTCACCGCGCTCGCCCTGCTGCCGATCACGCTCCTGGCCGGCGAATCGCTTATCCCGCAGACGACCGAAGGCTGGCTGGTGCTGATCAGTCTCGCGCTCATCTCCCATGTCGGCGGGCAGGGGCTGATCGCGGTGTCCGTCCCGCATCTGCCGGCGTCCTTCTCCGCCGTCGCCTTGCTGTCGGAGGCCATCATGGCGGCGGTGATGGGCTGGGTGCTGCTGGGCGAGGCACTCGGATGGCCGCAGTTCTGGGGCGGGGCGCTGGTGCTCGCGGGGATCGCTCTCGCCCGTCCGCGCCGACCCTTGAGTCCGCCGGTAGCCTCCCGTCCGTGATTGGAGTAGCTTCCGCTGTCACAATGTTTGCGCGTTGGGCTGCGCCCGTTCGGGTGTACAACGCTCGAGTCCGCCGTCCGGAGGGGGCTGATGGACGTATCCAAGCGCGATTTCCTCGTTTCGTTGTTCGATGCCGCGGTGGCGGCGGCCCGTCCGGGGCCCTGGTTTCGTGATTTCCTCCCCGATCCGCCGAAAGGGCGGACGGTCGTCGTCGGCGCCGGCAAGGCCGGCGCATCCATGGCGCAGGCGGTCGAATCGCTGTGGCCGGAACCGCTGGATGGCTTGGTCATCACCCGCTATGGCCACGGCGCGCCGACAGAGCGGATCAAGGTGGTCGAGGCGTCGCACCCCGTACCCGACGCGGCCGGTCGCAAGGCGGCTGCCGAAATCCTCGACCTCGCCTCCGGGCTTACCGAGGACGATCTGCTGCTTTGCCTGATTTCGGGTGGCGGTTCGGCGTTGCTCACGCTGCCGGCCGAGGGACTCGATCTCGAAGACAAGCGTGCCGTCACCGGGGCGCTTCTGAAATGCGGCGCGACGATCAGCGAGATCAACTGCGTGCGGAAGCATCTGTCGGCGATCAAGGGTGGAAGGCTCGCAGCGGCAGCCGCGCCAGCCCGGATCGTGACGCTGATGATCTCGGACGTGCCGGGCGACGACCCGGCGGTGATCGCGTCCGGCCCGACTGTGCCCGACCCCACCACCTTCGCCGATGCCCGTGCGGTGCTCGCCAAGTACGGGATCATGCCGCCGCCCGCGATCGCCAAGCGGCTGGAGGCGGCCGAAGACGAAACGCCGAAACCCGGCGATCCCCGGCTTGCGCGAAGCGTGCTCAAGATGGTGTCGCGACCCCAGGACGCGTTGGAGGCCGCCGCCAAGGTCGCGCGCGATGCCGGCTATGCGCCGCTGATCCTCGGCAACGCCATCGAGGGAGAGGCCCGCGACGTCGCCCTGGTCCACGCCGGCATCGCCCGGCAGGTGATCGAGGAGGGGCAGCCGATCGCTGCGCCTTGCGTGCTGCTGTCCGGCGGCGAGACCACCGTCACCGTACGGGGTGACGGCCGCGGTGGTCGCAATGCCGAGTTCCTGCTTTCGCTCGCCGTGGCCCTGGACGGCCGGTCGGGTGTCTGGGCGGTCGCAGGCGATACCGACGGCATCGACGGGTCGGAGGACAACGCCGGCGCGTTGCTGGGGCCGGACAGCCTGGAGCGGGCGGCCGCGGCCGGGCTGGACGCCAAGGCACTGCTGGCGGGAAACGACGCCTATACCTTTTTCTCGGGGCTCGGGGATCTGCACATGACGGGGCCGACCCTCACCAACGTCAACGACTTCAGGGCGATCGTCATCGAAGCCGGCCGGGACCGCTGATATGCGTCGCCCGCGCCGCGCCAAGATCCTCGCCACCATCGGGCCGGCGAGCGGCACGGCCGATATGGTCGAGGCGCTGTTCCTTGCCGGTGCCGACGCGTTCCGACTCAACTTCAGCCATGGAAGCTGGGACGAGCATGCGGCTCGTTACGCGGCGATCCGGGAGGTGGAAAAGCGCCATGGCCACCCCATCGCGGTCATCGCCGACCTGCAGGGCCCCAAGCTCCGCGTCGGCCATCTCACCGGCGGGGCGGTGGACCTGAAGGAGGGGGCTCGGTTCCGCCTCGATCTGGACGAGACGATCGGCGACGAAAAGCGGGCTCCGCTGCCCCATCCCGAAATCTTCAAGGCGATCAGCGAGGGGGCGACCCTGCTGCTCGACGACGGGCGTATCCGGCTCAAGGTGTTGTCCTCGGACGAAAGCCATGCCGAGACCGAGGTCGTGGTGGGCGGCCGGCTCTCCGACCACAAGGGCGTCAACGTGCCCCATGTCGAGCTTCCGCTTGCGGCCCTGAGCCCGAAGGACCGGCGCGACCTCGATTACGCGGTCGATCTCGGCGTCGACTGGCTGGCGCTGAGCTTCGTGCAGCGGCCGGAAGACGTCGCCGAGGCCAAGAAGCTCGCCCAGGGGCGGGGCGCGGTGATGGCGAAGATGGAGAAGCCGGCCGCGATCGCGCGTCTCGACGAGATTCTCGAACATGCCGACGGGCTGATGGTCGCGCGCGGCGATCTCGGCGTCGAGATGTCGCCCGAGGAGGTGCCGAGCCTCCAGAAGCAGATGGTCCGTGCTGCCCGCCAAGCCGGAAAGCCCGTGGTGGTGGCGACTCAGATGCTGGAATCGATGGTCTCCTCCCCCTCGCCGACCCGCGCCGAAGCGTCCGACGTCGCCACCGCCGTCTATGACGGGGCCGACGCGCTGATGCTGTCGGCCGAGAGTGCGGTGGGCGCCTACCCGCGCGAGACGGTGGCGATGATGGATCGCATCATCACCCGCGTCGAAAGCGACCCGCTCCACAGGCGGTTCCTCGACGCCGAGATGACGGCGCCCGAAGGCACCGCCGCCGACGCGATCATGGCCGGCGCCCGCCAGGTCGCGCGCACCATCCGCGCTGCGGCGATCGTCTGCTATTCCACCGCGGGCTCGACCGCGCTGCGCGCGGTGCGCGAGCGGCCGGAAGCGCCGATCCTCGGCCTGATGCCGGACCCGGCGGTATGCCGGCGGATGGTCCTGTCCTGGGGGATCTCGCCGGTCGACAGCGAGGACGCGAAGGACTTCGACGACATGGTCGCTCGCGCCTGCCGAGTGGCCTACTGGCGCGGCTTCGCCGATAGCGGCCAGCGTGTGGTGATCACCGCCGGCGTGCCGTTCGGGACCCGCGGCGCCACCAATCTGCTGCACATCGCCTGGGTCGGCGAATACCAGGACCGCCGCGCCGACAACCGCCCGCAACGGGACGGGCCTGCCGTCGAGTGAGGGCGCGCGCCCACGGAATGGTCCGAGCCGATGGTTGAGGCCATCGTGTATCCCACCTCCCCTAACCCCTCCTCCCTCAAGGGTGGAGGGGGACAATTGTAGCGCGCCACGGCGATCGGGAGTCGTTGCCATAAGAACCTGGAGCAGTCGAGCGGCACGAGCGGGGCATCCTTGAGCGGCCTCTCAGAGGTCGATCGGAGCGCCATCATAGCACTCTCGGAGCGCGCTCGTCGCCGCTGCCTCCGCCGAGGTTCCGGCCGCACCCTGACCACATACTGCAGCCCGCAGACGGCACACCACTCGCCCCGCAGATAGTCACGGCCGTAAGGCCCGCGGACGGCCTCAGGCGCCTTGCCGGCAAGCATGGTGTCATCGATCCGGGTGTGGCCGAGCAGCATGCAGATCGGGAACAGGATCGGCCGCTTCGGCTCCGCCCGCTCCAGCCAGGTCCTCCAGCCCATTCATCCTCCGCCGCCGGTGATGATCAGCTCCGGCACTCGCTTGGCCCTCTCGCCGCCGCCCACCGAGTAGGTCGTCTCGACCGCCTCCATGGCGAACGCCCCGAACGTCTCCCGCACCTCCGGCCGGTCGTTGAGCGACAGGATGAAGCGCCCGCGGAGTCCGGCGAGCTGCTCGGCCAGGCGCTCGAAGTCCTGCCGCGAGAACAGGTCCCGGCCGTAGTCGTTCTCCGAGCCCCAATAGGGCGGGTCGAGATAAAACAGCGTCCCCGGCCGGTCGTAGCGGTCGATGAAGGCGCCGTAGGGCAGGCACTCGATCACCACCCCGGCGAGGCGGACGTGGACGTCCTCCAGCATCGCCGCCAGCTTGGTGATGTCGAAGCGCCCGGCCGAGCGCGGATCGATCCCGAAATGCCGCTTGGCCACCGTGCCGCCGAAGGCGGTGCGCTGCAGGTAGAGGAAGCGCGCCGCCCGCTCCAGGTCAGTCAGCGTGTCGGGATCGGTGCGCACCAGGCGCTCGAACTCGGCGCGGGTGGTGAGCTGGAAGCGGAGCGTGTCCAGGAAGGCCACGTAGTGGCGCTGGAGGATGCGGAAGAAGTTGCTGACGTCGCGCCCGGCGTCGTTGATCACCTCGGCCGAGGGCGCTGTGCGGCGGCGCAGGAACACCCCGCCCATCCCTACGAACGCCTCGGCATAGGTCCGATGCGGCACGGCCTCGATGCGCTCGACGATCCGGGCCGCGAGGTTGCGCTTGCCCCCGATATAGGGCGCCACGGGCCGCACCGG
>PBKC01000058.1 GCA_002721365.1 Rhodospirillaceae bacterium | reverse complement strand
CTTTCGATCAGACCCGCCACGTCGAAGGTGACGTCGATCATCACGATCTCGGCACCGCTGCCGCCTCGGAGGATGTCCAGGCCCGCTTCGACCGTGTCCGCCTGCATCACCTTGGCACCGCGCGCGATCGCTATGTTGCAGGCATTTCCAAGCTGCCCCGCGAGGCTGCCAATGATCAGCAAACGCATGATGAATCCGTCTCCGCAGCCTTAGTCGAAGTACTGCACCCGCTTGGCGGGCGGCAGCATGGTGTTCAACAGCATCTCGAGGCGGCGCGGGTTCTCCTGGCGCCCGATCGAGCCGGCGCCCAGCAGGTAGACCTGATTCAGGAGGACTTCCTCGGCCGAGTTCCGCTCCAGCTTGGCCGCCATGGGATTGAACACCATGTTGGCCAGCACCGCGCCGTAGAAGGTGGTGAGCAGGGCGACGGCCATGGAGGGGCCGATACTGGACGGATCGTCCAGATTGCCCAGCATCTGCACCAGACCGACCAGCGTACCGATCAGCCCCATCGCCGGGGCGACCTCGCCGGCGCGCCGCAGGATGCTCGCGCTCTTCAGATGGCGCTCGCCCATCGAGCGCACCTCCTGGCGCATCACGCGCTCGACGTCATCGCCTGGCGTCCCGTCGACCACCATCGCCAGCCCCTTCTGAAGGAAGGGCAGGTTGTCGAGGTTCTTGAGCGACTCCTGCATGCCGAGAACGCCGTTCTTGCGGGCGAGGTCGGCGAGTTCCAGAACCTGCAACGCGGCTGCCGAAGGATCGGGTGCCTTGTAGAGCACGGCCTTCAGCATCAGGCTCTGACCCTTGATGATCTCACCCAGAGAATAGCTGATCGTCGTGACCGCGAAGGTTCCGCCGACCACGATGAGAACCGAAGGAATGTCGATGAACGCGGCGGGCGACCCGCCGGTGACGATCGCTGCGGCCACCAGTCCGAATCCGACGACAAGCCCGATGAGTGTCGCGATGTCCACCGTTTACCACCCCCTAATGGTCTTTCGGCGCTTCCCCCGGCGCCGTTCGCCAGCGCTCAGAAGCGCTCGGTCTTGATGATTTCCGTCATGGTCACACCCAGGCGGTCCTCGACGACGACCACTTCGCCGCGCGCGACCAGACGGTTGTTGACGTAGATGTCGATGGCCTCGCCGACCTTGCGGTCCAGTTCGACCACCGCGCCGCGGCCCAGCTTCAGAAGCTGGCTCACCTGCATCGTCGATTTGCCCAGCACCGCCGAAACCTGCACCGGGATGTCGTAGACGGCATCCAGGTCGGCGGCGCTGCGCGGCATGCCGCCATCGCCATCTTCTTGCTCTTCCGAAGCCTCGTCTTCGCCGGGGCCGTCCAGTTCTTCCAGGTCGAGATCGCCGTTCTCGGGCATGGTCTACTCCTGTGGCTGTTGCGGGGACGGCGCGGTCGTTCGCTCGCCATCCCGGTCGCCCTGCTGTTGTTCCGAATTCGCTGTCGGCTCCGTTTCCACCTCCACGGCCGCTTCGCGGCCGGCTTCGAGATAGCGGTCGAGGATCTCCTCGACCTGTTGCCAGACTTCCGTGCCGTGGCGCGCGGCGCCGCCATGGGTCCAGTCGATCCGGCAGTCGCCTTCTTCGATCTCCGGATCCTCCTGCACCTCGACCGTGCCGGAGAAACCGGCCCGGCCGGCGATGCGCGCGAGGTCGCTTTGCATGCTCTCCCCCAGGCCCTGGGGAACGTGGATGACAACGCGCGTTTCGCCGAACAGCCGTTCCAGGCATTCGCTCGCCAGGGCTTCGATCGGCGCGGCCGGCGTCTTTTTCAGCGCCGCGCCGGCCACCTTTTCGGCGATTGCCCGCGCCAAGCGGACCGTTTCCTCGATCGAGACCGCCCGCAGGCCGTGATGGGTCGTCTCGAGTTCTGCCAGACGCTCGCCGACGACGCCCAGCGCCATCGCCGCCCGCCGTTCGACCTTCTTCTCCGCCTCGGCCAGAGCGGCGGCGCGGCCGTCCTCGAAGGCGGCTTTACGCGCCATATCGAGCTCCGCCTCGCTGAAAGTCGGCGGCGGCGGCGGGGGCGCGTTCTTGGCGGCTTCCTCGGCGGCCTTGCGCGCGACTTCCTCCGGGTCGACGTCGAAGCGCCGGTCGAAGCGGAATTTGACGATCTCGGACATCGGATATGCTGCCTAGTACACCAGTTCGTCCTCGCCGGCGCCGGCGATCACGATCTCGCCCGAGGCGGCGAGGTCCTTGGCCTGGTTGACGATGGCCGCCTGGGCCTCGTCGACGTCGCTCAGGCGCACAGGACCCATCGCTTCCATGTCCTCGCGCAGGATCTTGCCGGCGCGCTCCGACATGTTGCTGAAGAACAGGTTCCGGACCTCCTCCGAGCCTCCTTTGAGGCCGAGCGCCAGCTTGTCCTTGTCGACGTGACGGAGGATGGTCTGGATGCCGCTCGGGTCGACCTTGATCAGGTCCTCGAAGGTGAACATCATCGCCTTGATGCGTTCCGCGGCTTCGCGGTTGCGTTCCTCCAGCGCCTGCATGAAGCGCGCTTCGGCCGAGCGGTCGAAGTTGTTGAAGATCTCGGCCATCATCTCGTGCGGATCGCGGCGGACGGTGGCGGCGAGGTTCGACATGAACTCGGTACGAAGCGTCTTTTCGACGTCTTCGAGGATCTCGCGCTGGACGTTCTCCATCCGCAGCATGCGCATGATGACCTCGGTCGCGAAGTCCTCCGGCATCAGGCCGATGACGCGCGCGGCATGGTCGGGCCTGATCTTCGACAGCACTACCGCGACGGTCTGCGGGTATTCGTTCTTGAGGTAGTTGGCCAGCACCTGCTCGTTCACGTTGCCGAGCTTGTCCCACATCGTGCGGCCGGCCGGACCACGGAGCTCCTCCATGATCTCCTCGACCCGGTCCTGAGGCATGGTCTGGCGCAGCAGGCGCTCGGTGCTGTCGAACGAACCCATCAGGGAGCCCGTGCCCGAAATCTCTTCGACGAATTCGAGGAACAGCTGCTCGATCACTTCGGCCGAGATGCTGCCGAGCTGAGACATGGTCGAGGACAGCTCCTTAATCTCGTCCATCTCCATCATGCTGAACAGCTTCGACGCCCTGTCCTGGTCGAGCGACAGCATGATGATCCCCGCCTTCTGCGGTCCGCTCAGCGTGCGATAGTCGGCAACGCGACGCGCCATTGATCCGCTCCCCCCTTAAGAGCCGCTGTCGGCCATCCAGGCCCGCAGGATGCCCAACGCCTCGTCCGGATGCTTGTCGACGATCTCGGCGAGCTTCTTGATGGTCGACGCCTGCACGCGGCCTTCGACCCGGTCCATGTCGACCATCGCGATCTCTTCGTCCATGCCGCTGCCACCGCCGGCGCCACCACCACCGCCGCCGCCGGGAAGGTAACCGGAAACACCGTCGCCAGCCGGACCGCCGATCGCGGCGGTACCGCCGCCGGCGCCGGCTCCTGCCGCCGCGGCCTCGCCCGCAGACAGGGTGAAGACCCGGCTCACCAGCGGCCGAAGCACGAGCAGGATGACCAGGATCGAGACCAGGGCGAGGACGATGATCTCGGCGATCTTGAAGTAATCCGCCTTGCTCAGGCCAAGGAAGGGCGCTTCGAACCCCTCCGGCTCGGTCATCGGCGCAAACTGCATGTTCACGACCTCGACCCGATCGCCGCGGTCGGCGTTGAAGCCGATGGCCGAGCGGACGAGGGTCGCAAGGCGTTCCAGCTCGTCGTCGCTTCGCGGCTGATATTGCCGGTTGCCGTCCGCGTCGGTGGAATAGGTGCCGTCCACCAGAACCGCGACGGAAAGCCGTTCGATGTCCCCGACCTCCTGGACCTGGTTGCGGACGATCTTCGAAATCTCGAAATTCGTCGTTTCCTCGGTTCGCGAGGAATTGCTCTGCGTGCCGCCCTGGGACGGCGACGCGTCGGGAAGATTGTTGGCGACGCTGACGTTGTTGGCGCGTTCGGCGCTGTTCTCGGCCTCTTCGACCGTCTGGGACGAGCGGACGACCTGACTGTCGGGATCGAAGGTCTCGGAGGTGACCGTCACGCGGTCGAAGTCGATCTCCGCAGCGACCTCGGCTCGTACCTTGCCGTAACCGACCGAGCTTTCCAGCAGGTCGACGATGGTCGCTTTTAGACGGTTCTCGACGCCGCGCCGGAATTCGTCGGCGCGCGAAGCGATCGCGCCGCTCGTGTCGGGGTTCTCGTCCCCGCCCGCAATCAGGGTGCCGCGGCCGTCGACCACGGCGACGCGTTCTGCCTGAAGGCCGGGGACCGCTGCGGCGACGAGATGCTGGACGGCGGCGACCTCGTCGCGACCGAGCCGGCCGGCGCCGCGCATCTGGACGAAGACCGATGCCGTCGGCTCGGTCGGATTGCGCTGGAATATTTCGCGGCGTGGCAGGACCAGGTGGACCCGCGCCTTGCTGACGTTGGCGAAAGCGCCGATGGTGCGCGCGAGTTCGCCTTCCAGAGCCCGCAGCAGGTTGACGTTCTGCACGAAGCTCGTCGTGCCGAAGCCTTCCGGGTTGTCGAATATCTCATAGCCGACCGAGCCGCCCGACGGCAGGCCCTGGCCCGCCATGCGGATCCGCACCTCGCCGACCTGATCGCTCGGCACCAGGATCTGAGAGCCGTCGCCGCGCACGGTGTAGGGTACGCCCGAACCTTCCAGCTGCGCGATGATCTGCGCGCTGTCCTGGGGCGACAGATCGCCGTAAAGAAGCGCGAACTCGGGGCTCGTCAATCGCGTGGTCAGGTACAGCAGCGCACCCACCAGCACGGCGGCGACGCCCGCCATCGCTGCGAGACGCAGTGCGCCCAGACCACGGAGCGAATTCAACAGGCCGTTCACGGTTCATCCCCTCACGGACCGATTCGGCGGTACGACGATTGGTCGCCCAGAGCGATTCTGCTACGAAATCAGAATAAATTCGAGGCGCTATTTAAAAAAATGGATGAACCATCTTCGTAGCGCCATCCCTCGATGGCCTCAACGACCGCTCAGGCAGCCACCATCGTCCGCTCAAACGCTGTCTAGAGCGAGGATATGAACAAAAGGTTAATGCTCGGCAAAAATTGCCTAGTCCGCGGGGCCCCGAGGGGAAGGGGCATGCGGAAAAGCACCCGGCGGGATGTGGAGGATTCCCGCCGGGCGCGAAGAGCCTTATGAGGAGCTGGTCGGCTTACCGCTTGACGCGGATCAACTCGTCCAGCATGTCGTCGACAGTGCTGATCACCCGCGTATTGGCCGAGTAGGCCCGCTGGGTGGTGATCATGTCGGTGAACTCCTTGGCGATGTCGATATTCGACTGCTCCAAAGCGGTCGACACGACTGATCCCGAGCCACCGGTTCCGGCTTCGCGCAGGTTGAACTCGCCGGAGCGGTCGGTCTGGGCATAGGCGTTGCCGCTGCGGGCTTCCAGGCCCGAGGGGTTCGCGAACACCGACAACGGCAGCTTGTAGAGCCGCTTGGTGGTGCCGTTGTTGAACGAGGCGATGACGAAGCCTTCGTCGTCGATGCTGACATTGTTCAGTCGGCCGACTTCGGCACCATTCTGGTTGACGAAGTTCACATCGAAGTCGGAATCGAACTGTGTAAGACCGTCGGCAAGGCCGTCGGTACCCCAGTCCAGCTCCACCGAGCCGGGATTCGCGCCATTGTTCCACGGAATGGTAAGGGTCGAAACCAGTTCGCCGGTCGTCGGATCCAAGCTTCCGAGCGTGCTGTTCGCGCCGTCGATGGATGCATCGCCGTTGAAGACCAGCGTTCCGGAGTCGATCAACTCGTTGCCGGGGGCAACGTCGCCGCCGTTGTGGAAGACTTCCACCTGCCAGGTATTGTTGGCCCCGCCGGGATCCTGCTTCAGGAACGCTACGGTGACGTCATGAGCGCTGCCGAGCGAGTCGAAAATGACGAAGTCCCGCGTGAAGTCCGGCGTGACGGTGCCGGCTTGCATGTCGCCCACGCTATAGGCCGCCGTCGACGTCGTCAGGCTGGCGTTGAGGTTCATGCCGAGATCGACCTGGGTCGTCTCCGCCGCCTGGCCGCTGACCTCAGCGACGTTGACCGTCTCGATGCTGGTCAGGTCTTCCTGAGAGGCGGGTAGATTGCCGGCGGAATCAAGCGGCCAGCCCTGGAGGAACAGGCCTGCGGTGTTCACCAGATTGCCGGTGGCATCCTGGGTGAAGGAGCCCGCGCGGGTATAAAGCGGCTCGCCGCTTCCATCGGCACGGCTGTTCACGACGAAGAAGCCGTTGCCGGAGATGGCGATGTCGGTGTTCGACGTGGTCGCCGAGATCGTTCCCTGCTCGGCGATACGGGCGAACGGGCGCGAACGCACGCCGCCGGGGCTGAAGGTATCGACCGTGCCGCTCTGGGTCACCAGCGTCGCGAAGCGCGCCACGTTCCCCTTGAAGCCGATCGTGTTCACGTTCGCCAGATTGTCCGAGATCATGGCGATGGACTGTGTTTGGGCTGTCAAACCGGTCACGCCGGTAAACAATGCGCCGTAAAGACTCATCGGAAGCTCCTCATGCGGCTCGAATAGCCAAAGTCGGTTTGTTTCTTCTTGCTGTCTCGATGCGGACCGACTTCTTCGACCGCCTTCTCCTCCACAACGTACTCAAGTCTTTCGGATACTCAGGTGGCGGTGTCGGCCTCCTCGTCCGAAGCCGCCGTTTCCGCCTCGTCGTCCGAAGCGGGCGTCTCGCTCTCTCCGTCCTCTCCGTCGGCATAGCCTGGGCCGGCAACGAAGAACGGGGCGTCGATCGACTTCACGTCATCGAGCGGCACACCGATCCCGTCGATGAACAGCAGCACGTTCTCTCCGTCCTGCCGGATTCCGGTCACCGTCCCGACCGTGGAGGTCGTCACCGGCAGCGACTCGCCCTTGGTGTCCTTGGCGATGACGTCGATCTGGTAGACGCCGTCACCGGCATAGTTCCCTTGGTTGTCGCGGCCGTCCCACAGGAACGTATGTTCGCCGCTCGAGCGGTCGCCCTCGGTCTCGAGGACGAGTTCGCCCTTGCTGTTGTAGATCTTGATGACGGTGCTGTTGGCGACGCCGGTCAGCGAATAGCGCGCCTCGCCGTACCCGTCGTTGAGAACGAGCTTGTCGCCATCGGCCTGGATCGTCGTGCCCAGGAATCCGACCGCGCCCGCGGCCCGTCCCGTCTTCTGGATGTTGACCAGCTGTTCCAGCTGGGAATTGGTGTTGAGCGACTGTTCGACCTCGGCGAAGGACACGAGCTGGTTGGTGAACTCGTTCGAATCCATCGGTGCCAGGGGGTCCTGGTTCTGAAGCTGGGTCGTCAGCAGCGTCAGGAAGTTGTCGAAGTTGTCGGCCAGGCGCGTCCGAGCGTTCTCGGTCGGAGAGGCGGTCTGTCCGGTGATGGCTGAGACGTCGGCCATGGATCACTCCTGTCAGACGCGGATGTCGAGGGCGCGGTTGGCGTCGAGATACTGGTAGGCGGCGTCGACGGCGCCGGCATCGGCCGTGACGACTCCGTCTTCAGCGGATCTCGACGGCCCGCGGCCGGTGTGTTCAGCGAAGGACGGTTGCTGCTCCGCCTGCTCGCGGAGATCGAAGCTCAAGCCGTTGCCGTCCATCTTGAGCCCGGCGTCCTGCAGAGCCTTTTCCAGGCCGCGCGCATCCCGCTGCAGCATGTCGAGGGTCTCCGGTCTGTCGGCGGTCACACGGGCGGTCACATGGCCGTCGTCGGCAATATCCAGGCTGACGTCGATCCGGCCCAATTCCGCCGGGTCGAGCTGCAGGCTGATCCGATCGATGCCGTTCTTCGCCGCGGTCGCGATCTGGACGGCGACCTGGTTCACCGGCGGAACCGGGATGTGTACTGCTCTCGGGGTCGCTGCGCCGCTCACCGTCGGCGGCCCGCCGAGTGCGCCGCGGCCGGCGTCGCCCGCGTGAGTTCCCTGGACCAGGCGGTCGAAGTCGCTGCCGGCATCGGCCTGCCGCGCGGCTTCCGCATTGGCGAACGCGGCCTGATCGGCGCGAGCCAGCGCGGCATAGTCCGTTCCCGCCTGCGGCCGGTCGAGCGCCGGCGCTTCGGGTGCACGAAGCCCGGCTGCGCTGGCTCCTTTGGCGGGGTCGCTCTGTCCGGCCGTCGCGGAGCCGGCGTTGTTGTTTCCGGACTTCGACGACGGGGTGTTCGATGCCGTCGAAGCGGTGCTGGCGCCGTTTCCGGCCGGTCGGTTCACGGTCGTTCCGGCGGCGATCGCTGCGACGCTGACGCCGGCTTCGGTCGTGGTGCCGTCGGTCCCGGCAGGCAGGGACGGTATGGCGCCACCGGCTTGGACGATAGCGGTCTCGGCGGCCGCAGCCGCTTGCTGCACCGGAGTCTGCGACGCCTGACCTTCCGTCCCCGCGGCTTTTGCGGCATTCGACGGGGAGGTGTCTCCCGGCTTCCCTTCGGCCCCGGTGGCCTGAACGCCGGCCTGAGCATTGCCTGTCGCCGTCCCGGTTCCGCCGGTCGTCTTCCCGGTGCTGGTGCTGGTGCTGGTGCCAAGTCCGGCGGCAGTGCCGGCGGACGTCGTTTGACCGGCAGCGGGGTTTACGGCCGTGGTCGTGCCGGCGGCCGGTGCCGTCGCGGTTTCCGCGGCGGCGGTCACGGCGGGATCGGTTACGCCGACGCTGGCTGTCCCGGCGCCGTTCTGAGCGGTCAGGCCGGCGGCCACCGCCATCGGCGACGCACCCTGGAGCAGCATGTCGAGGAAGTGCGCGGCGGGCATGCCGTCGCCGCCGCGCGGATCGAGTCCCGAGATCGTCTTTTGGGTCTCGATCGAGCCGTCGGACGCGAACATGCCGGAGAACGGAGTCCCGTCGGCATCCGATTGCGCTGCGAACAGGAGGTCGAGGAAAGACATCCCTTGCGCGCTATCGGGCGCGGCGACCCCGGCATGCGGCCGGTTCGTCGTCGACTGAGCTTGTGTGGCGGCAACGGTGTCCATCAGTGATCCCCTGACGCGGTTCGTGCCGTGGATCAGCAAATGTCGGGCCAGCAGCCGTGATGGCGCGCAGCGGCGGAAAACAGGGCCTGACGAAGCCATGGCATCCGCGGGACCCGGCAGAGACCTTACCGGTGCGGCAAGTTCTGCCGAGGGAAGAGGCGGCAATATCTGCCGTTGGCGCTGTCCGGCAAACGATGCGGTCGTGGTTGAAAAATTGCATCGCCGCACCTATACATATCGGTGGACAGAAGTCTGGAGTGCTGGCAATGGCCGAGATCAATCAAGCGAACGCGACAGCGGCGTTCTCCAACATTTCGCCGTTTACCGGTCAGCAGTCGCCGATCGGTGCGCAGCGGGTGCAGGAGCAGCGGAATTACGACGACCGTGCGAGCGGTGTTCAGCGCACGGAAGAGCGTAGCCGTACCAGTGCCGCGGGGGAGCAACCGCCGACGGTGGTGCGTGCCGCCGCCGACGAGGAAGATGATTCCGTCGCGCAGAGCCAGTTCTCGGCAGAGACCCGGACCGGCTTTCAGCGGGGAGCGGTGCTCGACATCTTCGTTTGAGAGCACGCATCGCTGGTTGCGAACGGGCCGGATTTCCGGCCCGTTTTTACGTTGTGTACCAGGACGGTGGTGAAAGGCTGCTGAGCGGGCGTGGAGCCGGGCAGACGTAGCAGGGGCGAGTAGGGGGGCAGGGCCGATAGAATTCGCCAATCAACTCGTCCTTATCGGCGCCGGCCTCGTCTTCATCAGCATTTTCGCCGGCCTCATCTCGTCACGGATTGGCGCGCCGCTGCTGCTCGTCTTCCTCGGGCTTGGCATGCTCGCCGGGGAGGACGGCCCCGGCGGCCTCGATTTCGACAATTTTCAGATCGCCTACACGCTCGGCGCCATCGCTCTGGCGGTGGTTCTGTTCGATGGCGGCCTTCGCACGCATCGCAGCACCCTCGCGCTGGCGTCATGGCCCGCCCTGCTGCTGGCCACTGTCGGCGTCGTGCTTACGGCCGCGCTGACCGGCGCGATGGCCGCTCTGCTGTTTTCGCTGAGCTGGCTCGAAGGAATGCTGGTCGGATCGATCGTCGCCTCCACCGACGCGGCGGCGGTCTTCTTTCTGCTTGGGGCCGGGGGCACCAATCTCGTCAAGCGTGTGCGGGCGACGCTCGAAACCGAGTCCGGCGTCAACGACCCGATGGCGGTGTTTCTCACCGTCACCTGCGTGGCCTTGATCGAAGCGGGCCCGCCGAACTTCTCCACGAATGCGCTGCCCGGTCTGGTCGGTGCCTTTCTGATGCAGATAGCGGGCGGTGCCGTGTTTGGAGTGGTGGGGGGCCTGGCCTTGGTCCGGCTCATCAACGCGCTCAACCTCGCGACCGGTCTCTACCCGATTCTCGCCCTTTCCGGCGCGTTGGTCGTCTTCGGCGTCGCTCAGTCGGTCGGCGCCAGCGGGTTCCTTGCCGTCTATCTGGCCGGCGTGGTGCTCGGCAACCGACGGCACCGGGCGACGCTGGTCATCGACCGCTTCCAGGACGGTCTCGCCTGGCTGAGCCAGATCGGCATGTTCCTGATGCTGGGTCTGCTGGTGACGCCGACGAATCTGATTCCGACCGTCCTGCCCTCGCTCGCGCTTGCCGCCTTCCTGATCCTCGTCGCCCGCCCGGTGGCGGTGCTGCTCTGCACGGCGCCCTTCGGCTTCAACTGGCGGGAAAAGACGTTCCTGGGATGGGTGGGTCTGCGGGGCGCGGTACCGATCTTTCTCGGGACCGTACCGGTGCTGGCCGGCCTCCCCAATGCCGACGCCTATTTCGAGATCGCCTTCGTCGTCGTCCTGACATCGCTGGTCGTTCAGGGGTGGACCGTCAACTTGGCCGCCCGCCAGCTCAACCTCGCTCTGCCGCCGGCACCGCGGCCGGCCCAGCGCTTCGACGTCGATCTACCGGCGGAGGCCGAGCGCGACCTTTCCGCTTTCGTCGTTCAGGAGACGAGCGCCGCCGTCGGCTGGCTGCCGGGCGACATGCGGCTGGAGGACGACGTCGAGATCGTCGCCGTCATCCGCGACGGGGTCATGCGGCTCCCCTCCGATGCGCCGAGGCTTGCCGCGGGCGACTATGTCGTCGTCGTGGCGCCTGCCGAGCGGATGGGGGCGCTCGACCGGCTGTTCGGATCGGCGCCGCGCAAGGACCCCAGCGGCCGCGACGAAGCGGTGTTCGGCGAGTTCACCTTTGGCGGCGAGACGCTGACCGGCGATCTCGCCCGCATGTACGACCTTCCGATCCCGCCGCCGGAGCAGGCGCTGACGCTGAGCGACTTCCTGCGCCGCCATCTTCGCGGCCGTATCGATGCGGGCGACCGCCTGAAGCTCGGCGACGTCGAGCTGATCGTCCGCGCCCTCGACGGCGAGACCATCCTCCAGGTCGGCATCGAGCTCGAACCGCGGCGCTTCCCCTTGCTCCAGGCCGACGTCGCCCGCATCTGGGCGCACCATTGGTGGCGGGTTCTTCGCAACCGCCTGTGGCGACGGAGGGAGTGAACGCCCGATAGCCTTTCCTGCTGTCATTGCGAAAAGCGCAGCGACGCGGCAATCCGGAGGCCGGTTCTGGATTGCTTCGTTTTCGGCTCGCAATGACGACGGAAGAACCATGTCGCAGGCCGTCATGCGTCCTGCGGATATTTGCAGCCGCGCCCGGCTCCTCTATACAGTCGCGGCATGAGCCATTCCGACGAATTCGACCAACCCAGCCTGCCGCTCGGCGAAACCTATCCCGAAATTCGGGAATCGGTCCGGGCGCTGTGCGCGGACTTTCCCGGCGAATACTGGCGGGCGCTCGACCGCGAGCGCGCCTATCCCGCCGACTTCGTGAAGGCACTGACCGAAGCCGGGTTTCTCTCCGCCCTGATCCCCGAGGATTACGGCGGCAGCGGCCTGCCGATCGGCGCCGCGGCGGCGATTCTCGAGGAGATCCACCGCAGCGGCGGCAACGGTGCCGCCTGCCACGCGCAGATGTACACGATGGGGACGCTGCTCCGGCACGGCTCGCCGGAACAGAAGAAGGCCTATCTGCCGGGTATCGCATCGGGCGAACTCAGGATGCAGGCCTTCGGCGTGACCGAGCCGACCACGGGCTCGGACACCACCCAGCTCCGCACCACCGCGACCAGGGACGGCGACCACTACGTCGTCAATGGCCAGAAGGTGTGGATCAGCCGCGCCGAGCATTCCGACCTGCTGCTGCTGCTGGCCCGCACCACGCCTAAGGATCAGGTGCGCTCGCGCCGAGAGGGGCTTTCGACCTTCCTGGTCGACATGCGCGAGGCGGTGGGGAACGGCCTCACCATCCGCCCGATCCGCACCATGCTCAATCACGCGACGACCGAGCTGTTCTTCGACGGGCTGAAGGTGCCGGCCGAGAACCTGATCGGCGCGGAGGGGCAGGGGTTCTCCTACATCCTCGACGGCATGAACGCCGAGCGCATCCTGATCGCCGCGGAATCGATCGGCGACGCCCGCTTCTTCGTCGACCGGGCCAGCGCCTACGCCAAGGAGCGGGTGGTGTTCGGCCGCCCCATCGGCCAGAACCAGGGCATCCAGTTCCCGATCGCCCGCGCCTATGCGGCGAGCGAGGCGGCCGACCTGATGACCCGGAAGGCGATCGCGCTGTTCGAGGCCGGCAAGCCCTGCGGCCCGGAAGCCAACATGGCGAAGCTTCTCGCGTCGGAAGCGTCATGGTCGGCGGCGGATACCTGCATCCAGACCCATGGCGGCTTCGGCTTCGCCGAGGAATACGACATCGAGCGCAAGTTCCGGGAGGCGCGGCTCTATCAGGTGGCGCCGATCTCGACCAACATGATTCTCGCCTATATCGGCCAGCACGTGCTGGGCATGCCGAGGTCCTACTGATGCTCCCCTTGGAAGGTTTGCTGGTGGTGGCGCTGGAGCAGGCGGTTGCAGCGCCCTTGTGCTCGTCCCGTCTCGCTGACGGCGGCGCGCGGGTCATCAAGATCGAGCGCGGCGAGGGCGATTTCGCCCGCTACTACGACGAGGCGGTGAACGGCGACAGCGCCTATTTCGTGTGGCTGAACCGCGGCAAGGAGTCGCTCACCCTCGACATCAAGCAGCCCGAGGACGCGGCGCTGCTGGAGCGGGTCCTCGCCAAGGCCGATGTCTTTATCCAGAACCTCAAGCCGGGCGCCGCCGCACGGGCGGGCTTCGGCTCGGACGACCTGCGGAAGCGCTATCCGCGCCTTATCACCTGCGACGTCAGCGGTTACGGCGAGGACGGGCCCTATCGCGACATGAAGGCCTACGACCTGCTGGTGCAGGCTGAGACGGGCTTGTGCGCCGTCACCGGCAACCCGGATGCGCCCGGCCGGGTCGGCGTTTCGGTTTGCGATATCGCCGCCGGCATGAACGCCTTCGCGGCCATCCTGCAGGCTCTCTACAACCGGGAGCGCACGGGGGAGGGCTCCGGCATCCAGGTATCGCTGTTCGACGGCATGGCCGACTGGATGAACGTCCCCTACCTCTACCATGCCTATCGCGGCGCGGCGCCGAAGCGCGTGGGCCTGAGCCATCCCAGCCTCGCGCCTTACGGGGCGTTCCCGACCAGCGACGGCAAGCAGGTGGTGATCTCGATCCAGAACGAGCGCGAATGGGCCAAGCTCTGCCGCGACGTGCTGGAGCAGCCCGAGCTTACCGCCGATCCGCGCTTCGACCGCCCGTCGCGGCGGGTCGAGAACCGGCAGGTGCTCGACGCGATCATCGCCGAGGTCTTCGCCCGCTACGACCGGAAGACGCTGATGACGCGGCTGGTCGAAACCGATATCGCCTGCGGGGCGCTGAATGAAGTGTCCGATCTCGCGCAGCATCCGCAGCTTCGCCGGGTCACCTACGACGCGCCGGCCGGGCCGGTCGAGGTGATCGCACCGCCGCCCAGGATCGTTGGCGAAAGCGTCACCTACCGCCCCGTACCGAAGCTTGGCGAGCACACCGAAGCGATCCGGAAGGAGTTCGCGGCATGAGCGAGGCCGCCCCCAATCTCGAAGACTGGATCGGCAGCTCCGAAACCGCCCGCGACACGATCAGCCCGCGGGTCGCGGAGGGCATGGCGGCGACGCTCGACTGGGAGCATGCACCGCAGGCGGGCGATCCGCTGCCGCCCGCCTGGCATTTGGCCTTTTTTAATCCCGCCGCGCTGCAGTCGGCCCTGGGGCCGGACGGTCATCCGGCGCGGGGCGGATTCCTGCCGCCGGTTCCGTTGCCGAGGCGGATGTATGCGTCGGGCACCTTTACCTTCCATCAGCCGCTCCGGATCGGCGAAGCGGCGGCGCGGCGGTCTGAGGTGATGGCCGTCGAGCAGAAGACTGGTCGGACCGGTCCGCTCGTCTTCGTCACCGTTCGTCACACCATCACCGGCGGTGCCGGCGTGGCGCTGACCGACGATCAGCACATCGTCTATCGGGAAGCGGCGGCACCGGGTGCCGCGCTCGGCCGCGGTGAGGCGGCACCGGCCGAACCGGTGTGGCAGCGGATGCTGACCCCCGATCCGGTGATGCTGTTCCGCTATTCGGCGCTTACCTTCAACGGCCACCGCATCCATTACGACTATCCCTATGTCACCCAGGTCGAGGGCTACCCCGACCTTATCGTTCACGGACCGCTGACGGCGACGCTGCTGCTCGATCTGGCCCGCCGTTCGGTGCCGGATCGCTCGATCGCCCGCTTCGCCTTCCGCGCCAAGCGCCCGGTGTTCGCCAACCGTCCGCTTACGGTCGCCGGCCGGCCGGAAGGCGACGGTGCCCGGCTGTGGGCTTTGGACCATGAGGGCTGGCTGACCATGGAAGCCGAGGTCGCCTTCGCCGCCGCCTGAGCGGTGCGCGAACCTCTCATGCCTCGCCTTGCGCCGGCTTGGACCTAAGTACTGGTCCATGCACCGGCGCAGGCCGTCCGGTCACGCGCCCGTGCCGTCCAACAATGGCAAGGGAGAGACACCATGAAAGTCCGTTCCGTGATCGCCGCCGCCGTGCTGGCCGCCGCCGTCGCGGCGCCGGCGGCAGCCGAGGAGATGTCGCACGCCCATATCGGCCATATCATGACCGGCTGGAAGGATACCCCCGACAAGGTGGGGCTGCTGCCCGAGGCGAAGGCGGAGGCCCAGGTCGCGGCCGACCATATCGGCTTTGCCCTCTCCGACCCGGGCAATCTCGACTCGATCAAGCTGCATGCCGGCCATGTCCTGCACGCTGTCGATCCGAGCAAGATCGACCAGGGGCCGGGCGACGGCTATGGCCTGATCAAGGCGGCGAAGGGCATCGTCGCCCATGTCGGCTACGCGGCGAGCTCGGACGGCGCCAGCGACAACGTCAAGACGCATGCCGAGCATGTGTCGACGAGTGCGACCGACGTCGTCGAATGGGGCAGCCAAGTCGCCGACCTCATGCAGAAGATCCAGGATGCCGACTCGGCCGACTCGGCGGCAGTGATGGCCGAGAACGCCCAGAAGCTGATCGGCTGCATCCAGAACGGCTGCGACGCCGACGGCGACGGGAATGTCACCTGGCAGGCCGGCGAAGGCGGCCTCGCCCAGGTCGAGCAGCATATGGGCTTCATGATGGCCGGCGAAGGGATGGAAGGCTGAGCGGAGCGCACGACGCGGTAGAAACACCTCCTCCTCATCCGTCTTCGGACGGAGAGAGCGTAGCGCAGGCGTCGTCGCCCGCGCCGCCTCTCCCGGCGGGGGAGGACCAGAGACGCGGAGGCGCGGCGGCTCACCCCGACACTCCGGGTATGGGAGCCCAGACCCTCGAAGCCCTGCTCGCGGAGATTCGCGCTTGCGACCGCTGCGCGGCGCATCTCCCATTTCCGCCGCGCCCGGTGCTCAGGGCGGCCTCGACCGCCCGGGTTATGATCGTCGGTCAGGCACCGGGAACGCGGGTGCAGGCGACCGGCATCCCGTGGAACGACCCGTCGGGCGACCGTCTTCGCCGCTGGCTCGATCTCGACCGCGAGCGCTTCTACGACGAAAGCCGCATCGCCATCGTTCCGGCGGGCTTCTGCTATCCGGGCAAGGGGCCCGGCGGCGACCTTCCGCCGCGTCCCGAATGCGCGCCGGCCTGGCATCCGCGCATCGCCGAACACCTGCCGGCCTTGGAACTCGTGCTGCTGGTCGGAGTCTATGCCCAGGCCTACTATCTCGGCGACCGCCGCAAGGCCTCGGTGACCGAGACCGTGCGGGGGTGGCGAGACTATCTGCCGCGCTTCGTCCCGACCCCGCATCCCTCGCCCCGGAACCAGGGCTGGCTCAAGCGCAACCCGTGGTTCGAAGCGGAGGTCGTCCCGTGGATGCGCGACCGTGTCCACGCCCTGATCGACGGCTGAAGCGGCCCCCTGGGGTGCCGATCCGGCCCGCGCGGGATCGCTGCCGCGAACGGCCACCGGCCCGCATTGACCTCCCGCGCCGCCGCAGGTAGAAAGCGGCTTCGGCGACCCGCTCCGCGGGCCGTCCGCGGAGGGATGGCCGAGAGGCTGAAGGCGGCGGTTTGCTAAACCGTTATACGGGGTCAACTCGTATCGGGGGTTCGAATCCCCCTCCCTCCGCCAGTAAGAAATTGTTTTAATTATATTTTTTGCGGCCATCGCGCGATTGTTCGGAGGGGCTGGGACTCGCTGCCGATGAGAGCGATCGAGCTATGCCGGAGTTGGCTGTTCCTCCCGGGTACTGACAGGGACGTCCTGATGGCGGCGCCGGAGAGCGGTGCCGACGTGCTGATCCAGGAACTCGAGGACTTCACGCCGCCGCCGCTGCGACCGGCGGCGCGGTCGCTGGCGGGCGACGTGTATGCCGCCTGGAGGAACGCAGGCTGCGTCAGCGCGGTGCGCGTCAACAGGCTCGACGGCGAGGGGCATCACGACCTCGCGGCGGTGATGGTCGGACGGCCGGATCTGGTCCTGCTTCCGATGGTCGCTTCGCGCGACGAGATTTTCGCTTTGGACGCGGCGGTGACCGCGCATGAGGCGCTGCTGGGTATCGAGCGTGGCCGGACGCGGCTGGTGCCGAACATCGAGACGGCGGCAGGTCTGGTGCGCGCCGGCGAAATCCTCTCGGCCAGTCCTCGGGTGGCGGCCGCCCTCCTGGCCTCGGAGGATCTGGCCAAGGATCTCGGGGCGGGGCGCGGCCGCGACGGTGCCGAGCTCGACTACGCGCGTCAGCGCTTTCTCGTGGAGTGCCGGGCGGCGGGCGTCCTGCCGATCGACGCCCCCTACACCTGGGAAGACGTGGACGGTGTCGTCGCCGATACCGAGCGTGGCAGGCGCCTGGGATATCCGGCGAAGAGCGCCGTGCAGCCGGGGCATGCGGCGGCGATCAACCGGGTGCTCACACCGAGTGCCGAATCCGTCGCGCTCGCGGTACGGATCATCGAGGCGTTCGAAGTGGCGCGGGCGAAGGGCGAGCCGCGAGCGCTGGTAGACGGCGATCTTGTCGAGGTGCCGGGTTATCTCTCGGCGAAGCGTACCTATGACCGAGCCAAGGCCCTCGGCGTGATCTGAGGGTCCGCTACGCGCGTCCGCCCGTGTGCCTGCATCCGAAGCCCTGGATGGCGGGTTGGATCGCCCTACGCCGCTGCCGTCGCCGGAAGTCCGCGCGCTCAAGCGACCTGCTGTGACGTTCGCGGCGAATAGCCGAGCCGCGTCGAGGCGGTTCGGGCGCAGTCGAGCAGTTCCCGCGCGATCGGCCCGTCCCAGGCGGGGTCGAAGGTCCCCGACGGCCCGATGGCGGTGATGGCGAGGACGATCGATCCGGCCTGATCGAAGACGGGCGCGCTGAAGGCGTTGACGCCGGGGATCGGTCGCTCGACCGCGCGGGCCAACCCGCGTTCGCGGACCTCGGCGACAGCCGCCTTGATCTGCTCGCTTCCCATGTCCCTGACGGACTCGTCGCCGACGCTCGCCCCCCCGACGCCGGATTCGAGGAAGGCCTCGATCATCTTCGGCGGCAGGAATGCCGCGTAGACGCGGCCGGTCGCGGTGCCGAGCAGGGACATCACGCTGCCGACCCGCATGTTGACGTGCACCGCGCTGACCCCTTCCTCGATCCGCACCACGGTCGGCCCATGATTGCCCCACACGGACAGCGCCACGGTCTGGCCGATGCGGGCGACCATCTCGCTGACGAGCCCGGCGGCGACACGGACCGGCGCGAGGCGGCGCATGCTGGCCAGTCCGATCTGCATCGCCAGCGGTCCGAGCTCGTAGCGCCCACTGGCCTTGTCCTGCTCCACCATGCCGATCCGCATGAAGCTGACGAGGTAGGGATGAGCCTTGGCGGCGGTCATGCCGGCATCCTTGGCGAGGTCACGCAGCATCATCGGCGCATCCGCTTCGGCGAGCGCTTTCAAGAGCTGCCCGCCGACCTCCACCGACTGAATGCCCCGTTGGTCGTTCGCCATTCTCAGCACCTCCGTTTCGAGCATAGCGGGTGGCCCGAGGCCGACCAATTATTCGCTATAATCGAATTCATTGCATAATAGCGAACGCGATGATAGACAACCCGCAACAAGCTTCGAACGGAGGGAGGCGTGACGTGATCGTAAGGATGGGACTGCTCCGGAAGCGCCCGGATCTCACCACCGACGCGTTCCGGGCGCATTGGCGCGACTCGCACGGCCCGCTGGCGGCGAAGCTCCCGGGCCTCAGGCGCTATCACCAGAACCATGTCGTCGACCGGGCACAGCGCGCCATCAGCTATACGCGCGGCAGCGACGACTTCGACGGTTTCTCGGAACTGTGGTTCGACGACATGCCGGCGATGGCCGCCGCGTTCGCCACCGATCACGTCCAGCAGCTGGGGGCGGACGAAGCGCGCTTCATCGGCGAGCTCGAGCTCATCACCGCGCTCCAGCACGTCGTCATCCCGACGCCGGCCGGGGTGCCGCTGATCAAGCGCATGTCGACGCTGAAGCGACGGCCGGACGTCAGCGCCGAACAGTTCAAGGCCGAATGGCTCGACGTCCATTCGTTCCTGGTGAAGCGGCTGCCCCAGGTGAAGGGCTATACCCAGAACCTGATTTTCGATCGCTCGCATGGCCGCGGCCGGCCCGCGACGTATGAGGAACTGCCGATCGACGGCATCGTCGAGCTCTGGTTCGAGGACTCCGACAGCCTCGATGCGGCGTTCGCGTCGGATGCAGGCAAGACCCTGATGACCCATGCGACCGAGTTCATCGCCGAAATCTCGACCTTCCTGGTCGAAACCCACGAAGTGGTCTGATCCGCCGCCACGATTACGAGAGAGCTTTAAGAGATGTCGGTCCAAAGCACATACGAATGCGATGTCCTGGTTGTCGGCTCGGGCGCGGGCGGCCTCGCGTCGGCGGTAACCGCTGCGCATCGCGGTCTCAAGGTCCTCGTCGTCGAGAAGGAGCCGGTGTTCGGCGGCACGACGGCGCGATCCGGCGGCTGGATGTGGATTCCCTGCAATGGTCCCGCGAAGCGTGCGGGGGTCGAGGACAGCGCGGAAAACGCGCGCCGGTACCTGCAGCACGAAACGGGGAACCAGTTCGATTCGGCGCGGGTCGACGCCTTCCTGGAGGCCGGACCCAAAGCCGTCGAGTTCTTCGAGACCCGGACGGCGCTAAGGTTCGACCTCGGCCCCACCTTCGCCGACTACCACCCCGACGCGCCGGGCGGCATGCCGGGAGGGCGATCGATCGTCGCGCAGCCCTTCGACGGCCGGCAGCTCGGCAAGGAGATCAAGCGCCTGCGCCCGCCGTTGTGGGAGATCACTTTTCTCGGCCTGATGATCGGGACCGGCAAGGAGCTGCTGCACTTCTTCAACGTCATGCGCTCGCCCGTCTCCGCCGGCTATGTCGGCGTGCTGCTGGCGAAGTTCACCCGCGACAAGGTGTTTCACGGCCGCAGCATGCGGCTGATGAACGGCAATGCGCTGGTCGGGCGGCTGGCGAAGTCCTGCTTCGACAAGGGCGTGCCGATCTGGACCAGTGCACCGGTTCGCGAGCTCATCCATGACGCAGGCGGCCGCGTCACAGGCGCCATCGTCGATGCGCCGGAGGGCCGGGTCGAAGTGCGTACCGCGAAAGGCGTCGTCCTGGCGGCCGGCGGCTTCCCGCAGGACGCGGTCAGGCGCAAGGAACTGATGCCGCACGCGCCGAGCGGACACGAGCACGTCTCGCCGGCGCCGCCAGGCAACACCGGCGACGGTCTGCGGCTGGGCGAAGCCGTGGGGGCGGTGGTGAACACCGACCTGCCCAACTCGGCCGCCTGGGTGCCGATCTCCCGGCCGCGGCGCGGCGACGGCACGCTCGGGACCTTCCCGCATTTCGTCGATCGCTCGAAACCCGGCGTCATCGCGATCACCCGGTCGGGCCGGCGGTTCGTGAACGAGGCGCAGTCCTACCACGACTTCTGCCAGGCCATGGTGAAGCGCTGCGAGGAGGAAGGCGGAGAACTCGCCGCTTGGTTCCTGACCGACCACCGCGCCTTCCGCAAATACGGCCTCGGCTATGCCAAGCCGGCCCCGGTGCCTTACGAGCATCATATCCGGAACGGCTATCTGATCCGCGGCGAGACCCTGGCCGACCTCGCGCGCCAGATCGGCGCCGACGCCGGCCAGCTGGAAAAGACGGTGGCGGCGTTCAATACCCCGGCGCGGAAGGGCGAGGACCCGGAGTTCCACAAGGGCTCGACCGCCTACAACCGCTCGCTCGGCGATCCGGCCCACAAGCCCAACCCGTGCGTCGCGCCGATCGAGCAAGGGCCGTACTACGCCGTCAGGCTCTACGTCGGCGACCTCGGCACCTTTGCCGGGCTGAAGTGCAACGAGAACGCGCAGGTGCTGGATGCCGCCGGCGCACCGATCCCCGGTCTCTACGCCGCCGGCAACGATGCGGCCAGCATCATGGGCGGGAACTATCCGGGCGGCGGCATCACGCTGGGTCCTGCCGTCACCTTCGGCTACATCGCCGGCAACCATCTCGCCGACGCGTAGGAGGCCAGGATGACCGATCGACCCTATCGCATCCCCACCCTTCTCGCCGGCGCGGTCGTCCTCGTGACCGGCGCGGGACAGGGCAATGGGAAGGCCATCGCCGAGGGCGTTGCCGCGGCGGGTGCGCGCGTCGTCGTCACCGACATCCGGCGTGAAACCGCGGAAGCGACGGCCGCGGAAATCCGGGCCAAGGGGGCGAAGGCGGACGCCTATTCCCTGGATGTAACCGACGCAGCGGCATGCGCCGCGCTCGCCGCCCGGGTCGAGCAGGAGGTCGGCGCGGCCGACGTCGTCGTGAACAATGCCGGGATCATCATTCGCGAGACGATCGACAGCCCGCGGGCCCCTGAAAACTGGCGCCAGGTTCTCGACGTCAACGTCAACGGCGTCTTCAACGTCGTGCATGCCTGGCTGCCGGCCCTCCGCAAGACGCGCGGCACGATCATCAACATCGCCTCGATCGCGTCGTTCATCGGGGTCGGCGGCACGCTCGGATATTCGCCGTCCAAGGGCGCCGTGAAGCTGCTGACGCAGTCCCTCGCGCGCGACCTCGCGGCCGACGGCATCCGGGTCAACGCCATCGCGCCGGGGGTGATCGAGACGGAGATGACCGCGAGCACGCGCGGGGACCCGGCACGGCTTGCCGGTTTCCTGACCCGCACGCCGTTGGGGCGGGTCGGACAACCGGAGGAGCTGGTCGGGCCGGTGCTCTTTCTCGCCTCGCCGATGGCGTCCTACGTGAACGGCGCGATCCTGCCGGTCGACGGCGGGTTCCTGGCGGTCTGAGTGCAGGCCGTGCCCCGACACCTTTCTCGGCACCGATCGTGCCCAACCGAATTCACTGCTCAGGCTGCAAGGAGCCGCATGTCATGACGACACAGAAGGCATTCGCTTCGACCGGAGACCTCACGGAAAAGCATATCTCGTTCACCGAGATCGGACCCGACCTGTTCGCCTTCACGGCGGAAGGCGATCCCAACACCGGCATCATCATCGGCGACGACGCCTGCGCCGTTTTCGATACACAGGCGACACCGGCCATGGCCGGGCAGGTGATCGAGAAGGTCCGGTCGGTCACCGACAAGCCGATCAAGTATGTGATCCTGTCGCACTACCATGCCGTTCGCGTGCTCGGCGCGTCCGCCTACCAGCCCCAGGGGATCATCGCCTCGGAAGAGACCCGGCGGCTGATCGGCGAGCGCGGACAGCAGGACTGGGACTCCGAGTACGGCCGCTTCCCGCGGCTGTTCGATGACGCCGAGAGCATCCCCGGTCTGACCTGGCCGACGCTGGCGTTCGGCGGCGAGATGACGCTTTGCCTCGGCAAGCGCGACGTGAAGCTGATGCATCTGGGCGCCGGCCATACCTCCGGCGACATCGTCGCCTGGGTGCCGGACGCGAAGGTCATGTTCTCCGGCGATCTGGTCGAGTACCACTCGGCCTGCTATTGCGGCGATGCTCATCTTCGCGCCTGGCCGCAGACCCTGGACCGCATCCGGGATTTCGACCCCAAGTCGGTCGCGCCCGGCCGGGGCGATGCCCTCAACGGCCAGCAGACCGTGCGCGAGGCCCTGGCGATGACCCGCGACTTCGTCGTAACCCTTTACGGCGTCGCCGAGATGTCGGTGGCCAAGGGCCGAACCTTGAAGGAGACCTTCGCCGCGACCCGCGAGGCCATGGACGCGAAGTTCGGCGACTTCGCGATCTACGAGCACTGCCTGCCGTTCAATGTGTCGCGGGCCTATGACGAAGCGTCCGGCATCGACGACCCCGTCATCTGGACCGCCGAGCGCGACCAGCAGATGTGGGAAGCCCTGCAAGGCTGAGCCCCGCAACCGACCGAAGGGTGACATCATGAACCTGCGAAAGATCCATCACGTCGCCTATCGCTGCAAAGACGCGAAGGAGACGGTCGATTGGTACGGCAAGCATCTGAACATGGATTTCGTGCTGGCCATCGGCGAGAACGAGGTGCCGTCGACCAAGGAGCCCGACCCCTACATGCACGTCTTCCTGGACGCCGGTGCCGGGAACGTCCTGGCGTTCTTCGAGATCCCGAACAGCCCGTCGATGGGGAAGGACCCGAACACGCCGGACTGGGTGCAGCACATCGCCTTCGAGGTCGAGAGCGTCGCGGTCCTCGAAGAGACCAAGGCGCGGCTGGAAGCCGCCGGCATCGACGTGATCGGACCGACCAACCACACGCTGTTCAAGTCGATCTATTTCTTCGATCCGAACGGCCATCGCCTGGAGCTGGCGGCCAATACCGGCACGCCGGAGATGTATCGCCGTCTCGACGACGTGAAATGGGCGATGCTCAACGAATGGGCCGAGACGAAACGCGCGCCCGAGCATGCCCGCTGGATGCATGACGGCACCCACGACTGATCCCGGCGATCCGACGCACGATTGAGCGGAGCCAGCATGACCGAACTGAATCAGACCCACGACCCGAAGCGGCGGAGCTGGGTGGCGTCCGCCAACGGTCATTCGGATTTTCCGATCCAGAACCTTCCCATTGGCGTCTTCTCGCCGCCGGGCAGTACGGAGCGGCGTGGCGGGGTCGCCATCGGCGACATGGTCCTGGACCTCGCGGCGGCCGCGGAGGCGGGGCTGTTTGCCGCTGCCGCCCGCGACGCCGCCGAAGCCCCTGCCGCCGGGTCGCTGAACGGCTTCTTCGCATTGGGCCCTGAGCCACGCCGCGCCTTGCGCCTGCGCCTCGCCGAGATCCTGGATGCGGATGGACACGATGGGCGACGTGCCGAGGCCATCGCCGGCCACCTGCTGCATCGCGGGGCTGATTGCACGCTGCACCTTCCGGCGCGGGTCGGCGACTACACCGACTTCTATGTCGGCATCCACCACGCCACCAACGTCGGCAAGGTCTTCAGGCCCGACAATCCGCTGCTGCCGAACTACAAGCATGTGCCGATCGGCTATCACGGCCGCGCGTCGTCGATCGTGCCTTCCGGCACGGCTGTGCGGCGCCCGTCCGGCCAGACGAAAGCGCCGGACGCCGATGACCCGACGTTCGGGCCGTGCCGGCGGCTCGACTACGAACTCGAGCTCGGCATCTGGATCGGCGACGGCAACGACCTGGGCGACCCGATCCCGATCGCTGAGGCCGATCGTCACATCGCCGGCTTCTGTCTTCTGAACGACTGGTCGGCGCGTGACATCCAGGGCTGGGAGTACCAGCCGCTCGGGCCGTTCCTGGCCAAGAACTTCGCCAGTACCGTCTCGCCCTGGGTCGTCACGCCCGAGGCGCTCGCGCCCTTCCGGCGCGCACAGGCGCCGCGCCCCGACGGCGATCCGAAGCCGCTGCCCTATCTCTGGGACGACCGCGACCAGCGCGAAGGGGCGCTCGACCTGGAACTCGAGGTCCTGCTCCTCACCCCCGGACTGACGGAGAAGGGCCTGCCGCCGCACCGCGTCGCGCTCAGCAGCACCCGGTACATGTACTGGACCGTGGCCCAGCTCGTGGCGCACCACAGCGCCAACGGCTGCAACCTGCAGCCGGGCGACCTGTTCGGCTCGGGCACCATCTCGGCACCGGAGGCCACGGGCTTCGGCAGCCTGCTGGAGAGCACGCGCGGCGGACAGGCGCCGATCCGGCTCGCCTCGGGCGAGGAGCGGCGCTTTCTGGAGGACGGTGACGAGGTGATCCTGCGGGCGCGGACACCCGAGTCCGGCACGGCCGCGCGGATCGGCTTCGGCGCGTGCCGCGGCCGGATCGTGGCGGCCGCGCCGCAATAACCGAGCGAAAGGACCGAGGCGCGATGGCCACGTTCCGGGAGCTTGTCGAAAGCGAGCGGCCGCTGGTGCTGCCCGGTGCCCATGACGCGATCAGCGCCCGCCTGATCCAGCGCGCCGGCTTCAAGGCCTATTTCATCGGCGGCTTTCCCCTGGTCGGGGCCAGATACGGCCTGCCCGACATCGGGCTGCTGGGACTGGGCGAAATCAGCGCCGGCATCCGAGACATCATGGCGGCGTCCGACCTGCCGGTGCTGGTCGACGCCGATAACGGCTACGGCTACGGCGACGTCAAGACGGTGGTGCACACCCTCAATGTCTACGAGAGGCTCGGCGCGCAGGCGGTGTTCTTCGAGGACCAGGTATCGCCGAAGCGCTGCGGCCACATCGCCGGCAAGCGACTGGTCGACGCGGCGGAGATGGAGGCGAACATCCGCGCCGCGGCCGAGAACCGGCTCAACCCCGACACCTTCATCATCGCCCGCACCGACGCGCGGGAGGTCTACGGCATGGACGAGGCCCTGCGGCGCGGCGAACGCTATGCCCGTGCCGGCGCCGATGGGCTGTTCATCGAGGCCCCGACCACCCCCGAGGAGATGGCGCGCATCGGTGCGGCGTTCGACGTGCCGCAACTTGCCAACATGCTGGAGGGCGGACGGACGCCGATCCTGCCGCCCGACGAGCTCGAACGGATGGGCTTCCGGATCGTCATCTACGGCATTTCGGCATTGATGCACGCGGTCCGGGCGATGCAGGACGTCCTGTCCCGTCTCTCACGCGGCGACGTCACCTTCGCCGGCGGCGGCATCGGTTTCGAGGATTACAAGTCCGTCGTGGGCTTCGACCGCTGGCGCGACATCGAGGACCGGTACCGGTAGAACGGAGAGCGCCGCACGTAAGCCCGGCGAACCGGGTAGTCTCGGGTGCCACGGTCGCAGCGGTTACTGCGCCAGGTACTGCTCGTCGCTGACCTTCTCCATCCACACGACGTTCTCGCCATCCTCGACGTTCGTAAGCGCGATATGGCTCATGGAGTTGGTCGCGGTGGCGCCATGCCAGTGCTTCACATCCGGCGGAGTCCAGATCACGTCGCCCGGCTCGATCACGCGCTTCTCGCCGCCTTCCTCCTGAACCCATCCTTTCCCGGAGGTGACGATCAGGATCTGGCCGGCGGGATGGGTGTGCCATGCCGAACGCGCCCCCGGGGCGAACGTCACGTTGCCTCCGGTCGTCTGCATGTGCTCGTTCACCCCGAACAAGGGATCGACGACGGCGGACCCGGTAAAATACTCGGCCGCCCCGACAATCGATTCCCGAGAACCGTTCGGCGATATCTCCGCTTCCTGTGCGAAGCCGGGT
>PBKC01000057.1 GCA_002721365.1 Rhodospirillaceae bacterium | reverse complement strand
GGCCTGGCCCGCCTCGGACAGGCCACCGCCGTAGGCATGGGGCGCCCCGATGATCACATCGCCGAAGCCGTCGCCGTTGACATCACCCGCCGACGCCACCGACGCCCCGGCCGAGAAGATGTCGAAGCCCCGCAGCACCAAACCGTTGTCGCCATCGAGGCTGGAGAGATCGATATCCGCCGAGAAGCCGCTCGTTGTCCCCAGGACGACATACGTCACGCCGCTGTCGCCGAAAACACCGGCAGCGTAAGGCGCACCGACCATAAGGTCGTCGATGCCGTCGCCATTCAGGTCGCCGACCAGACTGACCGACGCGCCAGCGCGGTCGAAGTCCGCGGCCCCGTGCACGGCGAAACCGTTGAAGCCGTCCAGCGAACCCAGGCTGAGGCTGGACGGGAAGCCGTCGGTGCTGCCGAACACCACGTAGCTATGGCCGCCATAGTCGGCGCCGCGTACATAGGGCGCGCCGACCACGAAGTCGGCTAAGCCGTCGCCGTTGATGTCGCCGCCGCCGGAGACCGAGAAACCGCTTTCGTCGATCGGATCGAAGCCCGTGATCGTGAAGCCGTCGGCCCCGCTCAGCGCCGAGAGATCGATGCTCGACGCGAATCCGCTCGTCGTCCCGAACAGCACATAGGCTTCGGCCCCGTAGGGCGCACCGACGATCAGATCCTGGATACCGTCGTCGTTGACGTCGCCGATCCCCGAAACCGAGAATCCCGACTCGTCGCCGGCGGCCGCGCCCAGCGCCGTGAACCCGTTGCCGCCACTGAGCGTCCCGAGATCGACGTTCGACCCGAACCCGGTCGCGCTTCCGAACACCACATAGGTCCGCCCCGCATCGGACGCCGTACTGTCGTCCCCGGGTGCGCCGATGATCATATCGGCGAAGCCGTCGCCGTTGACATCGGTGACGCCGCCCACGGCCGAGCCGATATAGTCGTAGGACGACGTACCGCCGAGCAGCACGCCGTCGGTTCCGTCGAGTCCCGCCAGATCGACGACGACCGCTTCGCCGCTGACCGCGATCGCCTCGTTCACCAGCACGGTCGCGTCACCGCGCACGAAGGCCCGGAACGTCTCGCCGCCGATGACGGAATCCAACTCGGTATCCGACAGGAACCCGTCGAACTCGACCGAATCCCCGGCGCTGCCGTCGATCACCAGCAGGTTGTCGGCATCCGTCGCCGCCAGCACGGACGCCGCATCGACGAACAGGCTGTTATTGCCCAACCCGTCGATATCGAGGAACTCGACGTTGACAAGCGAAAGCGCCGCGAGGCTGAACGATTCCCCGTCCCCGTCGAGGATCACGAGGTCCTCGCCATCACCGCCGTCCACCGCAGCACCCGGCGCGTCGCCGAGCAGAACCGTATCGGCGCCGTCGCCGCCCTGGATCGTATCGAGGTCCGAACCCGCCACCAGCAGGTCGTCGCCGGCCCCGCCGTCGAGGAAATCGCCGCCATCAATGGTGACCGCCGGCCCGAATTCGCTGTCGCCGCCGATCAGGCTGTCATCGCCGTCGCCGCCGAGCATGCTGTCTTCGCCGGCCTCGCCCACCAGCAGGTCGTTGCCGCCCCCGCCTTCGAGCGTATCAGCGCCCGCGCCGCCCAGCAGCAGGTCGGCATCGTCGCCGCCCAACAGCGAGTCGGCCGCGCCGCCGCCGATCAGCGAGTCGTCCCCGGCGCCGCCGTCGGCGAACTCGCCCCCGTCGTCGCCCACTTCGAGGCTGTCGTCGCCATCGCCGCCCAGCAGGCTGTCGACGCCCGCGCCGCCGATCAGCGAATCGTCGCCGGCACCGCCTTCCAGCGTGTCGTCATCGTCGCCGCCATCCAGCAGATCGTCGCTGTCGCTCCCCAGCAGCAGGTCGTTGCCGGCACCGCCCTCCAGCGTGTCGCTGAAAGGCGAGCCCGTCGAGAGGTTGCCCACCACGATTGGATCGGAGCCGGAGACCCCCTGGATCTGGATCGACGTGAAGGTGGCGCCCGACGCGACACCGAAGTCGCTGAGATCGATCGTCGCGGCGAACAGATCGAAAGTGAGGCCCGATCCGCGAATTGCAGAATCGACCCCGGTATCAAGAAAGTCCGTGGAGTTGATCGTGTGGAAAGTGCTGCCGCCGTCGAACGAGAAGTTCAACGAATCGAAGCTGAAACGACTGTCAGTGAAGTAAAGATCGTCCCCGTCACCGTTCACGATCGGCACGGAGAAGGTCAATTCGTAGATCTGCCCGAGGTCCAGATTGAACGCGCCGGTGTCGATATCGGGACCGGTCAGAGCATCGGTGTCGCTTACACCACCGAATTCCGATGCGGGCCCACCGGCAATCCGTACGACGCTGGTCGGGAACGCCGCCGCTCCCAGCGAGAAAACGGTCCCGCCGATGGTGATGGGAGAGAAGTCGGCCGCGGTGATCGTGAACGAGTCTCCCCCGATCGAACTTTCCGTGCCGCCGATCAACACGTCGTCGCCGTCACCGCCCACAAGGCTATCGGCGCCGATTCCGCCGATCAGCGTGTCCGCGCCGTCAGCGCCCAGAAGGTCATCCGCGCCGGAACCGCCTTCCAACGAGTCATCCCCCGCCCCACCGAGCAGGTCGTCGTCACCCAAGCCACCCAAAAGAGTGTCCGCATCGGCGCCACCGTCCAGGGTATCGTTGCCGGCACTGCCGTCGAGCAAGTCGGCACCGTCACTGCCAACGGCCGAATCGGCACCGTCGCCGCCCAGCAGCGAATCGTCGCCCGAACCACCGAACAGGTCGTCATCGCCCGCCGCACCGATAAGCGTGTCCGCGTCGCCGCCACCGATCAGCTCGTCGTTGTCGTCCCCGCCGTCCAGCAGGTCGGCACCGTCGCCGCCGGTCAGGCTGTCGTCGCCGGCATTGCCTTCGATGGCATCGTTGTCGTCGCCGCCGTCGATGAGATCGTCGCCGGCGCCGCCAGCGATGACGTCCGCACCCGCTTCGCCGAAGACGGTGTCGTCGCCGTCGCCGGCAGAGATCACGTCGGCCTCGCCGCCGCCGGCGATGCTGTCGTCGCCCGTGCCGCCATCGATGACGTCGACAGCCGCATCGCCGATGATCACGTCATTGTCGGCGCCGCCGAACAGGAAATTCTCCCCGGCGCCGCCGATCAGCGTATCCGCGCCGGCCTCGCCCTCCAGGAAGTCGCTGCCGTCGCCGCCCAGGATGGAGTCGTCACCCGAACCGCCCGTCGCGCCATCGTCACCGGCACCACCCAGCAGCGTACCGTCACCGGGCCCGCCGAGCAGGAGATCGCTGTCATCGCCGCCATCCAGGACGTCGTCGCCACTCCCACCCGAGAGCGTGTCCGTCCCGGCCCCGCCCGCAAGCGTGTCGTCGCCGTCGGCGCTGGCAAAGGTCATCGCCCGGTCGAGAACCTCGAGCCAGCCATCGTCGGTAACGCCCAGCGGGGCACCGTTGAACCAGTCCCAGCCCAGCGTGACGATCTGGCCGGCGCCGAACGGAATCGCCGTCACCGTGGCGCTGCCGCTTGCGGCGTAAACCGGTATCGCCCCCGAAGGAAGCGAAGCGATCGACAGCCCGACCGTCGCGTTCTCGCTCGGTAGGGTCGTCGGACCGTCCGCGAAGATCGTCCCCGCCACCTCGGCCGTGTTCAGCGTCGCGTTGACGCCGCTTCCAAAACTCAGGCTGAAGCCGAAGATCGAATTGAGGAAGGTTATCGGATTCGATGCAATCACCAGCAGGCCGCCCGAGGACACGAAGTCCGCGATCGCCGCCTCGGCCGCGGAATCGAGAGCGCCGGCGATGTCGCCCGCCTCCTGCTCGGGAATCACTAACGCACCAACTCCCGAGAGCGCCGCCTCGATCTCCGCCGCCGTAATCCCGGTGAAGGTCGTCACCGTATGGCCGAGCGACGTCAGCGACGCCTGGATCGTGTCGGATTCACTGCTCGAGGTATTGCTGGTATCGACGAAGCTGGGGTTGTCGAACACCGCGACCGTCGCCGGTTCAGTGCCGGCGATCACCGTCGGACCGAACAGCGCCGTAAGGCCGGAAACGCTCGCACCGCCGACGAGCACGTCGGCGCCGTCACCGCCCAGCGCCGAATCATCGCCCGCACCACCTAGAAGGATGTCGTCGCCGTCGGCGCCGTCCAGCGTATCGTTGCCGGCCGCCCCGGCAAGGACGTTCCCGCCTTCGTCGCCAGCGATCGAATCGTCACCGCTCGACCCCAGGACGTTCTCGATCTCTTCGAGAGAGTCGGTGCCCTGCCCGGTCGCCGTCCCGGCCGCAAGGTCCACCGTAACCGGCGCGCTCAGCCCGGCGAAGGACGCAGTGTCGGTATCGTCACCGCCGACCATGCTGTCATTGCCAGCGCCGCCATCGAGGGTGTCGTCCCCTGCCGCACCGAGGAGCGTATCGTTGCCGGCGGCCCCTTCCAGCAGGTTCTCTTCGAGGGAACCGGCAATCGAGTCGTTCCCGTCCGATCCGAGAACATTCTCTACGCTGGAGATGGTGTCGTTCCCCTGCCCGGTCGCTGTACCGGCCGCCAGATCGACCGTCACCGGCGCGCTGGACCCGGCGAACGAGGCTGTGTCGGTGCCGGCGCTGCCGATCAGGTTGTCGTTGCCCGCGCCACCGAGCAGCGTGTCGTCGCCGCCTTCGCCGAACAGGACATCGTTGCCCACTCCGCCCAGCAGCGAGTCCTCGTTGCCGCTGCCATGCAGCGTGTCCGACCCCTCCTGGCCCAGCAGCGTGTCGTTGCCAGTCCCACCGACGAGGACATCGTTGCCGGCCGCCCCTTCGACCAGATCGTTGCCGCCCGCGCCGTCCAGGCTATCGTCGCCTTCGTCGCCGATCAGCGTGTCGTCGCCCGACTTTCCCGTCTCGAAGATCGTCGGCGGGATCGTGTCCTCGGCGGGCGGCTCGAAGAACGGCGTGTCGTCGGTCGGCTCCGTCGCCGTCGGCGTGGAAGGGCCGCTGCCGCCACTTCCCGTAGTTGATTGCGGCGGCGTCGTCTCGGGAGGCATCGTCGCCGGAGGGGTCTCGCCCCCGCCTTCACCCTCTCCGCCGCCGTCCCCATAACCCGGCGGCAGTTCCGCGTCCCCGCCATCGCCACCGTCGCCCTCGTCGGCACCGCCTTCTTCGGCGTCGGCACCGTCCTCGGCGCCTTCTTCGCTCTCCTCACCGGCCTCGCCGTCGTCTTCGCCGCCGCTGCCGTCGTCGCCCGCACTGGCCTCCTGGTAGGCCGACGCCGTCGCCTGCGCCTGCTGGAACAGGCGTGCGCCGATCGCGCCGATCCGACTAACCGCGTCCGCGACACTCAGCGACTGCGCCGTCGGCTGTCCGCCTTCCGTCGCACTCACCGAATTGACCGACTCGCTCAGGCTGACATTCCAGCTCGGGCCGGTAATGTCCGCTTCGCCATAGGTGCCGTCCGCGTCCGGAACCAGAGCCGCAGTGAGCCCCGCATCCGCGAAATACGAGAAAACCAGCGACGTCCCGCGGATACCGATGGTGGCGACCGGCGTCTCGATCGTCGTCGCGCCCGGGTTGTTCGCCGCAACCTCGCCCGAGACGAACGCGAACACGCCCTGCAGAACGCTGAACTGCGCCGACCCGTCGCCCGAATCCGGATCGTAGATCAGCTCGTCCAGCACCATCCGCGCGCTCTCCGACATCGAGAACTCCGAGTTGTCCAAGAAAATCAGGGTGATCTCGCCGTCGGCCGTCGTCTCCAGGACATCGCCCTGGAACACCGGGTCGCCGACCGTGAGAGTGACGACCGTGCCGTCGACGCGCTGCGCCGTGACCTGGCCGGTGACCGAATCGACCGTGCCGATCGGCTCCCCGCCCAGCGCCACATCGCCCGCCTGAGCCAACTGACCGGGCGCCAGCGGGCCGGCGAACGAGGCCACGACATGGCCGGAAACCTCGATTCCACCCGCCTGAACCAGCGCGGCCGGCGCCGAATCGAAATACCCTTCGATCAGGATCTGCTGGCCGTCTTCCGCAACCAGGAGAAGATCCGACCCCTGACGGACGAAGTCCGCCCCCAATAAATCGAAGTCCGCCGGCAGCTCTATCGACGACTGACCCGCCGCATGCAGAAGAATGGCTGCCCCGCCATCCCCCGCGGACACAGTTATTCCGTCGAGAGTGTCTCCCAGCCCGGCATCGGTCTTCATCCACGGCCTCTCATGGCAGGCACCGGCACCTCCCCCCGGTGCGGTCGCCCACCAGCCGTCATGGTCACCCAACCCAGGCTAAAGGGCAGACTATCGAAGTACCCTACTTGGTCGTACTACTCAGGTAAAGGGTCAACCAGTGCCGCGTCCTGCTGCCAAAAGAAAGCGCGCCCAGCCGTCTACACAAAGCCGATCCTCGAAAAAAAACGAGGCAGCGTCGAGAATGCGGCCACGCATGGCGTCGCGATAAGCTGCGTCCCGGCCGAGCCGAATCGCGATCGCCACATAGGCTTCGGGACTGTCCGCCAGCAGCTCCTCCAGACCGGCCCGCTCGAAGAGCATCGTGGCGGTACGGCCGGCGAGCGTCTTTCCCCGCAGTGACACTAAAGGGGTACCGATGCCCAGAGCCTGATAGGTCGTGTTGCCACCGGCGAAGGGAAAAGCGTCGAGGATCACGTCGGACGCCTGGAGGATGGCGAGAAAATCCTCAAACGGCCGCATCGCCAGAAAGGTGATGCGGTCCCCGTCCACGGCCGCCGACGAGCCCCATCGCGCCTTGAGCCCGTCTGCGATGGCGCCGCCCGGATCGCTGAACATCACGATCCGGGCTGTCCGGTCTTCGTCGAGGATCCCGTGCAGCACGGCATCGAAGTCGGGGTGCAGCTTGAACAGCGCATGCGGATAGCAGTAGAGCGTCGCGCGCTCGTCCAGCCCCAAGTCGGCGCGCGAATGCGGCGGCGGCATGTCCGGCCGCGCGTAGCAGGTCGTCAGGCCCGGCAGCCGTACGAGCCGCTCGCTGTAGTAGCACTGGCCGTCGTCGGGTTCGGCGGCGTCGGATGACAGGAAGTAATCCATGGTCGGGACGCCGGTGGTGACCGGGTGCCCCCAGGTCACGCATTGCACGGGGGCGAGTCGTGCGAAGGCGAGGAAATAGGTGAGCGCCGTCATGCCGATCTCGGGATAGACCAGGACGTCGAGTTCCCGCGCGGCGATCGCGGTCCGCGCCTGATCCAGTTGGCGAGGGACCTCCACGACGTCGTCCACGGCCGCCGCCAGCGGCGCCCATACCGCTCCGCCGCCGACGTTGATCAGCTCGACCGTGAGATCGCTTCTGGGGAGATGCTCCAGGATTCCGCGCAGGTACCAGGTGACGGCGTATTCGCGCCACTTGGTGGAAACCAATCCGACGCGGACGGGACGCGGCTCCCGGCCACTGCCGGCACGGTCCCGGCAATGCGGTGCGACATAGGCGAGCGATGGGCAGGCCTTCAGATAGAGACGGGCGATCGCCTCCTGCAGCGGGCGGTCGTCGAGCCCGTGATAAGCGGCACGAAAATTGGTAATGCCGACCTCGGCGACGGGATCGGCGATGGACAAACCGACCGTCGCCAGCGCCGCGATGTTTTCTTCCAGCCGGCGCCGCGCTTCGTGGAGCGCCTCGGCCGAAGCATAGACCGCCGGCAGCCGCAAGGCCGTCTTGAGTTTGAGGCCGTCGGACGGCTTTATCGCCGCCGCGCGCCGGTAGAACTCGTCCGCGTCCTCCATACGGCTTTCGGCGGCGGCGAGGTCCCCGGCGGCTACCAGCGTCGGGTAGTGGTCGGGATGGCTGTCGAGCACCGCCCGGTAGATTGCAGCGGCCTCCGCGAACGCCGCCTTCTCCACCAGAATGCGGCCGATCGAGCAACGCAGGTCGGGACTGTCATGGCCGGCGCCGATCGCGGACCGGTAAGCGTCCAGGGCGTCGTCGAGACGCCCGGCCCGCCACAGCACCAACCCCAGATTGACCTGTGCCTCGCGCGACGCGGGCTCGACAGCCAACGCTGCCCGGTAATGAGCCTCGGCACCGTGGAGGTCGCCGGTGCCGAGCAGGACGTTGCCGAGGTTGACATGGGCGCCGGGATGGTCGGACCGCCGGTCGAGAACCTCTCGGAATTGCTCGACCGCTTCTGTGGCTCGGCCGAGAGCGCCGAGCACGACCCCCAATCCGTTTGCCGCTTCCGTTTGTGTGGGATCGAGCGCGAGCGCGGCGCGATAGGCTTCGACAGCCTGTTCCGGCGCCCGCCCCGCCTGTAACGCGGCGCCCAGGTCGGTCCGCTTGCCGGCATCGTCCGGCGCCGCCGCGACAGCCTGCTTCAACCACCGGACGGCCTTGCCGGCATCGCCGCGACGCAGGGCGATGACGCCCAGCAGATGAAGCGCATCGGCATGGTCGGGGTCGAATTCCAGACATTGCCCGGCGAGCGCTTCCGCCCCTTCGAGATCACCGCCCCGGAAGCATCGGAGCGCCAAGGCGAATCGCAACCCGGCCGTCGCTCCGGCCATGTCAGCCGCCGGGATAGACCATGTCGGAGTCGTCGAGGGCGCGCCGCCCCGCCGCCGCTTCCAGTGCGTCCAGAATCCGCGGCACGTCACCCGGCGCCGCGTTGAAGAAGAACCGGCCGCCGGCGCCGATCCGGATCACGGGTCCCCGATAACAGTTGTTGAGGCACAGCACCCGATCAAGACAGGCATTGATACGACGGTCGGCGATCCCCTGTTCGAGGGCCTCCGCCAACCGCTCGGACCCCAACCCGCCGCAACACTGCTTGCGCGGTCCTTGAACCGGGTTCACGCAGACAACCAGCGAAGTCGGCTCTCCGCCACTCATTCCACCACCCTCTCGTTCACGGCCGAAAGTTCCGTGCGACACGGCTCCGCTGGTATTTCCCCGGCGTCGGGAGTAGAAGCGGGCCGCCCCGGCCGTCGCCGATCCTGCCAGTTGTCCGAAGGAGCCATGGCGAAGTCCCTTCTGAGATCGGCCGTCACGGTCGGCGGTTTCACCATGATATCGCGTGTGCTGGGTTTCGCGCGCGACATCCTGATCGCCGCGTTCCTGGGCGCCGGTCCCGCCGCCGACGCCTTCTTCGTCGCGTTCAAGATCCCCAACCTGCTGCGGCGGCTGTTCGCCGAGGGCGCGTTCAACGCCGCCTTCGTGCCGAGCTTCTCGGCGCTTCTGGTCCAGGAAGGGCGACAAGCGGCACGGGCGTTCGCCGAGGACACTCTGGCGGTGCTCGCGACGGTGCTGATTGCGATCGTCATCGCCGCCGAAATCTTCATGCCTTCGGTCATGGTCGTTCTGGCACCGGGCTTCTCCGACGATCCGGAGAAGTTCGCGCTGGCGGTCGAACTGACACGGCTCACCTTCCCCTACATCCTGTTCATCTCGCTGGTAGCGCTGATGGGCGGAATCCTCAACAGCCTCGACAGTTTCGCCGCCCCGGCCGCCACCCCGATCGTGCTCAATCTCTGTCTGATCGGCGCCATGCTGCTGCTGGGAGATGTCGCCGGGACGCCCGCCCATGCCTTGGCCTGGGGTGTTGCGATCGCTGGCGCCGGACAGTTCCTGTGGCTCGCCTTCTCCTGCCGCCTCGCCGGGCTGTCCCTCGGCTTTCCCGTCCCGAGGCTGACGCCCCGCGTCCGCGCCATGCTGATCCTGATGGGGCCGGCGGCACTCGGCGCGGGGGTTGCCCAGATCAACGTGCTGATCGACACCATGCTGGCGACGCTGCTACCGACCGGCTCGGTCTCCTATCTCTACTATGCGGACAGGCTGGTGCAGCTTCCGCTCGGTGTGGTGGGTGTCGCGCTGGGGACCGCATTGCTGCCGCGCCTGTCGCGCAATATCGGCGCGGACGACGAAACCGCCGCCCAATACGACCAGAACCGCGCGATGGAAGCCGGACTGCTTCTGTCATTGCCGGCGGCGGCGGCGCTAATCGCGATCGGGCCGGAGATCGTCTCCGTTCTGTTTCAGCGAGGCGCGTTCGATGCCGAACAGGCGCGGGCCACGGCGGCGGCGTTGAGCGCGTATGCCTTGGGCCTTCCCGCCTATGTGCTGCTGAAGGTCCTGGCACCGGCCTATTTCGCCCGCCACGACACGCGAACGCCGGTGCGGGTCGCGGCGCTGTGCCTGGTGGTGAATGCCGTTCTGGCCTTCGCCCTGATGCAGGTGTTCGCCCATGTCGGCATCGCACTAGCCAGCGCCGTCGCCTCGTGGCTGAACGCCACGCTGCTGGCCGTCGGACTGCTGAGGAGCGGTCGCTACCGCATGGACGCGCGTTTCCGGCGGCGCCTGCCGCGGATGGCGATCTCGGCACTGGCAATGGCGGCGGTCCTATGGTTGTCCGCACGAGTTCTGGCAGGCCCGCTCGCCGCAGGTGAAATCGCCGGCGCCCTCTCGCTGGCCGTGATCGTCGTTCTGGGAATCGCCGTATTCGTCGCAGCCGCCTTGGCCAGCGGCGCCGCCGCCAAGTCCGACTTGGCCATGCTGCGGCGAATGAAACAAAGCTGAACGAGCCGCGGACCGCCGTTCCGACGGTCGAAACCAAGTTCAACCTTCCTTTCGGAAACCGTCCGTTTTGTGAGTCCCGTCACATACCGGCTGTCGTTTCCAGCCTATAAAGCATCCATTGATCGCATCGGATGAGGAGAACGAATGCCTCCCGATCTCTTCTCTCCGATGCATTCACGGTGACATGCTTCCTTCCTCCCCGAACTGGGCCGCTTCGTTCACGAAGCGGCCTTTTTATTTACATCGGCAGGCGCCCGATCCTCGAATCGATCATCGGGTCGACTGCATCTCCGATCGCCGAAGCGCCAATCGCAGCTGCTTCTCGACCTCGATGATCGCAAAGAACGCGACCCCGACGGCGACGATCAGGATACCGTCCAGGAGCGGCACCGCTCGTGTCCCGAACACTGTCCCGAGTGGCGGCAGATAGGTGATGGCGAACTGCGCGGCGGTCACGACGATGACGGTGATCCACACGACCCGGTTCCCGCGCGCCGCCTTCCAGGTGAGCGAGGTGCCGTAGATGTTGCGGATGAAGAACAGGTGGAAGATCTCCAGCACGACCAGCGTGTTGAGGGCCATCGTCTGGGCCAGCTCCGGCGGGTATCCCCTGTCGATCCCATAGGTATAGATGCCGAACACGGCGAAGAGGAACAGGACGGAAACCAGCACGATATGCCAGACGAGCGACGCGGTCAGGAGGGGGGCATCGCGGGGCCGCGGCGGCCGTCGCATCGTGTGCTCCTCCGTCGGCTCGAAGGCCAGCGCCAGGCCGAGCGTGACGGCGGTGATCAGGTTTACCCACAGGATCTGAACCGCCGTCACCGGAAGGGCCATGCCCAGGAACAGGGCTACGATGATGGTCAACCCTTCGCCGGCGTTGGTCGGAAGGGTCCAGCTTATGACCTTCTTGATGTTGTCGTAGACCGTGCGCCCCTCGCGTACGGCCGCCGCGATCGACGCGAAATTGTCGTCGGCGAGCACCAGTTCGGACGCTTCCTTGGCGGCCTCGCTGCCTTTCAGGCCCATGGCGATCCCGGCGTCGGCCCGCTTGAGCGCCGGCGCGTCGTTCACCCCATCCCCGGTCATGGCGACGGTCAAGCCGCGGGACTGGAGCGCCATCACCAGGCGCAGCTTATGTTCCGGACTCGTGCGCGCGAAGATGTCGGTTTCGACGACGACCGAGGCGAGCTGCGCGTCGGTCATCGCCTCGAGGTCGACTCCCGTCATGACCCGGTCCGCGTTCTTCAGCCCGATCTCGCGCCCGATCGCGCGGGCGGTACCGGCATGATCCCCGGTGATCATCTTCACGCGAATTCCCGCCTGGTGGCATTCGGCGACGCCGGCGATCGCTTCGCTGCGCGGCGGATCGATGAGACCCACCAGGCCCACCAGCGTCAAAACGCCTTCCAGATCCGACGCGTTCAGGACGACATGCGCCTGCGGCACCTGCCGCGTCGCCAGGGCCAGCACTCGCTGCCCGTTCGCGGCGATCGATTCGATCTGCCCATGCCAGTAGTCGGCGTCGAGCGGCTCGGTCCCGCCGTCGGGCGAACGCTGATCGGCACACATCTGGATGATGCGTTCCGGCGCGCCCTTGACGCTGATCGAGGCTTGCCCTTCGTGATCGTGATTGAGAATCGCCATGTAGCGGTGGTTGGCGTCGAAGGGGATGCTGTCGGTCCGTGTCCATCCGACGAACGCTTCGACGCCGAAATGCATGATCTTGCCAGCCAGCGCCTGCAACGCCCCCTCCATCGGATCGCCCTCGACCCGCCAACCCGTTTCGTGCGGATGGAGCACCGAATCGTTGCAGAGCGCGGCCGCACGGGCGATCTCGGTAAGGACGACATCCTGTCCGGCATCGTGCTCCGCTTCGCCCAGTCGAATGGTGCCTTCCGGCGCATAGCCGTCGCCTTCCACAGCGTAGGAGCGCGCGGCGGTGGTCACGGTCGCCACCATCATCTCGTTGCGGGTCAGCGTGCCGTTCTTGTCGCTGCAGATGACCGAGACCGAGCCGAGCGTCTCGATCGCGGGCAGACGACGAACGATCGCGTTGCGCCTGGCCATGGCCTGCACGCCGATTGCCAATGTGATGGTCAGCACGGCCGGCAGCCCCTCGGGGATCGCCGCGACCGAGAGCCCCACCACCGCCATGAACAGCTCGGCGAACGAGGCATGGCCGACGAAGTAGCCATAGACGAGCAGGACCGCGGCGATCATCAGAATGAACACCGTCAGCCATCGCGCGAAGTTGTTCATCTGCCGGACCAGCGGCGTCGTCAGCGTTTCGACCTGCGACAGCATGCCGCTGATGCGGCCGATCTGAGTGGCGCCGCCGGTCGCCGTCACCACGCCCCGGCCCGCGCCGGCCGCGACCAAGGTGCCGCTGTAAGCGAGGCAGGTGCGATCGCCGAGGGCGGCCTCCGCCGCGACCGGCTTGGTGGGCTTTTCCACCGGCACCGACTCGCCGGGCAGAATCGCTTCTTCGATGCGAAGGCCGCTGGCTTCGAGGAGGCGGAGATCGGCAGGAACCTTCTCGCCCGCTTCCAGCAGAACGATGTCGCCGGGCACCACGTCGGCGCTGTCGATGCTCTGACGTCTGCCGTCACGGAGCACGGACGTCCGGGGCGCGAGCATTTCCCGGATCGCGTCCATCGCCTGCTCGGCGCGGCCCTCCTGGATGAAACCGATCGTCGCGTTGGCGATGACGACCGCGAGAATGACCCCGGTATCGACGAAGTGCCCCAGGCCGGCGGTGATGAAGGCCGAGCCGATGAGCACGTATATCAGCACGTTGTGGAAGTGGCCGAGGAACCGGAGGACTGGGCTGCGCTTGGCCGGTGGCGGCAAACGGTTGGGCCCGTGCTTCGACAGCCGCGCGACCGCCTCCGCTTGGGTCAGACCGGTGGCGGTCGCATCGAGCGCGGCCAGGCTGTCGGATCCGGGTATGGCGTGGTGCGTGATCGAATCCTCGATACGATCCATGGCTTCGGCCTCCTCGGGTATGTCGATGCGCCGGCTTTCCTCTGATGATCCGAATGCCGACTTCGGAGAATCAGATCAAAAGATGTGTGGTGGACGAGGAAAGGACTGGGCGGAGCGATCCGGGGTCGAGAGGCCGCTTATGGGCAGCCTAGCCGGCGCGATCCCCCGCGCTTCAGGGATCGCGCCGCTCTAACTTCGCCAACGCAGCACGCGCTCCTTCACCGGATTGACGAAGTCGCGCTGTTCGACCCGAGAAGCGACGAATTCCTTCTTCAGCCGGAAATACCATTTCGCCTGCACGTCTGCGTCGTTGATCAGCATCAGCGGCGGGTCGAAGGCGAGGCCTTTCGCCTGCATCTCGACCATGCTCCGGTCCTGACCGAGGAACGTACGGGCAATCCGCCGCACGGCCGGGATCAGGGGCGACAGCCAGGGCATCGTCCAGTAGATCGCGTGATGGACCTCGGTCGTGCGCTCATCCACCGGGGTGAGCGCCGTCAGGCCACAGAGCGTATGGCGCCCCGCCTCGACATGTTCCAGACGAAGACCCGGCAAACGGAAAGCGATCTCGGTCGACACGGCGCCGCCCAGGATACGGTAGGCGCGGGCGTTCTTCGACGGCGCATGCCGGATCATGCGGAAACCCAACTCCGAGGGGCCGAACGATTTCGCCTTCTCGTGGATCGAGCGACGCGACCGCCAGAACCACGAACGGTGGACGAAAGGTCCGTGCGCCGGGTCCATGAGACCGATCACCGCGTGATCCATGGCGCAGTCGAAGGTCATCGATTCGACCAGCCTCGGGCTGGCCTCGCCGATTCCCGGCAGTTCGACGATCGGCGGCAAGGGGTCGGGCAGATCCGATCCGGCTGGAATGAAGACCCAGATATTGCCCTGGACCTCGCGGCACGGATAGGCGCGGACGCCGACGCGACCGGCATCCATGTCCTGGTCGGCGACCAGCGACGGAATCAGCGTGCAGCGGCCGCCGCCATCGAACCGCCACCCGTGGTAAGGGCACTCCACCTCGCCGTCGACGACTCGGCCGAAGCTCAGCGGCACACCGCGATGCGGGCAGAGGTCGCGAAGGGCGAAGACACTTCCGTCCTGCCGCCGCGCGACCACGACCGGTTCGCCGAGCATGGTCTTCGCGACCATCTTGCCCGGCTTCAGCTTCCGGCCCGGAAGCGCGACGTACCAGAGGTCGCGGAGCAGCGTCGATCTGTCGGTTCCGTCCATGGCCGCCTTATGGTCCCTCGGCTGCCCTCTGTCGAGACCCGAGGAACGCTTCCTGCACCCCGTTCAGCCAAGTCGATTGACCTGGGCGCGGCGGAACGGGATAAACCGCCCCCACCAGAGACTTGAACGACATGGCGGCCGCCACGTCCATCCCCGCCCAGGTGCGCGGATACGGAACGGCCGTCCGAAGCCCCAGGAGTCGCCCTCGTGAATCGCATATTTTCCGGTGTCCAGCCGACCGGCAACCTGCATCTCGGCAACTATCTGGGCGCAATCCGCAACTGGGTGCGCATGCAGGCCGAATACGACTGCATCTTCTGCATCGTCGACATGCACGCCATCACGGTTCCGCAGGAGCCGGCGCAGCTTCGCGCCCATACCCGCGAGGTGACGGCCGCGTTCATCGCTTCCGGAATCGACCCGGAAGGCTGCATCATCTTCAATCAGAGTCAGGTGTCGGGCCATGCCGAGCTCGCCTGGATCCTGAACTGCATGACGCCGATGGGCTGGCTGAACCGCATGACCCAGTTCAAGGAGAAGGCGGGCAAACACCGCGAGAACGCGCTGGTCGGCCTGTTCGTCTACCCGGTGCTGATGGCGGCCGACATCCTGCTCTACAAGGCCACTCACGTGCCGGTAGGCGAGGACCAGAAGCAGCATCTCGAGCTCTCCCGCGACATCGCCGGCGCCTTCAACCGGCAGTTCGACGTCGACTACTTCCCGTTGCCCGAACCGCAGATCATGGCGACGGCGGCACGGGTCATGTCGCTGCGCGACGGCCGCAAGAAAATGAGCAAGTCCGACGAGTCGGATTTCTCGCGCATCAACATGACCGACGATGCCGACACCATCGCCCAGAAGATCCGCAAGGCCCGTACCGACCCGGAGCCGCTGCCGGAGACAGTCGCCGGCCTCGAGTCGCGGCCGGAAGCCGCCAATCTGGTCGGCATATACGCCGCGCTGACCGACTCGACCTCGGAGGCGGTGTGTACGCAATTTGGCGGCGCGCTGTTCTCAAGCTTCAAGAACGACCTCGTCGACGTGATGATCGGGGTCATCGAGCCGATCGGTCGCGAGATGCGGCGTATGCTGGCCGACCCCGGTTATGTCGATGCCATCCTGGACCGGGGCGGTGAGCGCGCTGGCGCGATTGCCGCTGCCAATCTCGCCGAGATCAAGCAGATCGTTGGATTCCGCCAGCCCGGACACGCGTGACGCCCGGCGGTATTCCGCAAGCCCGGCCCGCCTGCCACGGAGCGAAACCTCGGAACGGGCCGCATCGGGGCGACCGAAGCGATACGTAATCCGAAAGGCCGCTGTGCTTGATGGCCGGCCGGACGACCTCTATGTATCGTGCAATCCGCGGGGCGAGCGATGTTCGACGAAGAAGATCTGAGGCCGGCGCAAAAGCCGAACCGGCACACGGGTGCTGCGTCCGGAAGCACCGGAAGCGACGGAGAGACGCGTCTTCCCGGCGGTGGCGACACCGACCGGCCGCGACGGCGGGTGCCCTGGCGCCCCCTGGTGATCGCAATCGTCGTGTTCCTGCTGCTCTACTATCCCGTCGGCATGATCTGGATGCACCAGATCAACGACGATCCCGACTACCAGCCGCCAGCCGCGTTCGAGGTCGAGAACGGCAGCAACGCCGTCGGTATGGTCGCGGCGCTGATCAACCGCGAAGTCAACGAGACCGAATGGGTCGCCAACGACCCGTTCTTCATGCCGAGCGCGGCCCTCGACAACATGCCCAACTTCCAGCAGGGGATGTTCGCGGCGCTGGGCCGCTTCACCATCGAGCTTCTGGACCAGGTGGGACGGACCCGCGGCTCCAGCCAGGCCGATCCCGATCTCGAAACCGCCGCCGGACGCCTGAAATATCCGGGGGATGTCTGGATTTACGACATCAAGACGTCGCTTCTGCCGGTCAGTTCGTCGGAATCGCAGTACCGGGCGGCCATGCGGGCGATGGAGAGCTACAATCAGCGCATCGCTTCGGGTGATGCGGTCTTCGAGCGCCGGGCCGACAACCTGCAGGTGACCCTCGACCGTGTCGCCTCCGATCTGGGGTCGGCGTCGGCACAGATCGACCAGCGGGTGCATGACGGTGCCGGCTCCGTATTCGACTTCGTCTCGGACGATATCTTCTATAACGTGAAGGGCCGGACCTACGGCTATTACATGATTCTGCGCGAGTTGCAGGTGGACTACGCCAAGGTCATCGCCGAGCGGGATCTGGGCCCGATATGGCAGCACATGCTGGACAGCTTGCGCGCCGCGGCAATCCTGAGCCCGCTGATCGTGCGCAACGGCGAGCCGGATAGCTTGGTCATGCCGAGCCACCTCCTCGCCCAGGGATTCTATCTGCTCCGCGCCCGGACGCAGCTTCGCGAGGTCAGCAACGTGCTCCTGAAGTGACCGCCGCCGGCACACCGCAGACGACCGTGAAACGGGTGACGCACTGCGCGTGCCGGGAAGCGTCTGTGCGGACGGGCCGCGAACGGCACGGTCGCTCCCGTCCGGACAACCCGATGCAGGACGATCCAATGACGGTGCGCGGCCACTGATGCAGATCTACCTCCCCGTCGCAGAAATGTCGGTGAACGTGTTCCTGCTTCTGGGGCTGGGAGGGTTGATCGGGCTGCTGTCGGGGATGTTCGGGGTCGGTGGCGGCTTCCTGCTGACGCCCTTGCTGATGTTCGTCGGCGTACCGCCGCCGATCGCCGTCGCGTCCGCGGCCAACCAGATCACCGCCGCATCCGTCTCAGGCCTGCTGGCGCATTGGCGGCGCGGCAACGTCGACGTCAAGATGGGGATCGTGCTCACGATCGGCGGCGGCATCGGCTCGGCCATGGGCGTCTATCTGTTCAGCTGGCTGCGCGATCTCGGTCAGATCGATCTGGTCATCTCGCTTTCCTACGTCCTGTTTCTCGGCGTGATCGCATCACTGATGATGGTCGAGAGCATCACGGTGATGGTCCGCCGCCGCAGGCCGTCCTACCGGCGGAAGCTCCACCATCACTTCTGGATGCACGGCCTGCCGCTCAAGATGCGGTTTCGGCGCTCCAAGCTTTACATCAGCGTGCTGCCGCCGCTGGCGATCAGCGTCTTCATCGGCGTCCTGCTGGCGATCATGGGCGTGGGCGGCGGCTTCATCATGATCCCGGCGATGATCTACCTGCTGGGCATGCCCACCTCCGTCGTCGTCGGAACGTCGCTGTTCCAGATCACCGTCGTCACCGCGATCGTCACCGTGATGCACGCCGTCAGCAACCATGCGGTCGACATGGTGCTGGCCATGCTGCTTCTGATCGGCGCGGTCGTCGGGGCCCAATTCGGGTCACGTCTCGGCAGCCGTCTGCGCGGCGAGCAGCTTCGGGGTCTGCTGGCGGTGCTGGTCCTGATGGTCGCGGTGAAGGTGGGCTGGGACCTCGTCTCCATGCCAGCCGACATCTATTCGATCAGCGTGATGGGCGTCCTGTAATGCTGCGAACCCTGGTTCATCTCGTCGGGTTGATCGGTGCGGCAGCGGCGGCCCCCAGCGATGCGGCTGAACCCTTGGTCGCCGACCTGTCGCAGCAGGTGATCGCGATCAATTCGCGCTTCACCGGCGCCGAGGTCCTGTTGTTCGGCGCCACAGACGGTGTCGGGGATGTTGTCGTGGTCATCCGCGGTCCGCAGACTCCGGTTCTCGTCCGCCAGAAGGAGCGTGTGGCGGGAATCTGGACCAATACCGAGACCGTACTCTTCAACCAGGTTCCCGGCTTCTATGCCGTCGCCTCGACACGGCCGCTCGACGAGTTGGGCGTTCCGGAACTGCTGGCGGTCCACCAGATCGGCGTGGCGAACCTGCGCCTGCCGGCACCGGCCGGGCTGGAGCCCAAGCGAACGGAAGCCTTTCGCGATGGGCTGATCCGCAACATGGGGTACCAGCAACTGTTTGCGCGGGACGTGGCGCCGGTTTCCTTCATCGGCCAGCAACTGTTCCGGACGACGATCGATTTTCCGGTCAACGTGCCGACCGGAAGCTACGTCGCCGAAACCTACCTGTTTCGGGACGGCCAGTTGATCCGATCCCAGTCGTCGGCGCTGCTGATTTACAAGGCGGGCCTGGAAGCGACTGTGTTCGACTTCGCGCAGGACAGAGCCTGGCAGTATGGCGTCCTTGCCGTTCTCGTCGCCCTGGTGGCAGGATGGACGGCCGACCTTCTATTCCGAAGAGCTTAGAGACGATGGCCGACAACGCTGCACGCAATGGCGACGAGCACGCGCCGGGTGATGCAGATGGCGCGCAGCACGTCCCCGGGGAAGTCACCTTCCTGGTCTGCGTCGACGACACGCCCGAATGCCGGGTGGCGATGCGCTTCGCCGGTCTCCGTGCCCGGTATTCGAGCGGCCATGTCGCCTTGCTTTACGTCATCGAGCCCGCCGAATTCGAGCACTGGATGGCGGTGGCCGACCTGATGCGCGAGGAGCAGCGCCAGACGGCGGAGGAGCTGCTGCAAAGCTTGGCGGCCGAGGTTTACGATATCTCGGGCAAGATGCCGGTTCTCCATGTCCGCGAAGGCCGCAAGGGCGAGCAGGTGCTGAAGCTGATCGCCGAGGACCCGTCGATCAGCATCATGGTCCTCGGCGCGGCGCCTGACGGCGAGGGCAGCAACGAGCTGGTCCGCCAGCTCACCAGCGAGCTGACCAAGCGCCTCCGCATCCCGCTCGCCATCGTCCCCGGCAATCTGTCAGACGAGCAGCTTCGCCTGCTGACGTGACGCATCCGCCGACGGCAGGCGGTGCGGCCCTCTCCACCTTTCGACTTGCCGGGCCCGTCGGACCGTGACGGACGGAACTGCGTCTCGAAGGGGCGGCAATAGACATCAAGAGGAGCGAACACGTGTCCGGATCGATCGACGACAAGGCCTTGGATCAGCTGTTCCGGGTCGCGCGGACCCACAAGAAGTGGCTGGACAGACCGGTCTCCGACGAAACCCTGACCGCCGTTTTCGACCTGATGAAGATGCCGCCCACCAGCGCCAACTGCTCGCCGGCGCGGATCGTGTTCGTGCGGTCCGCGGAAGCCAAGGAACGGCTGAAGCCGGCATTGATTCCGACCAATGTCGAGCAGACCATGACCGCCCCGGTTACCGCGGTCATCGGCTACGATCTCGACTTCTACGAAAGGCTGCCGGAGCTCTATCCCTTCGCCGACGCCCGCTCGTGGTTCGCCGGCAACGACGCCCTGATCCAGGCCACCGCGTTCCGGAACGGCAGCCTGCAGGGCGCCTATCTGATCATGGCGGCACGGGCGTTGGGCCTGGACTGCGGGCCGATGTCCGGGTTCGACAACGCGAAGGTCGATGCGGCGTTCTTCCCCGATGGCCGTGTCAGATCGAACTTCCTCTGCAATCTCGGCTATGGCGATCCGGCGGCGAAACAGAAGCGGGCACCGCGTCTGGCCTTCGCGGATGCGTGCACGATCGTCTGAAGCGCACTACATAAGGCCGGTCCGGGCGGCGCTGTCGCTGAGCAGCGGATAGCGCCGCGCATGGAAGAGTTGGTAGTGCCACCATTCGTTTCGATAGAAGTCCCAGCCCGCCGCGGTCATCAGGCCGAGCAGCAGCATCCGATTGCGTTCCGCCTCCCGCGTGATGCCCGCCGCGCCGTGATGGGAAAGCGGCGTGAAGGCATCGAAGCCGGTTCCCATGTCGAGCGCCCTGCCGTCCTGATCGATCAGCGTCAAATCGACCGCGACGCCCCGCGAATGCGGCGAGCCGCGACGCGGATCGGCCAGGAATTCGGGGTCCGGCGTGTGGCGCCACAACGCCCACTGCGCCTCGCTCGGCCGGAACCCGTCGAAAACGCGGAACCGCAGCCCCTGACGCGCCGCGAGGTCGATCGCACAGGCCAGCGCCGCCGCCGCATCCGGGTGCAGGTAGCACGCGGCACGCCGATAGACCGGCTTGCCGGTGAAATTGTCCGTCGTGGCGTAGGCGATATAGAGATCGACGTCGAAATCCGGCGGGGCGATCGGTATCAGCATGCGGGTCCTCTTCGGCTGGGGATCGGATGCCCGATCCCGCAGATAACGCGAACGGACCGTCCGGCGCGATGAATATTCTCGCCTTCGACACCGCGACGGCCGCCTGCTCGGCCGCCGTCATGGCCGGCGGTCGGATCGTCGCCCACCGGTTCGAGCTTCGCGAAGCCGGTCATGCCGAGCATCTGATGCCGATGGTCGAGGCGGTGATGGAAGAAGCCGGCCTCGGCTACCGCGACCTCGACCGCATCGCCGTCACCGTTGGGCCGGGAACCTTCACCGGCCTCAGGATCGGCCTCGCCGCCGCCCGCGGCCTTGCGATCGCTGCCGACATCCCCGTCCTCGGGGTTTCGACGCTGGAAACCCTCGCCGCAACGGCCTTCGACATGGCCATGAAGTCCGGCGCGACGGTCATTGCCGCCATCGACGCCCGCCGCGGGGAGGTCTATGCCCAGGCTTTCGAAGCGGATGGTAATCCGGCCTCATCGCCCGCCGTCCTCTCCCTCGCGGACGCGGCGGCTCTGGCCGCAGGAAAGGACACTGTTCTGGTCGGAACCGGGGCGACGCTGTTGGCGCCGCTGATCGAAGCCGCCGGCGGAACGGCACGATGCGGCGAAGGCCCCGGACTGCCCGACGCCGGGGTGCTCGCGGAAATTGCGGCACGGCGCGCGATCGTTCCCGGCGTGGCACCGCCCGCCCCCCTCTATCTGCGGGCGCCTGACGCCCGCCTGCCCGCCACAGCACCGCAACGATGGCCGCGCTGACCGTCACCGTTCCGGAAAGACTTTCGGCGACCGATCTGTCGGCGATGGCCGCGATGCATGCGGCGAGCTTCGATGATGCGTGGGACGAGGACTCGCTCGCCGTCACGGCCGGGGCGGCCGGCGGCTTCGCGGTCTTCTGCGTCCCGGGACGATGTCCTTCACGGGTTCGCTCTGGTGCGCGCAACGCTGGATGAGGCCGAGATCCTGACGATCTGCACCGCGCCCGGTGTCCGCCGGCGAGGCGTCGGCTTCGCCATCGTGACGGCCGCTTGCGCCTATTGCGGCGGCCTCGGCATCCAGCGGCTTTTCCTCGAGGTGTCGGTGGAAAATGCGCCTGCGCTCGCACTCTACGCGCGCGCAGGCTTCGCCGTGATCGGCCGCCGTGCCGGCTACTATCAGCCGCAGGACGGTGGTCCACCGATCGACGCGCTGGTTTTGGCGCTGACCCTGGCCGATCAGCCCTTGCGGATCAGCAAGCGGTAGACCTCGCCATCCTCTCTGCTCTGCGACAAGACGGTATGGCCCAGCTCCCTCACCGAACGCGGCACGTTCTCGAGCGGCTCTCCCCCGTTCAAGCGGACCTCCAGGGTTTCGCCCGGCGCGATGCGCTCGATCTTCAGGCGGGTCTTGACGAATGTGAGGGGACACACCTGATCAGTAATGTCCAGATAGTGGTCGGCTTGGCCGGCCGGGTCGTCGTTGATGGTCATGAACATGTCATCCGTGCTAATCACCCGTCTTCGTATGGTGGCGCCCGAAGTAGCATGGTCCGTCCAGCGGCATACTTTCGGTTCGGCATTGGCGGCGACGCCTTTCCCGAGGGGTTCTCTCGGGTATTTTCGTGTTTGGCTGCCGCGCGCGTGATATATTGATCATGTTGGTGGATGTGAGGGTTTCAAGCAGACGATGACATCGCGTGTCGAACAGCTGTGTGCCGAGAAGGGTCTGAAGATGACCGAGCAGCGCCGCGTGATCGCGCGCGTTCTTTCGGACTCCTCGGATCACCCGGACGCCGGCGAAGTATACAGGCGCGCGACGGAGATCGACCCCCGCATCAGTATGGCGACGGTGTACCGGACGGTACGGCTGTTCGAGGAAGCGAATGTTCTCGAACGCCACGACTTCGGTGATGGCCGCGCCCGCTATGAAGAAGCGCCCGAGGAACACCATGACCACCTGATCGACGTGAAGTCGGGGAAAGTGGTCGAGTTTCAGAACGACGAGATCGAAAAGTTGCAGCAGCGCGTCGCGCGGGAGCTCGGCTTCAAGCTCGTCGACCATCGTCTGGAACTTTATGGCGTTCCGCTCGATGCCGAGGATGAGCGATAAATCCGCTCGTCGCGGACGGGGCGCCCGTTCGTTCGAGAACGAGTGAGAGCCAACCCTAATGGCAACCGCTGAATATATTGACGGCCCGTTCGGTGACATCCACATCGGCAGCCTGGAAGTGCGCCTTGCGCTCGACCCGGCGGAGGTGCGGGCAGCCCAGGCGCTGCGCTACCGGGTCTTCTACGACGAGATGAAGGCAGAGCCGAGCCCCGCCATGGCGCGGGCGAAGCGCGATTTCGACGACTTCGACAATCATTGCGACCACCTGCTGGTGATCGATCACGACCGTGATCAGCCGCGGGGCGCCGTGGTCGGCACCTACCGGCTGAACCGGCGGTCACAGGCGCAGGCACAGCGCGGCTTCTACACCACCGGTGAGTACGACATCGCTCCGATCGTCGCCCAGGAAGGCGAGATTCTGGAGCTGGGACGGTCCTGCATCGACAGCGCCTACCGCAACGGCACCACCGTGCAGCTGCTGTGGCGCGGGATCGCCGCCTATGTCTTCTACCACGACATCAAATTGATGTTCGGCTGCGGCAGCCTGCGGGGCGTCGACCCGGACGAGCTCGCTTTGCCGCTTTCCTATCTCTACCACAGCCATCTCGCGCCCGAGCACCTGCGCGCGAAGGCTCTGCCTCATCTCTATGTCGACATGAACCGCCTGGCCGCGGATCAGGTCGACCGCCGGGCAGCGCTGGATGCACTGCCACCGCTGGTGAAGGGCTATCTGCGCCTGGGCGGTTTCGTCGGCGACGGTGCGGTGATCGACCGGCAGTTCAACACCACCGATGTCTGCGTGGTGGTGAAGACCGAGCTCGTGACCCGGAAGTACCGCCAGCACTACGACCGCGCCGACCGAGACCTGGGACCCACTTGAGCCGACAGGTTGGGGCGGTGAAGGCGGCAGGAAAGATCGCTCTGCTCCTGCTGTGGACCCTGCTGCTGCTGCCGGCGCAGGCGGGGGCGCTCGCCGTGCGTTCACCGTTGGCCAAGAAGCTCCCCGTCCTCTACCACCGGGTGAACTGTCGCATCATCGGCATCGCGGTCGAGGTGACCGGAACCCCGAGTGCGGTTGCTCCGACTTTGATCGTCGCCAACCATACCTCCTATCTCGACATCATCGTCCTGAGTGCGTTGAAGCCGGTGTCGTTCGTCGCCAAGCACGAGGTCGCGAGCTGGCCGCTGTTCGGCATGCTGGCCAAGCTGCAGCGGAGCGTCTTCGTGGTGCGCCGCGCGTCGCGAAGCGCCGCCCACCGCGACGACATCGCCCTTCGGCTGGCCGAAGGCGACGATCTGGTCCTGTTCCCCGAAGGCACCAGCAATGACGGAAATCGCGTACTGCGTTTCAACAGCACCTTCTTCGCTGTCGCCGACCAGGATGTCGACGGACAGCCGCTGACCGTGCAGCCGGTGTCGATCGCCTACAACGCCCTCGGCAATCTGCCGATGCGCCGGTCCATGCGCCCGTTCTTCGCCTGGTATGGCGACATGGACCTGCCGAGCCATCTATGGGCGGCCCTGACCCTGGCGCCGTTCGGTGTCCGCGTGGTTTTTCATCCGCCGCTGACCCGTGAGAGCTTCGGATCACGCAAAGCGATGGCGCTTCACTGCCATCGGGTGGTGGCGGACGGCGTGGCGTCGGCGCTGACGGGACGCGATGGCGCGCCAGCGCAATTGCAGGGCGCAGCTTGACTGAAGTCGATGCAATGCTAATGTCGGGCCAGACAGTAACGCGTGGCCCTGGAACAAGCGGAGAAGGGCCGGCAATTCAGCGTTGAGTAAGAAGAAGCTCTTCATCAAGACCTACGGCTGCCAGATGAACGCCTACGACTCGGAGCGTATGGCGGAGGTTCTGGCGCCGTTGGGCTATGGCGTGGCCGCGGAAGCCGCCGACGCCGACATGGTGATCCTGAATACCTGCCACATTCGCGAGAAGGCGGCCGAGAAGGTCTTTTCTGAGCTTGGCCGTCTGCGCCCGCTCCAGAAGCAAAAGTCCGAGTCCGGCGGTCGGATGATGCTTGCCGTCGCCGGCTGCGTCGCCCAGGCGGAGGGCGAGGAGATCGTCCGGCGCGCGCCGTTCGTGGACATCGTGCTCGGGCCCCAGACCTATCACCGGCTGCCGGAAATGGTCGCCCAGGCTTCGCGTGCCGCGGGCGTCGCGCTGGTCGAAACAGACTTTCCGGTCGAGGACAAGTTCGACCGTCTGCCGGAAAGCCGCACGGCATCCGGCAGCACGGCCTTTCTGTCGATCCAGGAAGGCTGCGACCGCTTCTGCACCTTCTGCGTCGTGCCCTACACCCGCGGCGCCGAATTCTCGCGGCCCGTCGCCGGGCTGATCGACGAAGCCCGGCATCTGGTCGCCGGTGGCGTGCGGGAGATCACCCTGCTCGGCCAGAACGTCAACGCCTATCACGGCGAAGGCCCCGACGGCGCCACCTGGTCGCTCGCCCGGCTGATCCATCGTCTGGCGGAAATCGACGGGCTCGACCGCATCCGCTACACGACTTCGCATCCGCGCGACATGACCGACGACCTGATCGACGCGCACGGGACGGTCGACAAGCTGATGCCCTATCTGCCCCTGCCGGTCCAGTCGGGCTCCGACACCATCCTTGCGGCGATGAACCGGCATTACACCGCCGAGAGCTACTGCCGCATCGTCGACCGCTTGCGCGAGGCGCGCCCCGATCTCGCCCTGTCGTCCGATTTCATCGTCGGCTTTCCCGGCGAAACCGACCAGGACTTCGCGGCAACGCTGCGGCTGGTGACGTCCGTCACCTACGCCCAGGCGTTCTCGTTCAAATTCAGCGCCCGACCGGGCACCCCGGCCGCCGTGCTGGACGCCCAGCTGCCGGAGCCGGTGAAATCCGAGCGCCTGGCGATGCTTCAGGAATTGCTGGGGGTCCAGCAGACGGCCTTCGCCGAAACCTGCGTCGGTCGCACGCTTCCCGTGCTGTTCGAGCGGCCGGGCCGCTATGCGGGGCAGCTCGTCGGACGCAGTCCCTATTTGCAGCCGGTCCATGCCGAGGCCGATCCGGCCCTCATCGGCCGCATCGTCCCGGTCCGCATCACCGAATGTCATCCAAACAGTCTCGCGGGCGTGTTACCGTCGTCTCCAGTGGGTGACGCTCTCATGAAGGAGTGCGCTTGAGCCGCCTTCCGGTTTCGACCGACACGCGAGTCGCTGCGACGCCTCTCCATCTCACCTTCGACGACAACAACCTGCTTTCGGAGCTGTTCGGCCGGCATGACGAGAACCTCGTCCGCATCGAGTCGCAGCTCGGCATCACCACGACCGTACGCGGCAATCAGGTTGCGATCAGCGGCACGCCGGAAGCGGCATCGGATGCACGCGAGGTGCTGTCCGACCTCTACGCCATGCTGAAGAGCGGCCACCCTGTGGGCGCGGCGGAGGTCGACGCGTCGATCCGCATGGTCACCCGCGGCTCCGGCAGCGACCGGCTGCCGCGGATGGTGGCCGAGGACGGCATCATCCGCACGCAGAAGCGCCAGATCCTGCCGCGCTCTCCCGCCCAGGCCGCCTATGTCCGGGCCCTGCAGACGGAGCAATTGGTGTTCGCGGTCGGGCCGGCGGGAACCGGCAAGACCTATCTGGCGGTGGCGGTCGCGGCGACGATGCTGGTCAACGGCGAGGTCGACCGGCTGGTGCTGTCGCGGCCCGCTGTCGAAGCGGGCGAGAAGCTCGGCTTCCTGCCGGGCGATCTGCGCGAGAAGGTCGATCCCTATTTGAGGCCTCTCTACGACGCCCTGTTCGACGTCATGCCCGGCCACAAGGCGGGCAAACTGATCGAGTCGGGCGAGATCGAGGTCGCGCCACTCGCCTTCATGCGCGGGCGAACGCTGTCGAACGCCTTCGTCATCCTGGACGAGGCCCAGAACACGACTCCCGTCCAGATGAAGATGTTCCTGACCCGGCTTGGCGAGAATTCGCGGATGGTGGTGACCGGCGACCTGTCGCAGGTGGACCTGCCGCGCGGCACCAAGTCTGGCCTCGCCGACGCGCTGAGGGTGCTGGATGGCGTGGAAGGCGTGAACCGGATCGATTTCGGCGAAGCGGACGTGGTCAGGCATGCGCTGGTGACGCGGATCGTCCGCGCCTACGACCGGCAGCCGAAAACGGAGGAGTCGTGAGCGCGGCCCTGCAAGCGGCAGCGGCGGAAGAGCCGGAGTCCGGGTTCGTGATCGACGTCCTGGTCGAGGACGAGACATGGCTCCGGTCGGTATCGGGGATCGAGTCCTTGGTCGGCCGGGCCGCCGAAACCGCACTTGTCCGGGCGAAGGCGACGGCACCGGCCGAGCTGTGCGTAATGCTCGCCGACGACGAAACGCTGCGCGACCTCAACGCCCGCTTCCGCGGCAAGGACAGCCCCACCAACGTTCTGTCTTTTCCTGACGATCCCGACCCGATCCCGGCCGAGGCGGAGGAAGGTCCCCGCCATCTCGGCGACGTCGCTCTGGCGCTCGGCACCGTCCTCCGTGAGGCCGGAGAGCAGGGGAAGACGGCCGCAGACCATACCGCCCATCTGGTCGTCCACGGCGTCTTGCATGTCCTGGGATACGACCACCTGACCGACAGCGACGCAGCGGTCATGGAACGCGAGGAAATCGCTATCCTCGCATCGCTGGGGATATCGGATCCCTATGCATCCGTTTCCGCGCAACCCCTGTGAGGAGATGAGCGACTCGCCTTCCGACAGACCGGTCCGTTCTTCCGAGACCGACCAGGATCTTCCGCTATTACGGACAATCGGAAACTGGCTGCGGGAACTGACCGGCGGCCGTAACGACGGGGACCTGCAGCAGGCCTTCGAGACGCTGGTCCATGGCGAGGGCGAGGATGCCCGCCCGATCAGCGAGGATGAGCGCACGATGCTCGCCAACCTGCTCAAATTCGGCAGCCTCACGATCTATGACGTCATGGTGCCGCGCGCCGACGTCGCGGCCGTGGACGAGAACACCCCGGTGGCGGACGTCGCGCGACTGATGGCGGAGGAAGGCCATTCGCGCCTGCCCGTCTACCGCGACTCGCTCGACGACGTTATCGGCATGGTCCATATCAAGGACCTCGTCCGCTTCTGGGGAACCGAAAGCCCTGTCACCCTGACCGGCCTGACCCGCCAGCTTCTCTATATCCCGCCGTCCATGCCGGTCCGCGATCTGCTGCTGAAGATGCGGAACACCAAGGTCCATATGGCGATGGTGGTCGACGAATACGGTGGGATCGACGGGCTGGTCACCATCGAGGATCTGGTCGAGCAGATCGTCGGCAAGATCGAAGACGAGCATGATCGCGAAGAGTCGCCCATGCTCCGCGACCGCCCCGACGGCAGCATCGATGCGGACGCTCGAACGCCGATCGCGACGCTGGAAGAACGGGTCGGCGTCGACCTTCTTCCCGACGAAACGGACGAGGAAGTCGATACCCTGGGCGGACTGATCTTCAATCTCGCCGGACGCGTTCCCGAGCCCGGCGAGACGATCGAGCACCCCTCAGGCTTGGCTTTCGAAGTCGTGCGCGCCGATCCGCGACGGATCAAGGCCGTCCGCGTACTGCCCGCCGGCGACGGCTCGGCGGAAGAGACCGCCGAAACCGCAGCACCCTGACCGCGACGAACACCGCGAAGCCGTCGTGCAGCGTTCCAGTCCGAACCACGCGGCTCCGCCAACTTCCGCCGTACTTCTGAGCCGCCTTCGGGGGATCGCGCATGCGGCGCGACACTGCCGGCCATGGGTAAGGATGGTGGCCGCCGCCGTTCTGGGCGCCGTGGCCACATTGGCGCTTTCCCCCTTCCATTGGGTCGTCGTACTGCCGGTCGTCCTGCCCGGACTGGTGTGGCTGCTCGACGGAACCCGTTCGGCGCGCGGCGGTTTCGCCACCGGATGGGCATTCGGCCTCGGCTATTTCGCTGCCGGTCTCTATTGGATCGGCAATGCCTTCCTCGTCTACGCCGACACGGTGGGATGGGCGGCGGCCCCGGCCGTTCTGCTGCTCGCGGCAGGGCTTGCGATTTTCGCTGGCCTCGCCGGCACGCTCTACCGCATTGCTGCGAACAACGGTGGCGCGGAACGGATCGTGGTCCTGGCGATCGCCTGGACGGTCGCCGAATGGCTGCGCGGGCACGTTCTTACCGGCTTCCCCTGGAACCTGATCGGCTATGCCTGGTCCGACACGCCGGCGATGATGCAACCCGCGGCGGTGACAGGGGTTTACGGTATCAGCTTCCTTACCGTCCTGATCTTCGCCATGCCCGCCATCCTGACCGATGATGTCTCCGCTCGCAGCCGATGGCGGCCGGTGATCGCAGCGGCCGCGGGGCTATGCCTCTTATGGGCCGGCGGCGCGATACGGCTCGCCACGGCCGAAACAACAGATGTACCCGACGTCCGCCTTCGGCTGGTGCAGCCGAATATTCCGCAGGTGGCAAAATGGCGACCGGATCTAGCGGAATCGCATTTTGCGAAGCAAATTGCACTGTCGACCCAATCAGCGCCGCAAGCGCCGACGGTGGTAATATGGGCCGAATCCGCGGTTCCCTTCCTTCTTGAGCGTGAGCCGCAGGTCCGTGAGCGCATCGGAGCCATGCTTCCGGATGGCGCCATACTTCTGACCGGCGCCACTCGCGCGAGCCCGCGCGGCGAAGAACCCTTCCGCGTCTGGAACAGCCTGGAAGCCGTCGACACGGACGGCCGTATCGTCGGCGTGTACGACAAGGCCCATCTGGTCCCGTTTGGCGAGTACGTACCGATGCGCGACCTGTTCGCCGTCGCGAAGCTCACGGTCGGCGACACCGACTTCACCGCCGGGCCGGGCCCCAGGACCCTCCGCGTTCCGGGCACGCCGCCTTTCAGCCCACTCATCTGTTATGAAGGCATTTTTCCGGGCGCGGTGACCGATCCGGCCAACCGTCCGGCCTGGCTGCTGAACGTGACGAACGATGGATGGTACGGCATCAGCACCGGACCCCATCAGCATTTGGCTCAGGTCCGTTTCCGCACCGTCGAAGAAGGTCTGCCGCTGGTACGGGTCGCCAATACAGGCATCTCCGCGGTGATCGACTCCTACGGCCGGGTTACCGCCGAGATCCCGCTCGGTGCCGAAGGAATCGCCGATGCCGACCTTCCCGCCGCCTCGTCCGAGCCGACGCCCTACGCTCGCTTCGGCGATGGAATCCTACTCGGCATCCTCGCCGTGGCAGCCCTGCCGATCGGCGTTTCCCGATTCGCCCGCCGCGCCTCATGATGTGCGCGAAACCAGCAGGCCATTCCGCGCCCATAGGTGGCACGAAACTTGCTCACCTATTGCAACTGAGCTCTTGCGCTCACGCCCTCAGGTGGAGCAACCCTCCTTGGGTTCGACTTGTCATGAAGGTTGCCAAGAGATACAACCGCGCCGGTGCAGTACTCGGGATAAATGAGCGGACGGAATTCAGTGCCGCGATGGCTCAGTGATGCTTCTGTCGAAAGGGCAATCACTTTGTCCGCGGGCGTGCCCCAGGATTGACACAATGACCGGCCGATATCGACTGCTTTGGAAGGAGTGACTGCATGGCTTCAACGCCTAACCCCGTCGATGTTCATGTCGGGAGCCGCATCCGTCTGAGACGGACGCTTCTCGGCATGAGCCAGGAAAAGCTCGGCGATGCGATCGGGCTGACTTTTCAACAAGTTCAGAAATACGAACGGGGCACCAATCGCATCGGTTCCAGCCGTCTTTATCAGCTGGGCAAGGTACTCAACGTACCGATCGCCTTTTTCTTCGACGACATGCCCGAGAACGTCGAAAGCCGTTTCGAAGGCATGAACGAAGCCCACGAGCCGTTCGAGGACGACCCGCTCCATAAACGGGAGACGCTCGAGCTGGTCCGCGCCTACTACCGCATCTCGGACGGAAACGCCCGCAAACGCCTGTTCGAGCTGATCAAAGCGCTGGCCGACCGGCCCAAGCCCGAACGCCCCAAGAAGTAAGGTCGTCAGAAACGGCCGGCGGCGGTCTCCATCGGGCGTCCGCCGGCCACTGGCTGAAGCGCCTCGCCGTCAGACCGGCTTCAGCAGTCCAACCGGCCTGCTCTCTCTGGCAGGAGCAGCTGCCCTCAGCCGGCTCGAGGTCTCCTTTCACACGTCCTCCGTGGCGAAGCGGCCGCATTCAGAATCCGCCGGCTACGCGAAGCACCGCCCCTGTGACGTAGGACGCCTCCTCCGAGAACAGCCACATGATCGTCGCCGCGATCTCGTCCGGCTCGGCCAGCCGCCGCATCGGAATGCGCTCGCGCACCCGTGCCGGCCGCCCCGGCTCTCCCGCCGCCGCGTGTATGTCGGTGAGCGTCGAGCCCGGCGCAACGGCGTTGACGCGTATGCCGCTGTCTGCGACCTCCCGCGCCAGGCCGACGGTGAAGGCGTCGATCGCCGCCTTCGATGCGGCATAGTGAACGTATTCGCCGGCGGCGCCGGTCGTGGCCGCGACCGACGACAGGTTTACGATGGCGCCGCCGCCCACAGGCAGGAAACGGCGCACCGCTTCCCGCGCACAGAGCATGCTACCAACGACGTTGGTTTCGAGGACGCTGCGCCAGATGTCCGGATCGGAGTCGGCGAAGCGTCCGATAGGGCCGGTGATCCCGGCATTGTTGACTAGCCCTGCGATCGGACCCAGCGCGCGCTCCGCCGTCACGAACAGCGCCCTCACTTCGTCTTCGGACGAGACATCGGCACGGACGGCGGTCGCCCTGCCCCCGGCGGCGGCGATGGCCCCGACCACGGCGGTCGCGGCACGCTCGTCACGCCGATAGTTCACGCAGACCGCATAGCCCTGCTCGGCGGCGAGGCGCGCGACCGACGCCCCGATGCCCCTGCCGCCACCCGTCACGATCAATCCTCCCCGCATGTCAGCTCTCCTTCTCGACGCCCTGTGAAAGCGGAACTTCGCCGGCGGCGCCCCCGCAGGAGCATCGCGCAGAGGGCCGCCGCCAACCCGCCCGCGCCCAGGACCGAGAACGCGGCGATCCATCCGAAGTCCGGCGGCGTCGCATCGCGCACCGCGCCGAAGACGAGCGGAGACAGTCCGCCGGCGCCGAAGCCGAGGATCGAGCGGAGGGCGAGCGCCGATCCGAGCGACCGCGGTGCAACCGTCTCCGTCATGGCGGTCGACAACACCGGCGAATCGCCGAGGGCGGTAAAGCCATAGAGAGCGGCAAAAGCGAGAAGCAGGGCCGCCGGCGCCTGCTCCAGCCAGCCGATCGCCAGCGAACTGGCGGCTCCGAGAATGCCGAGCAGGACGAGGACCGTCCGGCGGCCGAAGCGGTCGGAGGCATGCCCCATGGTGAAGGCGGAAAGGCAACCGGAGAGGTGGATGGCGATCCCGATCCACACGCCAAGCACCAGTTGCCCTGCGGCCGACGATGCCGCGAGAGCAGATAGAAGGAATGCCGGCATCCACGCCCACATACCCAGGAGCTCCCAGCAATGGGCGGTATATCCGAGCGTCAGGAGGATCGAGGCATGACGGTCCGACTGGCCCTTCGGCAGATCGACTGAAGCGTGCCGCCGAACGATCAGATTGGGGCGGCCCCGGGTTCCTGTTTTGGCGAACAGAAACGCCGCGGCAGGCGCGATGGCGCAGACGACGAACGCTTCTCGATAGGACGCGAAGGCGGTGGCCGCGCTGGCGATCGCGATCGATCCGGCATAACCGAGAGACGCCCCGGCCAGCAGCATGCCGATTGCCAGACCACGCCGAGCGGAGGGGACGCCCTGAGCGATCAGCATGATCGATGGCGTGTAGGTGCCACCATGGAACAGGCCGAACAGAGCGAAGAGAACGAGACCCGATTCGAACGAACGGGCAAGACCGGCGACCATGATTCCGGCCAGCGCCGTGCAGGCACTCGACCACAGGAACACCCGGCGCGCACCCAGCCGGTCCGAAAGCCAGCCCGCAGCGACCAGCGACAAGGCATAGGCGAAATTGAAGACCGACTGGACGAGACCCGCCTCGGCATCGCTCATCGCCCAAGCGATGCCGAGGGCCGGCAAACTGCCTGCATAGATCATGAAGGAGAGCGAGACCGCCGCCCGGCTGGCGCACAGCCACCACGCCCATCGCCCCAATCGGCCGTCGGCGCCATTCGGCAAAGAATTAGGCGGGGGCAGCGTCACGGCGAAACCTCATTGGCAGCTCTGGCATCAGAAACCCGCGCCATAAATAACGAATTGCAATATATTTCCATAATAAATTATATTATTAAATATATTAGAGGGAGAAGGGCAATCCGCCCCAAAGTCGTCGTCACCAACCTTGCCGAACCGGCCGCCATCAGCGTGCTGACGCCGCATGCCGACGTCGTCGCCAATGATCGACCGGCGCCCTGGAGCCGGAAGGAACTGATCGAACGGTCTGGGGAGGCGTTCGGCATTCTCGCCTTCATGACCGATGCGGTGGACGACGACCTGCTGCGGAGGTGCCGGTCCCTGCAGATCGTCGCCGGCGCCTTGAAGGGAGCGGACAACATCGACGTCGCCGCCTGCTCCCGGCGCGGCATTTGGGTGAGCGTCGTCCCCGACCTCCTCAGCGCGCCCACCGCGGACCTCGCGGTCGGTCTATTGCTGGCACTGTCGAGAAATCTCGTCACCGGAGACCGCCTCGTCCGTAGCGGCGGATTCACGGGCTGGCGCCCGATACTGTTTGGCCGTGGCCTGGAAGGCGCGACGGTCGGGATTGTCGGGATGGGCACTCTGGGCCGCGCTCTCGCCCGGCGTCTTCGCGCCTTCGGATGCCGGCTCCTCTATGTGGACGATCACCCTTTGCCACCGACCGAGGAGAGGCTGCTGGCCGTCGAGCGCCGCCGCCTCGCAGTGATGGCAGCGGAAGCCGACATCCTGGTCCTCGCCTTGCCGCTGGAGCCGCGGTCGGTCCATCTCGTCAACCGGCGCTTGCTCGCCACACTCCGCCCGGGCTGCCTACTCATCAACGCGGCGCGCGGCTCGCTGGTCGACGAGGAAGCGGTCGCCGACTTCCTCGAAGAGGGCCGTCTCGGTGGCTATGCCGCAGATGTCTTCGCGTTCGAAGACATGTCCCGTGCCGATCGCCCCAGGACGGTTCCCGACCGGCTGCGGGCCATGCCCGACAGGACCGTCCTCACCCCCCATCTCGGGTCCGCCGTCGCCGATGCGCGCCGCGCGATCGTCACCGAAGCGGCCCTCAACATCGTCGATTGCTTGGAAGGTCGCCGGCCACGCTGCGCCATCAACGATCCGGAGTCGCGCCAATGACGCTAAACCTCGCCCAGGTCCGCGCCTTCGCCACCGTCTTGGAAGCGGGCGGTTTTCTCGAAGCCGCGAAGCGGCTGGGCTGCGCGCAGCCGACGGTCACCCAACTCGTCCGCAAGCTCGAGACCGAACTTGGCGCCCGGCTGATCGTGCGGAGCCGCAACGGCGCGCAACCCACGCCCGCCGGCGCCCGCTTTCTTCCGCACGCATTGCGGCTTCTCCACGCCGAAAGCCGAGCGATCGCCTCGGTCTCCGACCGCTCATTGGTCGTCGGTGCCGGCGGTAACATCGGCACATATCTGCTGCCGCGCCTGCTCGGGGATTTTCGGGTCCGTGCGGGAGTCACCGCCGAACTCGTGATCGCGACCAATCCCGAGATCGCCGACCGGGTCGAATGCGGCGACATCGACCTCGCGATCATGGAATGGTGGGACGGGCGCCCCGGCTGTCACGCCGAACCGTGGCGGCAGGAACAGCTCGTGGTGATCGTCCCGCCTCACCATCCTTGGGCCGGTGAAGCGACGATTCCGCCGGCCGAACTGCTGGAGACCCCGATGATCGGGGGAGAGCCGGGAACCGGCACCGGGCGCCTTCTGCGCGAGGCCTTCGGCGAAGCGGCCGACCGGGTGACGATATCGATGACGCTCGGCAGCACCGCGGCCGTGAAGGAAGCGGTGCGTGCCGGCCTCGGAATCTCTCTGGTCATGCGCGCGGCCGTCCATGACGAAGTGACAGCCGGCAGCCTGAGGGCGATCGACCTCGCGGGCGCTCCCTTGAAAAAGACGCTTTTCGTGGTGAAGCCCGATGGCCTGCCGCCAACGACGATGGCAGCCCGATTCCACGCCCTGCTGCGGGACGCGGCGTAAGGTTCGGGCGCTGGACGCCCCCTTCGACCGGCGCCATGTTGACGCCGGCCGCCCTGCCCTCTAGTCTCCGCACCGCGTTTTCGCCCAGATCCGGTTACGGATATGATCGCCGGGCGACTTCTTTCTGCGCCCGCGTTGGCGCGGCGTAGCGATCGCGCAGCCAAGGTTCTATCCTTCGCCAGCCCTTGTCGGCCGGCGCAAACACGGGCGCCCATCCTGTTCCGTTCATTTTTTAGCGAGGGCGATACATGTCGAGGTCCGACTTCCTGTTCACCAGCGAATCCGTGTCCGAAGGCCACCCCGATAAGGTGTGCGACCGTATCTCCGACGCGATCGTCGACGCCTATCTGACTGCCGAACCCATGTCGCGCGTTGCCGCCGAGACCCTGACGACGACCAACCTGATCGTCATCGCCGGTGAAACGCGCGGTCCGGTCATCGACAAGAAGGAGATCGAGGAGATCGCGCGCGCCGCAGTCCGCGACATCGGATACGAGCAGGACGGCTTCCATTGGAAAAATGCCAAAGTGGAGGTCCATCTGCACAGCCAGTCCGCGGACATCGCGCAAGGCGTCGACTCCGCGGGCAACAAGGACGAAGGCGCTGGCGACCAGGGCATCATGTTCGGCTTCGCATGTCGTGAGACCGAGGCGCTGATGCCCGCCCCGATCCACTTCTCGCACAAGATCCTGCATTCGCTGGCCGAAGCCCGCCATTCGGGCGCCGAGCCCTATCTGGGCCCCGATGCGAAGAGCCAGGTGACGCTGCAGTACGAGAACGGCAAGCCCGTCCGCGCGACTTCGGTGGTCGTCTCGACGCAGCACCACCCCGACGTCGACCAGGACCGGATACGCGAGATCGTCCGCCCGCATGTCGTCGACGTGCTGCCCGATGGCTGGATGTGCGACGAGGAGAACTTCTACGTCAATCCGACCGGCCGCTTCGTCATCGGCGGACCGGACGGCGACGCCGGGCTCACGGGCCGCAAGATCATCGTCGACACCTATGGCGGCTGGGCGCCGCACGGTGGCGGCGCGTTCTCGGGCAAGGACCCGAGCAAGGTCGACCGCTCGGCCGCATACGCGGCGCGCTACCTGGCCAAGAACGTGGTCGCGGCCGATCTCGCCGAGCGCTGCACGATCCAGCTTGCCTACGCCATCGGCGTTTCGAAGCCGCTGTCGGTCTACGTGAATACCGAGGGCACGGGCAAGGTACCGGAGAACGTGCTGGCCGATGCCCTTCAGCGCCTCGTCGACCTGTCGCCGCGCGGCATCCGCACGCATCTGCACCTCAATCGCCCGATCTATGCCCGGACGGCGGCCTATGGCCATTTCGGCCGTGCGCCGGAAGCCGATGGCGGCTTCTCCTGGGAGAAGACGGACATCGCCGACGCCCTGCGCGCCGAAGTCAGCTGATCGACGAAGCCGAGTCGGGCCTCGCCCCGCGCCGACGGAACCTTTACGGCCGTCGGCGCGGGCGGCGCCTCCGGCCGCGAATGCGGATGCTCGTCACCGAGCATCTGCCGCGGCTTTCGCTTTCATCCGAAGAGCGGGACGATCCGCCGGCCTCTCTCTTTCCCCACCCCGTCGACGATGTGTGGGTGGAGATCGGATTCGGCGGCGGCGAGCATCTCGCCCATATGGCCGAGGCCCATCCCGAGATCGGGTTCATCGGCAGCGAGCCCTTCATGGAAGGGACGGCGAAACTGGTCGCCGTAGCCGCCGACCGGGGCCTCGACAATCTGCGGCTTTGGCCGGACGACGCCCGCGACCTCCTCGAACGCTTGCCCACGGCGTCGATCGGGCGCTGCTACATCCTTTTCCCCGATCCTTGGCCCAAGGCGCGCCATCATCGCCGTCGGATCGTCTCGCCGGAAACGATCGCCGATCTGGCGCGCGTGCTGGTTCCAGGCGGCCTTCTCCGCCTTGCCACCGACCATATGGGCTACTGTCGCTGGATGCTCGCCCATCTGATCGGGCACCCCGACTTCGCGTGGACGGCACGCCGCCCGGCCGACTGGCGGGAGCGTCCGGCGGAAGCCGTTGCGACCCGTTACGAAGAGAAGGCGCGTGCCGCCGGGCGCACCCCGGCATTCCTCGAATTCCGCCGTCTATGACGTTCTCTGCAGCCGTCCGAAGCTGCGAAAGAGCTTGAAGCGAGCGGCTTTTTTCGTATATTTCGCGCATAACTCACTGAGTCGAGTCGCTCGACAAGATTGGACCGTGGGCCGCGTGCCCACTTTTTTGTTTGTGCGACGGCTTGCAGTTTGTGGAGGTGTCTGCACTGAATCCTGACCAGGCGCGAGCGATCGAAGCGCTGCTCGCGCCCACCCTGGAGGACATGGGCTATTCCGTGGTTCGTGTCCGTATGCTCGGTGGGCGCAACATGACCCTGCAGGTCATGGCCGAGCGGATCGACGACGCGGCGATGACGGTCGAGGACTGTGCGGATATCAGCCACGCGGTATCGGCCATCCTCGACGTCGAGGACCCGATAGCCGGCTCGTACCAGCTGGAGGTGAGTTCACCGGGCATCGACCGACCGCTGGTGAAGCCCCGCGATTTCGAGCGTTTCGCGGGCTTCGATGCAAAGGTCGAGATGGAGACGCCGATCAACGGGCGACGCCGGTTTCGCGGCAAGCTGCTCGGCTTCGCCGACGCGCATATCCGTATGCGCCTCGATGGGGGAGACGACGTCGTGCTGCCCTTCGCGGACATAAGGGACGCGAAGCTGCTGTTGACGGATGAACTGATTGCGGCACATGCCGGAAGGGCGAACGAATAGCACCGATGCAAACCGATAGTGGAAGCAGCCTGACACGGCCTGAACTGCTGCAGGTCGCCGACGCGGTCGCCCGCGACAAGGGGATCGACCGCGACATGGTCCTCGAGGCGATGGAGCAGGCGATCCAGACCGCCGGGCGCCGGAAATACGGTCAGGAGCTCGAGATCCGGGCCGAGATCGACCGGACATCGGGCGAGATCCGCTTGGCGCGCATCCGCGAAGTGACCGACGAGGTCGAGAACGAAGACACGCAGATCTCGGTCGAGGACGCACGCCACGTCCTGCCGAACGCGCAGCCGGGCGACGTGATCGTCGACCCCCTGCCGCCGATCGACCTGGGGCGCGTAGCGGCCCAGGCGGCGAAGCAGGTCATCGTCCAGAAGGTCCGCGAAGCCGAACGCAACCGTCAGTACGAGGAATACCAGCATCGCGTCGGCGAGGTCGCCAACGGGCTGGTCAAACGCGTCGAGTACGGCAACGTGATCGTCGACCTGGGTCGGGCCGAAGCCGTCCTGCGCCGCGAGGAGCTGATCCCGCGGGAGAATTTCCGCAACGGCGAGCGGGTTCGGGCACTGATCCTCGACGTCCGCAAGGAGCCGCGGGGCCCGCAGATCTTCCTGTCGCGGACCCATCCGGACTTCATGGCCAAGCTGTTCGCGCAGGAAGTGCCGGAAATCTATGACGGCATCATCGAGATCAAATCGGTGGCGCGCGATCCCGGTAGCCGCGCCAAGATCGCGGTCGTGTCGAACGACTACGGCATCGATCCGGTCGGCGCCTGCGTCGGCATGCGCGGCAGCCGTGTCCAGGCGGTGGTGACCGAACTGCAGGGCGAGAAGATCGACATCATCCAGTGGTCCCCCGACCCGGCGACGTTCATCGTCAACGCGCTGGCGCCGGCCGAGGTGACCAAGGTGGTGCTGGACGAGGACGCCCATCGTATCGAAGTCGTCGTCCCCGACGACCAGTTGAGCCTGGCCATCGGCCGGCGTGGTCAGAACGTAAGGCTGGCCTCGGTCCTGACCGGCTGGGACATCGACATCCTGACCGAGGGCGAGGAATCCGAGCGCCGCGTCGAGGAATTCCGCACCGCGTCGCAGCTTTTCATCGACGCCTTGAACGTCGACGACGTGATCGCCCATCTATTGGTGACCGAGGGCTTCAACTCCGTCGAGGCGGTCGCTTACATCGACCCGGAGGAACTGGCGGAGATCGAAGGCTTCGACGAAGGCATCGCCGTCGAGTTGGGCGCGCGCGCACGCGACTATCTTGCCGCGCGTGACGAGGAGTACGAGGGACGCCGGCAGGAGCTGGGCGTTTCCGACGATCTCGCGGCGATCGAGGGCCTGACCCCGGGCATGCTGGTCAAGCTGGGCGAGCAGGGCGTGAAAACCCTGGACGACCTTGGCGATCTGGCCGGCGACGAACTGCGCGACATTGTCGGCGCGAACGAGCTTTCGGAGGACGAAGCCAACAACGTCATCATGGCGGCACGGGCGCACTGGTTCGGCGACGAGGATCAGGAGACCCCCGCGGAAGAAGCAGAAAACCCGGCGGAGAGCGGGGCCTGACGATACCGGCGAAGCGACCGATGGACGGCGATACGCTGACTGTGAACGAAGAAGCGGGAGAGACCGGCGGCAGCCGGCGCCGGTGCATCGTTTCCGGCGAGGTCCGCGACAAGGCGGAGCTTCTTCGATTCGTCGCGACGCCGGAAAGGCAGATCGTGCCGGACGTGGCGGGCAACCTGCCGGGGCGGGGCGCGTGGATCAAGGCGGATCGCGGGTTGATCGAGCGGGCTATGGCGAAGAACCTGTTCGCACGGGCCATGAAGGGAGCGGTCTCGGTCGATCCGAAGCTCGCCGACTTGGCCGCGTCTCTGATCGAGGCGCGCTGCCTGCGCTGGCTGGGGCTGGCGCGGCGGACCGGGGCGGCGATCACGGGCTTCGAGAAGGTCCGGGGCGCCTTGAAGCAGGGGGATGTGCGCATCCTTGTCGAAGCGCACGACGCCGCCGCTGACGGGCGCGATAAGCTGGCCCGGCTGGCTGCGGCTGTTGCTCCGGGGATCGCCCATGTGGCGCTGTTCGACGCAGCGACACTGTCCGAGGCGATGGGTCAGCCGCATGTGGTCCACGCCGTAGTCATGGCGGGTCCCCTGGCGGAGAGCTTTCTGGCCGACGCCGCACGGCTTCAGGGTCTGCGGGCCGACGCAGGCCGTACGAACGGAATTGAACGGGTCGAAGGACCCGCAACGAAATGAGCGAAGAAAACATGGACGATGACAAGAAGGTTCTCGGCCTTTCCCGGCCCGGGCGCCTCGAGCTTCGGAAGACGGTCGAAAGCGGCCAGGTGACGCAGAACTTCTCGCACCGCCGCCAGAAGACCGTGACCGTGGAGGTCAAGAAGAAGCGCACTTTCCGTCCTGGGAAGAGCGGACCGGAAACGGCCCCCTCTGCCGAGCCGGCGCGCAGTGACGCTCCGGCCGAGGCCGGCGGCAAGCAGCAGCAGCGGCAGGTCACGCTGACCGACGCCGAGCGCCAGACGCGCGCCCGGGCGCTTCAGGGCGCCCGCAAGGCCGACGCGGAAGCGCGCCTGCAGGCCGAGCTGGACGCCGACCGCCGGGCGAGAGAGGAAGAGGAAGCGCGCCTGCAGGCCGAGGAAGAGGCGCGGCAGAAGGCCGAGGAGGAAGCGCGTGCCGCCGAGGAGGCCGAGGCGCGTCGTCGTGCCGAGGACGAGCGGAAGCGCGCCGAAGAGGAAGCGCGCCGGAAGTCCGAGGAGATGGCGGCCAGGCGCACGACACCCGCTGCCGAGGAAGAAGCGCGGCCGGCACGGCCCAAGCCGGCGGCCGAAACCACCGAGGAGCGGCCGGCTGCGGCACCCGCGCGCCCGGCGCGGCGACCGGGTCGAGTCGACACCAAGAAAGCGACGGTCGGTCGCCGCGGTGGCGACGATCGGCGCCGCGGCGGCAAGATGACCGTCGTTCAGGCGCTGTCCGACGATGAGCGCCAGCGGAGCCTCGCTTCGGTCCGCCGCGCGCGGGAGCGTGAACGCCGGGCCGCGAACGAAGCGGCCGGCGGCGATTCGCGCAAGGTCGTTCGTGAGGTCATCATCCCGGAGGCCATCACCGTGCAGGAGCTTGCCTCCCGCATGGCAGTCCGCGGCGCCGAGCTCATCAAGTTCCTGATGCGCATGGGCACCATGGCGACCATCAACCAGACGATCGACGCCGACACGGCGGAGCTGATCGTCAGTGAATTCGGCCATCGCTCGAAACGGGTAAGCGCATCCGACGTCGAGGTCGGTCTCGGTGGCGAGGCGGATCAGGAAGAGGCTTTGATCCCGCGCGCTCCGATCGTCACGGTCATGGGCCATGTCGACCACGGCAAGACGTCGCTTCTCGACGCCCTGCGCGAAACCGACGTCGCCGCGAAGGAAGCCGGTGGAATCACCCAGCATATCGGCGCCTATCAGGTTCAGCTGTCGTCGGGGGCGCAGATCACCTTCCTCGACACGCCGGGCCATGCCGCCTTCACGTCCATGCGCGCACGCGGCGGCAAGACCGCCGACGTGGTCGTGCTGGTCGTGGCCGCGGACGACGGGATCATGCCGCAGACGGTCGAGGCCATTCAGCACGCCCAGGCCGCCGAAACGCCGATCATCGTCGCCATCAACAAGATGGACGTGCCGGGTGCCAATCCCGATCGGGTGCGCCAGGGTCTGCTGCAGCACAACCTCGTCGTCGAGGAACTGGGCGGCGATATTCTGACCGTCGAAGTATCGGCCAAGGAGCGCATCAATCTCGACAAGCTCGAGGAAGCGATTCTCCTGCAGGCCGAGCTTCTCGACCTCCGCGCCAATCCCGACCGCGCCGCCCAAGGCGTCGTCGTCGAGGCCAAGCGGGAGCGCGGCCGCGGCGTGGTCACCACGGTCCTGGTTCAGCGCGGAACGCTGCGCGTCGGCGATATCCTCGTCGCCGGGGCCCAGTGGGGCCGCGTCCGGGCATTGATGGACTACCGTGGCCAGCGCGTCGAGGAGGCCGGACCGTCGGTCCCGGTCGAGGTTCTGGGCCTTGACGACACCCCCGTCGCCGGCGACGAAGCGGTGGTGGTCGAGAACGAATCGCGGGCCCGCGAAGTCACCAGCTTCCGTCAGAGCCGGGCGCGTGACGCCATGGTCACGGCGACGGCGCGCGGTTCCGTCGAACAGATGCTGTCGAAGATCGGCGAAGAGTCGGTGCAGGAGTTCCCGATCGTCATCAAGGCGGACGTGCACGGCTCGCTGGAAGCGATCCTGTCGAGCATCGGCCAGATGGCCTCCGACGAGGTCTCGGTCCGGATCCTGCTGTCGGGCGTCGGCGGCATCGCCGAATCGGACATTTCGCTGGCTGCCGCGTCCAAGGCGCTGGTCATCGGCTTCAACGTCCGCGCGGACGCCAATGCCCGGGCCCTCGCCCGTCGCGACGGCGTCGAGATCCGCTACTACTCGGTGATCTACGACCTGCTCGAAGACATCCGCGATGCGCTGTCGGGCATGCTGAAGCCGACGATCCGCGAGACCTTCATCGGCTACGCGAAGATCAAGCAAGTCTTCAACATCACGAAGGTCGGCAAGGTGGCCGGCTGCGAGGTCACCGAAGGCGTGGTGCGTCGTGGCGCCAAGGTTCGTCTGCTGCGCGACAATGTCGTCATCCACGAGGGGACGCTGTCCACTCTGAAGCGCCACAAGGACGAGGTGCGCGAGGTCAAGGAAGGCTACGAATGCGGTATGGCATTCGAGAACTACCAGGACATTCGCGAAGGCGACATGATCGAGGCCTTCGAGGTCGAAGAGGTCAAGCGCACCATTGAAGGCTGAGCAGGGGCCGATTCGTGGGGCCGCATCGGGCGGCCCCGCAGGGCGATGACGATTCCATGTCGAAACGGCACTCAGATAACACCGATGCGGCTGACCGCCCCGGCAGCGGTCAGCGCCAGCTTCGCGTGGGCGAATCGATCCGCCACGCCTTGTCCGAAATCCTGATGCGGGGCGACCTTCACGATCCGGCGATCGCCGGTGCATCGATCACGGTCACCGAAGTCAGGATGAGCCCGGATCTTCGTAACGCCACGGTCTTCGTCTGTCCCCTGGGGGGCGGAGATGCCGGACAGATTCTCGGCGGGCTGAGGCGGGCGTCGTCCTATCTTTCGGGCAACGTCACGCGGATGGCACGTCTGCGCTTCGCCCCGCGGCTGCATTTCGAAGCCGACCGCTCCTTCGATCAGGCGGCCCGCATCAGCGACCTGCTGAGCGATGAGCCCGAACCGGACGAGTCCGACGATGAACGGTAGCCGACCGGATGTCGTGGCCCGGCCGACCCCGCATGGCTGGCTGGTGATCGACAAGGAAGGCGGCATGACGTCCGCCGCTGTCGTGGCGCGCGTCCGCCGCCTGATCGGCGTGAAGAAGGTCGGTCACGGCGGCACGCTGGACCCGATGGCCGAAGGGATCCTGCCGATCGCGATCGGCGAAGCGACCAAGACGGTGTCCTACGTCATGGACGCCGACAAGGCCTACCGATTCACCGTGCGCTGGGGCGAAGGACGGGATACCGACGACGCCGAGGGCCGCGTCACCGCCACCAGTCCGGTCCGCCCGGACCGGGCGGAGATCGAAGCGGCGCTGCCCGCCTTCCAGGGCGAGATCATGCAGGTGCCGCCCCATTTCTCGGCGATCAAGGTCGATGGCCGCCGGGCCTACGATCTCGCGCGGCGGGATGAGATGCCCACCCTCTCGGCCCGACCGATCCGGGTCGAGCGCCTGTCGCTCGTCGATTCGCCGGACCCCGACCACGGCTGCTTCGAGGTCGAATGCGGCAAAGGCACTTATGTGCGAGCGCTGGCGCGCGACCTGGCTGTCGCACTGGGAACGGTCGGCCATGTCACCGCGCTCCGCCGGCTGCGCGTCGGTGCGTTCGACAGCGCGACGGCCCTGACCCTGAATGCGCTGGAATCCCGTATCGTCGAAGGCGACCTCGACCGAAGCGTGCTGTCGGTGGCCGCCGCCCTGTCGCGGATGCCGGCGGTGGAGCTGGACGCCGGGCAGGCACAGCGGCTGAAGAACGGACAGATGGTCCCGTTGATCCGACGGCCGGCCGGCGTCCGCGACGAAGAGCCTTTCTGTACCCAGTTTGCCGGACGCCCTGTCGCCCTCGCCCGACTGGCGGGCGGCGAAATTCGTCCGATTCGTGTGTTCAATTTCTGACGTTTTGCGTAAAAGACCTCAGACGAAAGAGAGAGAAGAGAGAAGCTGCGATGTCGATCACTACGGAGCGCAAGGAGAGCCTGATCAAGGAGTATGCGCGGGGTGAGGGAGATACCGGATCTCCGGAAGTGCAGGTCGCGATCCTGACCGAACGGATCGTCAACCTGACCGAGCACTTCAAGACCCATAAGAAGGACGTGCACTCCCGCCGTGGTCTGCTGATGCTGGTCAGCCAGCGCCGCCGGATGCTCGACTATCTGAAGAGCCGCGACAACGAGCGGTACAGCACCCTGATCCAGCGCCTCGGCCTGCGCCGCTGACAAGCGGTCACCGCGAGGGTTGCTGAAGGACCGGGCAGCGGAAGGCCGTCGCCCGGTCGCGGTCTATTGGGACCGCCGCAGGCGCCGGGGGAAGGCCCCCGCCGCCCGATGCCGGACTCGGAAGTCCGGAATGGAAGGAATGGATAGATGTTTGAAGTGTTCCGCAAAGAGTTGAACTGGGGCGGACGGCCCCTCGTGCTCGAATCCGGAAAGCTCGCACGACAGGCCGACGGGGCCGTCCTGTGCAGCTACGGCGAGACCACCGTCCTCTGCACCGCGGTCGCCCAGAAGGCGCCGAAGCCGGGGATCGACTTTTTCCCCCTCACCGTGAACTACCAGGAAAAGGCGTTCGCCGCCGGCAAGATCCCCGGTGGCTTCTTCAAGCGCGAGGGCCGTCCCGCCGAGAAGGAGACGCTGACCTCGCGGCTGATCGACCGCCCGATCCGGCCGCTGTTCGTTTCCGGGTTCCGCAACGAGACTCAGGTGATCTGCACCGTGCTCTCGCACGACCTGGAGAACGATCCTGATGTCCCGGCGATGATCGGCGCCTCGGCGGCGCTGACGATCTCCGGCATTCCCTTCCTGGGCCCGGTTGGCGGCGCCCGGGTCGGCATGATCGACGGGGCCTTCGTGCTCAACCCCACTACCGAGCAGCTGGAGAACAGCAAGCTCGACCTGTTCGTCGCCGGCACGGCCGACGCGGTGCTGATGGTCGAGTCGGAGGCCAAGGAGCTGTCCGAGGCCGACATGCTGGGCGCCGTGATGTTCGGCCAGCAGCAGTTCCGTCCGGTGATCGAGACGATCATCGACCTGGCGGAGGAATGCGCCAAGGAGCCGTGGTCGATGCCGGAGCCCGGCGACGACTCGGTGTACGAGCGCGTCGCGGAGATGGCGACCGGCGACTTCCGGTCGGCCTATGGCGAGGTCAACAAGCAGGCGCGCGTCGAGCGCCTGTCCGAGGTCCGCACCAAGGTGGCGGAGGGCTTCAGCGAGGAAGATATCGAACTGAACGAGGTTCAGTCGGCGCTGAAGAAGCTCGAAAAGAAGATCGTCCGCGGCAACATCCTCGAGACCGGCACCCGGATCGACGGACGCGACACCAAGACCGTGCGCCCGATCGTGGCCGAGGTCGGCATTCTGCCCCGCGCCCACGGTTCCGCCCTGTTCACCCGCGGCGAGACCCAGGCGCTGGTGGTCACCACCCTCGGCACCGGCCAGGACGAGCAGATCGTCGATGCGCTGGAAGGCGAGTACCGTGAGCATTTCATGCTCCACTACAACTTCCCGCCCTATTCGGTCGGCGAAGCCTCGTTCCTCCGTTCGCCCGGCCGGCGTGAAATCGGCCACGGCAAACTGGCCTGGCGGGCGATCCACCCGGTGATGCCGGCCAAGGACGCCTTCCCCTACACGATCCGCGTGGTCTCGGAGATCACCGAGTCGAACGGCTCGTCGTCCATGGCGACCGTCTGCGGCACGTCGCTCTCGCTTATGGATGCTGGCGTCACCCTGAACGCGCCGGTCGCCGGTATCGCCATGGGCCTGATCAAGGAAGGCGACGACTTCACCGTTCTGTCCGACATCCTGGGCGATGAGGACCATCTCGGCGACATGGACTTCAAGGTCGCGGGCACGGCGAACGGCATCACTGCCCTGCAGATGGACATCAAGATCACCGGCATCACCGAGGAGATCATGCGCGTCGCGCTGGATCAGGCGAATGCCGGACGGATGCACATCCTGGGCGAGATGGCCAAGGCGCTCGACAGCGCCCGCGCGGATCTGAACGTCCACGCGCCGAAGATCGTCACCATGACGATCCCGAAGGACAAGATCCGCGAAGTCATCGGCACCGGCGGCAAGGTCATCCGCGAGATCTGCGAGGAGACCGGCGCCAAGATCGACATCGAGGACGACGGCACCGTCAAGGTCGCCGCCGCCGACACCGCGTCGAGCGAAGCGGCCGTTGCCCGCATCCGTGGCATCGTCGCCGAGCCCGAGGTGGGCGAGATCTACGACGGCACGGTGGTGAAGGTGGTCGACTTCGGCGCTTTCGTGAACTTCGTCGGCGCCAAGGACGGCCTCGTCCACATCAGCGAGCTCAGCCAGGGTCGTCCGAAGACCGTCGGCGAAGTCGTCAACGAAGGCGACAAGGTCAAGGTCAAGGTGCTGGCGATCGACGATCGCGGCAAGATCAAGCTGAGCATGAAGGCGGTCGATCAGTCCACCGGCGAGGACCTCGCCGCCGCGGCCTCCCAGGAAGCCGTGTAGGCGTCACCGGTCGTTTCGGCCACGAAAAAACGGCCCGGGAAGTTCCCGGGCCGTTTGCGTTTCCAGACGGCGGAAGCTGGGAACTCTACAGCGCGTTGCAGGGCTGCCTGAGCGTCCGCCACATGTGTGAGGATGGCGTGTTGTCGTTACCGAGCCCTTCCTCGGGCTGGCGGAAATTGCGCCCGATCAGATCATCGAACTCCTCCAGCTCGACCACCAGATCGGGATCGAACGAATAGAGGTCGTTCACGCAGATCATCCGCGACGTCATGTACCACTTGTGGTTCCGCGCGCGCTCGTACTCGGCGACGATATAAGGCTCCGGCTTGTAGTCGGCACCGAACATGGTGATGTAGTTGGGCGGATAGGGATAGCCGACCGACTCGTCAGGAAAGAACCGCAGGCTCTGATGCACGCGGATCGACCAGCTCACCTCCTCGTCGACATAGGGCTCGATGAGCTGCGCGCCCCAGTAACCGTGATCGGCCCGGATGAAGCCCGCCACCGAGATGTCGTGCAGCAGGCAGGCCATGATCACCTTTTCCGACATGCCGTTCTTCTTCGCCAGACGCGCGCTCTGCAACAGATGCTGGGTCTGGGCGGGGGCGAACCGGCAACGGAAGAAGTCCTGCAGCGTCGGTTTGTCCGGCATCTTCGGCAGCCGCGGGTCCTCGCCCATCAGCAGGCGCTTGCCCGTGCCTTTGCCGAAGCCGATATCCTGCGACCAGTAGCCGTCGCCCAGATGAAAGAGCAGCGACTTGGTGGCGAGACAGTCCTCGAATTCCTTGAGCTGTTGATACTCCGCCTGATCGGCGAGATCGGACAGTGATGGTTTCGTATTCATCGAGTGGAATGGACCTCCCTGGAAGCCGCTTCTTTGTCGGCGGCGAGTCTCGGAGAAGCCTATGGTGGAAAGGTCGCGGCCGTCAAACGGCAGCGGACACCGCCGGTGCAGTCTCAGGCGGCGGCGGCGCCCAGTTCGTCCTGAGGAAGGCCGAGCGCGCCAAGAATGCCGGGAAGAATCGTCTCGACGATTATGTCGATCTGCTCCGGCGCATATTCGTCCCAACCCAGATTCCGCAGAATCACCCACCGGTTGCGGTTGAAGGTGAGGCACTGCCCGAACAGCGCGCTGGACAGGATCATGACCCGAGTCTCGTCCGGCGGCTGTCCCAACGCCTTGCCGACCAAGCCGGCGAAAGCGGTCCAATGCGGCTGGAACACGGCCTTGTAAAGGTGGTCGAAAGCCTCGCCAGGGCTGTCCATCTCCCGCATCAGGAGCTGGCGGCGCCAGTTCGCCGGATCGACACTGAGAATAGCGTGGGCATAGTCACGCACGAAACGGATCGCGGCGCGCGCCAGAAGGCGCGGATCGTTCCCGGCCCTATTGGTATCCGCGACGAGGTTCTCCAGCGTGCCGCCGACCACTTCCCGTGCGCGGGCAATCGCATCCTCGACCGCTTCCTTATAGAGGTTGTCCTTGCCGCCGAAATAATAGGCAATGGCGGAAAGGTTGGCGTCGGCTGCGCGGGTCAGTTCCCGCGTCGAAACTCCCTCCAGGCCACGCGCCGCGAACAGGAGACCCGCCGCATTGAGCAGCCGCTCACGGCAATTGCCCGGATCCTCGCAAAGTGTGTCGAGAAGGTTTTTTATCGATTCCGCCATCAGCACCTCGGGAATAAGTGAAGTCTATTCGGACGTTTGAACTGTGAAAACCGCTTTTTCGCCCGATGTTTCCCGTCTGCTTCCAGCGGTGGTGGCGCATCGGGGCGCCCCCCGATGCGCGCCGGAGAACACGATCGCCGCCTTCGCGGCCGCCGCGGCGATGGGCGCCCGAGCCGTGGAGTGTGACGTGCGCATCACCGCGGACGGTGTCTGCGTGCTGATGCATGACGATACCACGACACGCACCACCGGCCATCCCGGACAGGTCGAGGGCATGAAAGCAGCGGCGGTGGCGTGTCTCGATGCCGGATCCCATTGGGGATCCGCCTTCGCCGGTGAGCAAGTGCCTACTTTGAGAGCAGCCCTGGCGGCATGCGCCAAGCTCGGTCTGCGCCCCAACCTGGAGATCAAGGGGCCGACCGGACAGGAAACGCGTCTCGCGGCGGCGTTGACGGAAACGATCGCCGCATCATGGCCGAGCCGGCGCCCACCGCCGCTGGTGTCATCGTTCGGTCCGGAAGCTTTGGCGGCCGTCGGCGCCATAGCACCGGCTCTGCCGCTCGGTCTCCTCGTCCATCGCTGGCGGCCGGACACGTTTCGTCGCGCCCGTGATCTCGGTGCGGTGTCGGTGCACTGTCGACAGGACAGACTCGACGCCGGTCTCTGTCGGGCCGCGAAAGCGGCGGGGCTGTACGTCGTCGCCTACACGGTCAACGCGCCGGGCCGGGCGCTTGCCCTGTTTCGACAAGGCGTTCACAGCATCATTACCGACCGGCCGGACGCCATGAGGGTATTTTCGGGGGTGAACAGGCGTCCAGACTCCCCTAGCCTTTTAAAGAATCGTCGCCATATTGCCCTCGAGTGAGGCAATTCGCGCCCATTTGGGCGCGAGTCGTGGTAGACCGGCGCCGCCGAAACATCGGGCGAACCGGAGGTTATTGATTGAAGCCGCTGAACCCCATCGTCATTTCCGGGCGAGAAGTCCTGCCGCTTGTCGAAGGCGGCAAAGGGATCGCCGTATCCAATGGCGAAAGCTCCGGCGCTTGGGCGGCCGCGGGCGGTGTCGGGACCTTTTCGGGGGTCAATGCCGACTTCTATGACGAGGACGGCAACTTCGTGCCGGTCGTCTATCACGGCAAGACGCGTCGCGAGCGCCACGATGAACTGGTGGCCTATGCGATACGCGGCGGAATCGCCCAGGCCCAGATCGCCCATGAGATCGCCGGTGGCGAAGGCCGCATCCACATGAACGTGCTGTGGGAAATGGCCGCCGCCGAGACCGTGCTGGAAGGCGTTCTGAGTGGCGCGGCAGGCCTGATCCACGGCGTCACCTGCGGTGCGGGCATGCCGTACCGGATCGCCGAGATCGCCGCAAAGCACAACGTCTACTACTACCCGATCGTCTCCTCGGCGCGCGCCTTCCGCGCTCTGTGGAAGCGGGCCTACAACAAGTATCCCGAGGGCCTGGGCGGCGTCGTCTACGAGGATCCGTGGCGCGCCGGCGGTCACAACGGTCTCTCGAACAGCGAGAACCCGCTGGAACCGCAACCGCCCTACCCGCGGGTGCGCGAAATTCGCGAGGTGATGCGGGAATTCGGGCTGGATAACGTGCCGATCTTCATGGCTGGCGGCGTCTGGTGCCTGGAAGACTGGGAGGATTGGATCGAGAACCCCGAGCTCGGACCGATCGCCTTTCAGTTCGGGACCCGGCCGCTGCTGACCCAGGAAAGCCCGATCTCCGACGCCTGGAAGCAGAAACTGCTGACGCTCCGCGAAGGCGACATCTTCCTCAATCGCTACAGCCCGACAGGTTTCTGGTCGTCGGCAGTGGACAACAGCTTCATCGAGGAACTGCGGGAACGAAGCGAGCGTCAAGTCGCCTACACGACGGAGCCCCTGGGCGCCCATTCGACTCCGCTGTCGATCGGTGCCCGCGGCCGGCAGGTCTTCGTGACCGAAGCGGACAAGAGGCGGTGTGTGGGATGGATCGCCGAAGGCTTTACCGAGGCGATGCGGACCCCCGACTCAACGCTGATTTTCGTGACGCCCGAGAACGCCAACGAGATCCGCACCGATCAGATCAACTGCATGGGCTGCCTGAGTGCGTGCCAGTTCAGCAACTGGGCACAGAACGAGACCGGCACCACCGGCAAGAAGGCGGATCCGCGGAGCTACTGCATCCAGAAGACGCTGCAGGCCATACATCTGACGGACGATGTCGAGAACCAGTTGATGTTCTCGGGTCACGGGGCGTACCGCTTCGCGGAAGACCCCTTCTATTCGAACGGTTTCATCCCGACCGTCAGGCAGCTCGTGGACAGACTCCGCTCCGGTCAGTAACCGCGAAGCCCCTTGCCGGAGCGGCGTTCTGCACCAAGATTGTACTTGTTATAAACTTAAGTTCGGGACTAGCGTTTCCGCTCGGACTTGCCTTTGGATCTATGACCCTGTGACGGCTATGGAATCGAACCGTACTTATAGCAACGCCCTCGACCTTTTGAAGTCGGTCGGCCTTCGTCCCACCCGGCAACGCCTGTCGTTGGCGCGCCTGCTGTTCGAACGGGGAGACCGCCATGTGACGGCGGAGCAGCTTCACAGCGAAGCCCTGGCGGCGCGCGTCCGCGTGTCGCTGGCGACGGTCTACAACACGCTTCATCAGTTCACGAGCGCAGGTCTGCTGAACGAGCTGGTGGTCGATTCGGGGCGTTCCTATTTCGACACCAACACCGGCCATCACCACCACTTCTTCCACGAGAACACCAGCACGCTGGAGGACATTCCGGGCGATCAAGTGCGCATCGATTCGCTTCCGGCGCCGGCGGAAGGCCGCGAGATCAGCCGCGTCGAGGTCATCATCCGCGTGCGCGACGAAGCCCCGCGAACCAGCGACTGAGAACCCCTCTCAACAAATTAGAATTGCTCTAATTTCGTTGACAGCCTACAGATAATAAAGCATAAAAGCGCTACAGAATCGTCGCCCGAGGTTCACGGGATCAGGATCTTTTCCGGGCGCCAGTGCCTCAGTGAAGGGAGAAACAGATGAGCCTCAAAGGATCGAAGACGGAAGAGAATCTGAAGGAAGCGTTCGCGGGCGAGTCGCAGGCGAACCGGCGCTACCTCTATTTCGCCCAGAAGGCCGACGTCGAAGGCTTCAACGACGTCGCCGCGGTGTTCCGTTCGACTGCTGAGGGTGAGACCGGCCATGCGTTCGGCCATCTCGAGTTCCTGTCGGAGGTTGGTGACCCGGCCACCGGTGAGCCCATCGGTGCCACCGACGTCAACCTGAAGTCGGCGATCGCCGGCGAAACCCACGAATACACCGACATGTATCCCGGTATGGCCCGCACCGCCCGCGATGAAGGCTTCGACGAGGTCGCGGACTGGTTCGAGACGCTGGCCAAGGCCGAGCGCAGTCACGCCGGCCGCTTCCAGAAGGCGCTCGACGGCCTCGACTGACCGCGGAATCGTGCCGGCGTAACGGCCGGTCCGAACCGAGACCGGATGGGGGCACGACCGTCCCCATCCGTGTCTTTTCCTCAGCGATCACGAAAATTTGAACGGCCGGAGACCGCGAGCCATGGAAGGTGGTTTGGGCGCGCCGACGCGCCATCCCCTGCGCTATGACCAGCCCGATTTCTATGACGAGGAAAAGCTCGATGCCGAGCTTCGGCGGGTCTTCGACATCTGTCATGGCTGCCGGCGCTGTTTCAATCTCTGCGACAGTTTCCCGCGGCTGTTCGACCTGATCGACGATTCGGAAAGCGGCGAACTCGATTCGGTCGACAGCGCCGATTTCAAGCCGGTCGTCGATGCCTGCACGCTGTGCGACCTGTGCTTCATGGTGAGCTGCCCCTACGTGCCGCCGCACGAGTTCGACCTCGACTATCCGCACCTGATGCTGCGCTACCGGGCCGTCGAGAACCGGAAAGGCAAAGTGCCGTTCACCGACCGCGAGATCGCCAAGACCGACCGCAACGGCAAACTCGCGGGTAGCGTGGCGTCGCTCGCCAACTGGGGCACCTCGCTCGACAACAAGCTCGGTCGGCGGGTTCTGGAAAAGGCCGCCCACATCCATCCCGAAGCGAAGCTGCCCGAATATCACGGCAAGACCTTCGCCATGCGGGCGAAAAGCGCGCCGCCGACGGTCAACAAGGAAGCTCCGGCCTTTGGCCGCAAGGTGGTCCTCTACGCCACCTGCTTCGTGAACTACAACAATCCCGATATCGGCCTGACGACACAGAAGGTTCTCGCCCATAACGGCGTCGAAACCGAGGTGGTCTATCCCGAATGCTGCGGGATGCCGATGCTCGAGCTCGGTGATCTCGACGGGGTCGCCGCCAAGGCGCAGCGCGTGGCCGAGGCCTTGGGCCCCTGGATCGACAAGGGCTATGACATCGTCGCGATGGTGCCAAGCTGCGCGCTGATGCTGAAATTCGAATGGCCGCTGCTGCAGCCGGAGAACGAAGCGATCGCCAAGCTCGCCAAGCACACCTCCGACGTCAGCCAGTACGTCGTCGACATCGCCGGCAAGGAAGGGCTGGCCGAAGGGCTGAAGCCGCTGGACGGTGGCGTCTCGGTGCATCTCGCCTGCCATGCGCGAGCCCAGAACATCGGACCGAAAGCCGTGGAGATGCTCCGGCTGATTCCCGAGATCGATCTTGCCGTCATCGAGCGCTGCTCCGGCCATGGCGGCGCCTGGGGGACGAAAGAGCCTTACTTCCCCGTGGCGTTGAAGGTCGGCCGCCCCGCGGCACGCGCGGCGCTCAAGAACAACAAGGCCTATCTGACCTCGGAATGCCCGCTGGCGCGCGAGCACATCCTGCAGGGGATGGAGAAGCTTCAGGGCGAGCCCGTGCAGGTCAGCCCATCGACCCATCCGATCGAACTGATCGCCCGCGCCTACGGCTTCGTCGACTGATCGCCGAAAGCCGCTTTCGACGAGGCCCGCGTCGAACGGCTACTGGAGGCGCGGGATACTCTCAAAGAGGACCTGAACCATGTCCGCCGAAGAACGCAAGATCACCCGTGACGACATCATTCCCATGGAGGAATACGGCAAGCAACGGGCCGAGCGGCGCACGGCAATGTCGGCGCTGAAACGCAAACGCCGGATCGAGGTCGGCCCGTTCGCCACGTTCTATTTCGAAAGCTATGAGACGATGTGGCAGCAGATCCACGAGATGCTCTACATCGAGAAGGGCGGCGAGGAGCAGATCGCAGACGAGCTCGCCGCCTACAATCCGCTGATTCCACAGGGCCGCGAGCTGGTTGCGACCTTGATGTTCGAGATCGACGACCCGGTCCGTCGACACAACGTGCTCGCAAGGCTGGGCGGGGTCGAAGAAACCATCACCCTGTCGGTCGGCGGCGAAACCATCCAGGCCAAGGCCGAGGAGGACATCGACCGCACCACGGCAGAGGGCAAGGCCTCCTCGGTCCAGTTCGTCCACTTCCCTTTCACCGACGAACAGGTCGCCAAGTTCCGCGACCCGGCGACGCAGGTTCTCGTCGGCATCGCGCATCCGGCCTACGGCCACATGGCCGTGATGCCGTCCGAGGTTCAGGCGACGCTCGCGGGCGACTTCGCCGACTGAGGCGTCCGGGACGGTTAAGTCCGACGGCCCACGAGGCCTACGCCAACTTCTCGGCGTCGTGCGCCCGGATGAAGGACTTGATGCGCGGAGCGATCTCGTTCCGCCAACGGCGGCCGTTGAAGATCCCGTAATGGCCGACACCCGGCACCTCCCAGTGGTCGCGCATCTCCGTCGGTAGCGCCGAGCACAGCTTGTGCGCGGCGCGGGTCTGGCCGACGCCGGAAATGTCGTCGCGCTCGCCTTCCACCGTCATCAGCGCCGTTCGCGTGATCGCCTTGGGTTCGACCTTGCGGCCGCGCGAAACCATCTCACCCTTCGGCAAAGCGTGGCGATGGAACACGGTCTCGATGGTCTGGAGGTAGAACTCCGCCGTCAGGTCCATGACCGAGCGGTATTCCTCATAGAAGTCACGCTTCGCGTCCGCGCTCTCGTCGTCGCCCGAGACCAGATGCAGAAACATCTGCCAATGGGCGTCGATGTGTCGGTCGAGGTTCATGCTGAGGAAGCCCGCGAGTTGCAGGAAACCCGGATAGACCTGGCGCATGAAGCCGGCATTGGGCAGCGGCACGCGGGTAATGACGTGCTTGTCGAACCAGTCGATCCCGTGCGACTTCGCGAACAGGTTGACCTCGGTCGGGCTCTCACGCGTATCGATCGGGCCGCCCATCAGGGTCGTCGAGGCCGGCGCACAAGGGTCGTTGTTGGTCGCCATCAGCGCGGTTGCCGCCAGCACCGGAACCGATGGCTGGCACACCGCCATGACGTGGGTGTTGGGGCCGAGGAAGTGCAGGAAATCGATCAGGTAGTCGATGTAGTCGTCGAGGTCGAAATTGCCTTCGAACAGCGGCACGTTGCGCGCGTCACGCCAATCGGTGATGTAGACCTCGTGATCCGGCAGCATGGCCTCGACGGTGCCGCGAAGCAGTGTCGCGTAATGCCCGGACATCGGCGCCACGATCAGCAGCGTCGGATCGTGGCGCGGCTCCGTCTGCCGCTCGAAATGCTTGAGCTGCCCGAAGGTCTTCCGCAGCACGATCCGTTCCTCGATGGGCACCGGAACGCCGTCGATCATGGTCTCGTCGAGGTCGAAACGCGGCTTTCCGTAGCGGCGGGTGGCGTGCTCGAAGACGTCGAAGGCGGCCGCCCACAGCCGGCCACCGACGGTGTAGGACAGCGGATTGAACGGATTGCGCAGCGCGTGCTGACCATGATCGGCGATGAAGCGCATCGGGGCGACAGCGGCGTGCTGCATTTCGTAGAGGTGATAGAGCATTCGCGATTTGTCTCCTGATCCGCGGCGACTATAGCATTATTTCAAATCGAAGATCGCCCACGCGTGACATGGTATGGCGGTAACGCTTCAGGCGGCATGAACGACGAGGCCGCGCCGGCGGGCGCAGGTCGCGCAAGGAGGAAGGCCCGTGGACTTCTCGCTCAACGACGATCAGAGGCTACTCGAAGAGAGTCTCGGACGCTTCCTGCACAACGAGTATGACCTCCCTGCGCGACGCGCCCGGATCGCCAGCGACGATGGCTTCAGCCGTCAAACCTGGAAGACTTTCGCCGACCTCGGCTGGCTCGGCGTTCCGTTCACGGAGGACGACGGCGGCTTCGGCGGTGGTCCGGTCGACGTGATGGTGGTGATGGAAGCGTTCGGCCGCGCCCTCGTGGTCGAGCCCTATCTGCCGACCGTCCTCCTGGGCGGACGGCTGATCGCCGAAGGCGGCAGCGAAGCGATGCGCCGGGCGATCCTGCCGGCGGTGATCGACGGCGCGATGTTGCTGGCGTTCGCCCATAGCGAACTCGACGCACGCTTCGATCTTGCCGACGTCACGACGTCAGCCCGCCGCACCGATGGCGGCTTCGTTCTCTCCGGCCGCAAGAGCCTCGTCCTCGGCGCCGCCGCCGCCGACCGCCTGGTCGTCTCGGCACGGAGCGGCGGCGATCGCCGAAGCCGCGACGGACTGTCCCTGTTCCTGGTCGATCCCGCTTCCGACGGCATCACGGTCCATGACTACCCGACCGTGGACGGCCATCGTGCCGCCGAAGTGACCCTGACCGGTGTCAACGTGCCGAGCGACGCCCTGATCGGGGAAGAGGGAAACGCCCTGCCGCTGATCGAGGACACCGTCGACCGCGCCGTTATCGCCCTCTGCGCCGAGGCGGTCGGCATCATGGCGACGATGCAGGCGCAGACCGTCGAATACCTGAAGGGACGGTCACAGTTCGGCGTGCCGATCGCCAAGTTCCAGGCCCTGCAGCACCGGGCCGTCGACATGTTCGCCGCCTGTGAGGAAGCGCGCTCGATGGCGTTGTTCGCGACGCTGAATGCCGACGCGACCCCGCCGGAGCGCGCCCGCGCCGCCTCCGCCGCCAAGGCGTTCATCGGCCGCAAAAGCCGCACGCTCGGCCAGGAAGCGATCCAGCTCCATGGCGGCATGGGGATGACCGACGAGATGATGATCGGCCACCTGTTCAAGCGGCTGACCGTGATCGGCACCCTGTTCGGCGATACCGACCACCATCTCGACCGCTTCGCCGATAGGGCGAGCACCGCCTAGAGCAACCTCCGATCAGGTGAAATCACTTGATCGGAGGTTGCTCGCTATCATGCGGTAGCACGTTGGACTGCTGCGCTTCGAGCGAAGCCCGCCGGCTCACAAATCCTGTTCGCACCGAACGGCTTTCCCCGAAGCGGACCTGCTTCGATAGTGGGTGCACCCCCACGGCCACCACGTCCTGCAAGGTTTTACGATGATCTACACCAACACGCAGGCAGAGCTGAAACTGCCGCACGATCCGTTCAAGGCGATCGTGGCGCCGCGGCCGATCGGCTGGATCACCGCGCTCAGCGCCAAGGGCGAGACCAATCTTTCACCCTACAGCTTCTTCAACGCCGTTTCGGCCCATCCGCACATCGTCATGTTCTCGTCGGAGACCAAGAAGGACGCCGTCACCTTCATCGAGGAGACGGGCGAGTTCACCTGTTCCCTGGCGACCAAGCCCCTGGCCGAGCAGATGAGCCTCACCTCGGCGCCACTGCCGCGGGGCGAGAACGAATACCTCCACGCCGGGCTGGAGATGGCGACGTCGCGATACGTGAAGCCGCCCCGTGTCGCCGCCAGCCCCGCCGCGCTCGAATGCAAGCTCCTCGCGATCCAGCAACTCGTCGATCTGAATGGCTCGACGTTGCCGCGCTGGATGGTGATGGGGCAGGTGGTCGGCATGTTCATCGATGACCGCTACATCCGCGACGGCCGCTTCGATACCGCCGGCGCCAACCCGATCGCCCGCTGCGGTTATCAGGACTATGCCGAGGTCGACAGCCTGTTCTCGATCCAGCGCCCGGCGGGCGGGGGCAACCCTTAAGGAGCGTTGAGCCCTCGAGCCAGCCTGATCTGAGAGTCACCCCGTCCGGCGATCGACCTCTTCGGCCAGACGGCGGAGACGGTCGCTGATCGTCACCGGGTAGACCGGACCTTCGCCGAGATCGGCGAGCGCGGCCGGCAGTTGCTCGCGTTCCGCCGCCGCATGGGCACGGATGTGGTCGAGCGCCGAGGGTTCGACCGTCCGGCGCCCTGCACGCATCACCCGCTTGATCAGGGGCACGCCGGGCTGAACGTCCTCGTCCACGGTCAGCAGGTCGCCCGACATGCGGCCGTCGCGGTCATAGGATCGGTAGACCTGCTTGGCGCCGGGCCAGGTCGCCTTCCCGGCCGACCGCTTGCGCCGGGCGATGCCGGCATAGGCCTGAAGCTTGTAGGCGCAGTCGAGGGCCGGCGCGTCCTCCGGCGTCGCGAGGCTGGTCCCGATGCCGTAGCCGTCGATCGGGGCTCCGTCCCCGCGCAAGGCCACGATCCTGTGCTCGTCGATTCCGCCGCTGGCGACGATGCCGATCGCCTGAAGCCCGGCATCATCCAGGATCGTCCGCACCCGTTTCGCCAGTGTCCCCAGATCACCGCTGTCGATCCGGACAGCCGAGACCGTGATGCCCCGAGCAGCCAATTTGGGGGCGAGTTCCGCGACCTTTCGGGCGCCGGCCTCGGTATCGTAGGTATCGATCAGAAGAACCAGCCCCTCGGGACGCGAGTCCGCGAAATGCGCGAAGGCCGCGGCCTCGTCGCCATGAGCCTGGATGAAGGAGTGGGCCATCGTTCCGGACGCGGGAATCCCGAACGTCCGGGCGGCGGACAGGGTCGCCGTCGCCGCGAATCCGCCGATATAGGCCGCCCGCGCCGAGAGGATGCCGGCTTCCGCGCCATGGGCACGCCGGAACCCGAAATCGATCAGCCGCTTGCCGTCGGCCGCGAGAACCATGCGGCTGGCCTTGGAGGCGATGACCGTCTGGAAATGCAGGAGATTCATCAGGCGGGTCTCGACGAGCTGCGCCTGCGGCAACGGCGCCGTCACCCTGATGACCGGCTCATCGGGGTAGAAAATCGTCCCCTCCTGCATCGCATGCACGTCGCCTGAGAAGCGGAAGCCGGCCAGATAGTCGAGGAAGTCACGGCTGAACTGGCCGGTCTCGTCGAGCCAGTCGATTTCCACCTGCGTGAAGCCGAGCGTCTCCAAGAAGTCCAGCGCCTGATCGAGGCCCGCCGCGACCAGGAAACGTCGCGACGGCGGCAATGTCCGGAAGAAGAGCTCGAACACCGCCGTCTCGGTCATGCCATGGTCGAGATAGGCCTGCATCATGCTGAGCTGATACATGTCGGTCAGCAGGCCCTGCGGTGCGGATGCGACGGCGGTCATCACGTCCCTCCTCGGTGTGGCCTTCTCGAATCACGCATCCCCGGGAAGAATCGGGCGAAGAACGCTCAGGAAAAGGGGGGAGGCCGGCATGCTTCGCGACGCCGGCCTCGGCGCGCTTTCAGAGGGCTTTCGAGCCCTGCCCTTGCGCCGCGCCGGCCAGATAGGCGTCGAAGGCGGCGCAGACCAGCCGCAGGAAGGTGCGCCCGTCATCGCTGACGGTGACCCGCCAGCCATCGATCGCGACGAGTCCGTCCTCGACCAGGGGCGCCAAGGCATCGATCGAGGGGGCGAGGTCCTCAGGGTCGCGAAAAAAACGCCGCGCCACCGCATCCAGATCCACCGCAAGGTCGCACATCAGCCGCTCGATCACCGCCCGCCGCAGCCGGTCGTCGTCGCTGAGCGCGACTCCGCGGACGATGGCTGGCTGGTGCGACTCGATCGCCTTCCGCCAAGCGGGAACTTCGCTGGCGTTCTGGACGTAGCCCTGCGGCAAGGAACCGATCGCCGAAGCGCCGACGCCAATCAGCGTCGCCGCGCCGTCGGTGGTATAGCCCTGGAAGTTTCGGTAGCGCGGGCCGGCCACCAGTGGATCGCTGGGATGAGCGAAGTGGTCGAGGCCGACCATGACATAGCCGCCGCGCTCCAGCGCCCGGCGAGCGGCATCGAATTGCCGCAGGCGATCGATGGTTCCGGGAAGCGCCGATTCGTCGATCAAGCGCTGGTGACGCTTCATCCACGGGACATGGGCATAGCCGAAGAGCGAGATCCGGCTGGGGCCGAACGCCATCGCCGTCTCCGCGGTCCGCACCACGGATGCCTCGGTCTGGTGCGGCAGGCCGTACATCAGGTCGAGGTTGAAATCGCTTATCCCGGCCGCATGCAGCGCATCGATGGCATGGGCGGTGATCGCCACCGTCTGCACCCGGTTGATCGCCCTCTGGACGACCGGGTCGAAGTCCTGGACGCCGATGCTCGCCCGGTTGAAGCCAGCCTCGCCCAGCATCGCGGCGAATTCGGGTGCGAGCGTGCGGGGGTCGATCTCGATGGCGATCTCGGCGTCGTCCTGGATCGCGAAGCGCTTGGCGACCTGCGCCATCAGCGTCGCCATGTCGGCCGCTGCCATGCGCGTCGGACTACCGCCGCCCCAGTGGAGGTGACGGAGCGGCAGTCGCGCGCCGACGGCATCCGTGACGAGGTCGATCTCCTCCCCCAGCCGCGCCGCATAGGCGGCGACCGGCGCCTCGAGCCGGGTCGCGGCGGTGTTGCAGCCGCAGAACCAGCAGAGATGCCGGCAGAAGGGGACGTGGAGATAGAGCGACACCGGCTCGGCCGGGTCGAGCTTTCTCAACCAGCCGCGATAGGTGCTCGCCTGCACCGCCGGCCCGAAATGGGGCGCGGTCGGATAGCTGGTATAGCGCGGCGCGCGCAGGTCGTATTTGGCGGCGAGATCGTAGCGCATAGGGGCATGATGCGGGTCCGGCCTCGCGCGCACCTTGACCTGGATCAGTCCGAGACTTTTCCGGGATCAATCGCCGTCCGGTGCTCGTTACCCGGTGGACATGGCGTAACGGAGAAAGAGGCAGACCGGATGATCTTCCACCAGTTCTACCTGGAGAGCCTCGGGCACGCGTCCTACCTCATCGGCTCGGAACAAACCGGCGAGGCGCTGGTGCTGGACGTCCGCAGGGACGTCGACCAGTACTACGACGCGGCGCGGAAGGACGGCTTGACGATTCGCTTCGCCGCCGACACCCATCAGCACAACGATTATCTGACCGGAATCACCGAGTTGCAGCAGCGAAGCCCGGTCGAACTGCTGGCCGGCGCTCGGGCCGAGCTGGGCTATCGGGCGAAGCCGCTGGACGACGGCACCCGCTTCCGCCTGGGCGAGGTCGAAATCGAGGTCCTGCACACGCCCGGGCACACACCCGAGCATGTCAGCTTCCTGGTGCGCGACCATGCCCGCGGCGAGGACCCGGTCATGCTGTTCTCCGGCGGCGCGCTACTGGTCGACGACGTCGCGCGGCCCGACCTGCTCGGTGGCGAGGAGGAGACCCGCAAGGGTGCCGAAGCGCTCGGGCGGACGCTGCGGGAGAAGATCCTCACCCTGCCCGACCATGTCCTCGTCTACCCGACCCATGTCGCCGGCTCGCTGTGCGGCGGCAATATCGGCTCGATGCTGGTCACCACCGTCGGCTACGAGAAGCGCCTGAACAAGCTGGTGCGCTGCATCGCCGACGAGGACGACTTCGTGAAGGAATGCCTGAACCTCGACGCCCTGCCCACGGTGCCGCCCTACTGGCCGCGCATGCGGACGCGGAACCAGGAGGGCCCGCGGCCGCTCGGCGTCCTCACCGAGCCGGCCGCGCTTCTCGTCGCCGACTTCGCCAAACGCCAGGACGAGGGCGCGCTGGTGCTGGACTGCCGGCAGCCGGAAGCCTTCGGCGGCGGTCACGTGCCGGGAGCGTTGAACGTCGGGTTGGGAAGCTCCTTCCCCACCTGGGCGGGGTCGATCCTGCCGCCCGACCGACCGCTGCTTCTGGTCCTCGACCGCCCCGGCGACCTGTGGGAAGTGACCTGGCACCTTCTCCGCATCGGCTACGAGGTGCCGCAAGGCTGGCTGGCGGACGGGATGATGGGATGGCGCACCGCCGGCCGCCCCATCGACTTCCTGCCGCAATGGACGGCGGGCGAGCTCGAGGCGCGACGGCAGAAGGACAAGTCCCTCGTCATCCTCGACGCGCGCCAGCCCGGCGAATGGCAGAGCGGCCACGTTCCCGGCGCCCGGCACATCCCCGGCGGCGAAATGATCGAGCGCTGGCGGGAGGTGCCAAAGGACCGCCCCGTCGCCGTCTATTGCGGCAGCGGCTATCGCTCGTCGGTCGCGGCGAGCCTGCTCAAGGCGCACGGCCACGCCGAGGTCTACAATACCCTCGGCGGCTTCACAGCCTGGCGCAATCTGGACCTGCCGGTGGAACACTGATCCCACTCCGCGGCGCGAGGGTCTCGCCCTCGGGCACCGAAGAAGGCATCCTGGCGTCGGGGGAGACGCGTATGTTCTTCGACGGATTCAAGCTGGAGCGGATCGCCGTCGCCGACGGCGCCATCAGGCTGCGCCGGGGCGGCGAGGGACCGCCGCTGCTGCTGCTCCACGGCAACCCGCAGACCCATGCGATGTGGCATGCCGTGGCGCCGGTTCTGGCGGGGCGGTTCACGGTCGTCTGCCCCGACCTTCGCGGCTATGGCGGGTCGT
>PBKC01000056.1 GCA_002721365.1 Rhodospirillaceae bacterium | reverse complement strand
CGTTGAGCGATGCCTTCCGGGCCTTGAACAGGGGGCGAACCAGCCCGGCGATACGGTGAGCCAGCCAATCCGCGAGGCGGCGGCGGACCCGCTCCCGCGATACCGTGTCGAGATAGTCGCTCGGCAGCACCTCGACGGCGGGCGAAAGGACGTCAGGACCGGCGCTCAGCCGGGCGACGGGATCGCCGTCCCACAGCAGCAGGCCATTGTCGCTCAGGGCGAAGGAGTCATCCGGACTGTTGGCGAGCTGGGCGACGCGGCGGCCGATCTCGCTCTTGAGTGCGCGGTTGGCTGCGGCACGAAGCGCCTTGTCCTCGCCCACCCGCACGTCCTCGTCGGGGGCGAAGTCGAAACCCTTCAGCCGCCCGACGAACTCGCCTTCGACGACGACCTCGCCCTTGTTGGTGACGGCGCCGATCAACGGCTCGCTCTCGTCCAGGCGGCGGATCAGCACCGCGTTGCGGCGATCGACGAAGCGCTGGGTCAGGCGGTCGTGAAGCGCGTCCGAAAGGCGGTCCTCAATCGCCCGGGTCCGTGCCTGGAAGCCGCGCGAATCGGCGACCCAGGACGGGCGGTGGGCGACGTAGTTCCAGGTCCGGACATGGGCGATGCGGGTGACCAGGGCATCGATGTCGCCGTCGGTCCGGTCCAGCCGGTCGACATGGCGGGCGACCCAGTCCGCCGGCAGACGTCCGTCGCCCTCTGCGAGATGGCGATAGACCTGGGCCAGCAGCCGCGCATGGCTGTCGAACAGGGTCTTGCTGAAGTCCGGGATCTGGCAGACCTCCCACAGCAGCCGCACCCGGTCGTAGCCCGTGGCGATGCGGGCGATGTCCGGCTGGCGGGCGACGGCGCGGAGCGCCAGGAGGTCGGTGGCTTCGCGCGCCCGCACCAGCACCGGCGCGGGCGGTGCCGTTTCCAGGCTGCGGATCAGGCCCTCGAGGGAGGCGAAGTCGGCGTCGCTGTTACGGTAGTAGAGGCGCGTGAGCGGTGGGAAGCGGTGTTGTTCGACCGCTTCGACGATCTCGGGACCCAGCGGGCGCACGTCCATCAGCGTGCCGAAGGTGCCGTCCCGCATGTGGCGCCCGGCGCGGCCGGCGATCTGGGCGATCTCCTGGGCGGAGAGGTCGCGGGAATGGCGGCCGTCGAACTTGCGCAGGCTGGAGAACGCGACATGGTCGACGTCCATGTTGAGGCCCATGCCGATCGCATCGGTGGCGACCAGATAGTCGACCTCTCCCGCCTGATACATCGCCACCTGGGCATTGCGGGTTCGGGGGCTCAGCGCGCCCAGCACCACCGCGGTGCCGCCGCGCTGACGGCGCAGGACCTCGGCCAGCTCGTAGACGGCGTTGGCGGAGAAGGCGATGACGGCGCTCCGCCGCGGCAGCTTGGTGATCTTCTTCGGGCCCACATAGGAGAGGCTGGAGAAGCGCGGGCGGGTCAGGAACTCGGCCCTGGGCACCAGCCGCTTGATCATCGGCCGGATGGTCTCGGCGCCGAGGAACATGGTCTCCGAGAGGCCGCGTGCGTGGAGCAGGCGATCGGTGAAGACGTGGCCGCGCTCGGGATCGGCGGCGAGCTGGATCTCGTCGACCGCCAGGAACTCGACCGGCACGTCGAGCGGCATCGATTCGACCGTGCAGACGAAATAGCGCGGACGGTCCGGGATGATCTTCTCTTCGCCGGTAATCAGGGCCACCGCGCCGCTGCCGCGGAGCGCGGCGACACGGTCGTAGATTTCGCGGGCGAGAAGGCGCAGGGGACAGCCGATCATCCCCGTCGCATGGCCGAGCATGCGCTCCACGGCGAGGTGGGTCTTGCCCGTATTCGTCGGCCCCAGCACTGCCGTGATGGGGCCTCGCGCGTCGTGCACCGGCATTTGCAAAGAAGGTCGCGACTCTGCGCCCGGAATGCAAGGTCTGGCTGCAGGGCGGTGGCACGCCCGATCAGCCGTCATCGGGAACAATGTATTCCTTGAAGCCTGGGCCGCATCCGCTCATATGCTGGCCGATCCCTTTACGGACCGCTCCTTGGCTCGGCTCCAGCCCGGCGGCGCGGCGATATTGGTGATGCAGGAGGAGGACGCATATGGATTCGGAAGCGCATCAGGGCGAAACGCGGCAGTTCGAGGCCGAGGTCAGCAAGCTGCTCGATCTCGTTATCAACTCGCTCTACACCAACAAGGAGATCTTCCTGCGCGAGCTGGTGTCGAACGCCTCCGACGCTTGCGATAAGCTGCGGCATGCGGCGCTGACGCAGCCAGAGCTCACCGCCGGTGACAGTGAATTCCGGATCGAGATCGTCCCCGATCAGGCGGCCGGAACCCTGTCGATCATCGACAACGGTATCGGCATGAACCGTGAGGACTTGGTCTCGAACCTGGGAACCATCGCTCGCTCCGGTACCGCCGCCTTCGTCGAGCAGATGAACGCCGACAAGGACAAGAGCGGCGACATGGCGCTGATCGGCCGGTTCGGGGTCGGCTTCTATTCGGCCTTCATGGTGGCCGAGCAGGTCACCGTCTCGACTCGCCGAGCCGGCGAGGCCGAGGCGTGGGAATGGCAGTCGGACGGACGCGGCTCGTTCACCATCGCGCAAGGTGAGCGCGCGGGCCGGGGCACGACCGTCACCCTGAAGATGCGGGAGGACGCCAAGGAGTTCTTGGAGCCGTTCCGGCTGCGGTCGATCATCCGGAAGTATTCGGACCACATCGCCGTGCCGATCAAGATCAAGGAAGGCGACAAGCTCGAAACCGTCAACCAGGCTTCGGCGCTGTGGATGCGGCCCAAGAGCGAGATCACCAGCGAACAGTATACGGAATTCTATCACCACGTGGCGCATGCCTTCGACGACCCGTGGCTCACCATCCACAACCGCGCCGAAGGGACGATCGAGTACACCAACCTGCTGTTCGTGCCGAGCACCAAGCCCTTCGACCTGTTCGATCCCGAGCGCAAGCATCAGGTGAAGCTCTACGTCCGGCGGGTGTTCGTCACCGACAACTGCCCGGACCTGATGCCGACCTGGCTGCGCTTCGTGCGCGGCGTCGTCGATTCCGAGGACCTGCCGCTCAACGTCAGCCGCGAGACCCTGCAGCACAATCCGATCCTCGCCCGCATCCGACAGGCGGTGGTGAAGCGCGTGCTGGGCGAGATCGAGAAGAAGGCCGAGAAGGCGCCCGAGGAATACGCGACCTTCTGGGAGAATTTCGGTGCCGTCCTCAAGGAAGGTCTCTACGAGGGCGGCGAGAACCGCGACGCGTTGCTGAAGCTCGCGCGCTTTCATTCGACCACTGATGAGGGCGGGCTCGTCAGCCTCACCGACTATGTCGGGCGGATGAAGGAAGGGCAGTCGGAGATCTACTACATCGCCGGCGACTCGATCGCCGCGCTCCGCCGCAGCCCGCAGATCGAAGGCTTCGTGAAGCGGGGCCTCGAAGTGCTGCTGATGACCGATCCGGTCGACGAGTTCTGGCTTCAGACCGTCCACGAATTCGAGGACAAGGCTTTTCGGTCGGTGACCCGCGGCGGCGTGGACCTCGGCAAGTTCAAGGCCGAGGAGAAGGAAGGCGAGGACGAGAAGTCCGCCGAGGAGGCACCGGCGGCGGCCGACATCGACACGCTGGTCGCCGCCTTCAAGGCGACGCTCGGCGACACGGTCCAGGATGTTCGCGTCTCGCAGCGCCTGACCGAGAGCCCGGTCTGCCTCGTCGCCGACGACAGCGGCATGGATCTTCACATCGAGCGCATCCTCAAGCAGCACAACCAGATCGGCGACCTGTCGAAGCGGGTGCTGGAGATCAACCCGGACAACGGCCTGATCCGGGCGCTCGCCGGCCGGGCGGCTGAGAACGCCGCCGATCCCTTGTTCGAGACGGCGGCGCAGCTTCTCCTCGATCAGGCGCGTATCCTGGAGGGCGAGCCGCTCCCCGATCCCGGCGCCTTCTCCCGCCGCATGACCGAGCTGATGGCCAAGGGCATCGCCGCCGCGGCGTAGGGGCGGTTTCCCCGCCTCTCGGTGAGGCGGGGCGCGGCCCGTGGGCCCTCCGATCAAGTCGGAGGGCGACGATCGATTGATATTTCTAATCTTCGTCGTCCTCCGGCTCGTCCGGACGGCCCATGCCTTTTGCGCGCGTTCACCAGCGCTTGACTCCGGCCTCATAAAGAACAAAACATGAACTCATGGCCGCAACCGCTTCATCCCGCCGCATCCTCTCCCTTTGGTGCTCGCGCTGGGCGGTGGAGCTTCTCTGCCGCCGCCATCGCCCCGATGCCGCACCCCTGGCGCTGATCGCCCCGGTGCAAGGGGTGCCGCGCGTCGTCGCCTGCGGGCGGTCGGCCGAGGCGGCGGGAGTGCAGCCGGGGATGGCGCTTGCCGATGCGCGCGCGGTGGTTCCTGGGCTCCGCGTCTTCCCCGATGCGCCGAAGCGGCGGGCGAAGGCGCTGGCGGGGCTCGCAGAATGGGCGACCCGCTTCATCCCCTGGGCGGCGACCGACGGCGAGGACGGGCTGATGCTCGACGTCACCGGCTGCGCGCATCTGTTCGGCGGCGAGGCGGCGCTGCTCGACCGGCTGCTCGCGGGGCTGGAGACGCTGGGCTTCGGCGGCCGCGCGGCCCTCTCGGCGACAGCTGGCGCCGCCTGGGCGGTGGCGCGCTTTGGCGGGGAGGCCGCGGCCGTGGTCTCGGAAGGCGGCGACCGCGCGGCCCTGCTGCCGCTCCCCGTCGCCGCGCTGCGCCTGCCGCCGACGGTCGTATCGGGGCTGGGGCGTCTGGGGCTTCGCACGGTCGGCGATCTCCTCGCCCTGCCGCGCGGGCCGCTCGCCGACCGTTTCGGACCGGTTCTCGGCGACCGCATCGACCGGGCGCTGGGGACTGCGGCCGAGCCGGTATCGCCGCGCCGGCCCGTGGCGCCCTTCCTGGTGCAGCGGGCCTTCGCCGATCCGATCCTCACCCCCGATTCGATCACCGCGGTGCTCGACGATCTGCTCGGGGAGCTTTGCGCGGTGCTGGGGGCGCGCGGGCGCGGCGTCCGCCCGCCTCGACCTCCGCCTGTTCCGGGTCGACCGCGGCCGGCGCACGCTTTCGGTCGGCACCGGTCGCGCGGTGCGCGATCCCCGCCATCTCGCGCGCCTGTTCGCCGAATCCCTCCCCACCATCGATCCCGGCTTCGGCATCGAGGTCATGCGTCTGGAAGCGGCGGCGACCGACGCCCTGCCGGTGCAGCAGATCGACTTCTCGGGGCAGGTGGCGGCCGAAGACGACGTCGCCCTCGTCGTCGACCGGGGGGTCAACCGCCTGGGTGCGGTCGGCGCCCGCCGCTATGCCGCCGCCGAGAGCTACTGGCCGGAGCGCGCCGCCGTCGCCGTGGCGCCGCTGGCATCGCCGGCTCCGCGCACCTGGCTCGCCCGCCCGCGTCCGCCGCGCCTGTTCCCCACCCCCGAACCGATCGAAGCGATGGCGATGCTCCCCGATGCGCCGCCGGTGCTGTTCCGCTGGCGCGGCCGCCGCCACCGCGTGCGCCGCGCCGAAGGGCCCGAGCGCCTGTCTCCTGAATGGTGGCGGGATGACGCCAGGGCCCGCGACTACTACCGCGTCGAGGACGAGACCGGCGCCCGCTTCTGGCTCTACCGCGACGGCCTCGTCCGCGACGGCGACCCTCCCCGCTGGTACATGCATGGGCTGCTGGGGTAATTGACAGCAAAATGCATGCATTCATATTGAGAGCATCACCCATGGGAGGCTCGAACATGGCGACGGTCACCATTCGCAATCTCGACGAGGCGACGGTCGAGGCTCTGAAAGCGCAGGCGCAGGCCAACAACCGGTCGCTGGAAGCCGAACTGCGGGACGTGCTGACGGATGTCGCCGTGCGCAGTCGCCGCCAGCAATGGTTCTACGAGGAGGCCGAGCGGATCGCAGCCATGACTCTCGACGTGCCGCAGACCGACAGCGTCGACCTGTTGCGTGAGGACAGGGAGCGGTGACGCTGGTCGTCGATGCCAGCGTGGCTGTGAAGTGGTTCGTGCGCGAGCCGTTGCATGATCGCGCGATGGTCCTGCTGAAGGAGCGTCAGCCCCTCTACGCTCCTGATCTGATCATCGCCGAAATTTGCAACATCGCGTGGCGCAAGCATCTGAAAGGCGAGATCAGCACGGCCCACGCGCAGTCGATGGTCGACGGGGTTTGCCACGGGACGTTGACTCTTCTGCCATCCGCAAGACTGGCTGTGGTAGCGCTGAGAACGGCTCTGCTGCTCGGGCATCCGGCCTATGATTGCTTTTACCTCGCCTGCGCCGACGCGATCGGTGGAACCGTCGTCACAGCCGACCAGCGCTTCCTCGGCAAGCTCGCCGGTACCGATTACGCCATGCGCGCCCGGAGCTTGGCGGACGGCTGATACGGCCTGATCATGCCTCCCTACGCCGAGCTTGCGGTCACCACCAATTTCTCGTTCCTCGAGGGCGGGTCGCATCCGGAGGAGATCGTGCGGACGGCGGCGGCGCTGGGGCACAGGGCGGTCGCGGTCACCGACCGCAACACGCTGGCAGGGGTGGTGCGGGGGCATCTGGCGGCGAAGGAGACCGGCATCCGCTTCGTCGTCGGCGCCCGGCTCGACTTCACCGATGCGCCGAGCCTTCTCTGTTTTCCCACCGACCGTGCCGCCTACGGCCGGCTCTCCGGCTTGATCACCCTCGGGCGGCTGCGGGGTGGGAAGGGCGAATGCCTGCTCGACGAGGGCGACTTCTTCGACCACGCCGAGGGCCAGATCGTGCTCGCCCTGCCGCCCGAGGACCCCGACGCGGCCTATGGCGAGCGGCTGCGGCGGCTCGCGCGGCACCTTCCCGGCCGGGCCTATCTCGCCGCCAGCCATCGATACCGGGGCGACGACGCCCGCCGCATCGCCGCGCTCGCCGATCTGGCGGACAGCGCCGGCACACCGCTCGTTGCCACCAACGACGTCCACTACCACGTTCCCGAACGGCGGCCGCTCCAGGACGTCCTCACCTGCATCCGCACCCATTGTACCATCGATGCGGCCGGCTGGCGCCTCGCCGCCAATGCCGAGCGCCATGTGAAGACGCCCGACGAAATGGCGCGGCTGTTCGTGGGCCATGAGGACGCGGTGGCACGCTCGGCCGCGATCGCCGAGCGCTGCGCCTTCTCGCTCGATTCGCTCCGCTACGAATATCCCGGCGAGGTGGTGCCGGAGGGGCTTACGCCGCAGGCGCATCTGGTGGCGCTCACCGAGGCCGGCGCCCGGATGCGCTATCCCGACGGGGTGCCGGCCAAGGTCCGTGGCCTGCTCGACCACGAATACGCCCTGATCGAGGAGCTTGACTACGCCCCCTACTTCCTCACCGTCCACGACATCGTCCGCTTCGCCGAATCCAAGGGCATCCTCTGCCAGGGGCGGGGCTCGGCCGCCAATTCCGCGGTCTGCTACTGCCTCCGCATCACCGCCGTCGACCCCAGCCGCATTGATCTCCTGTTCGAGCGCTTCATCTCCAGCGAGCGCAACGAGCCGCCCGACATCGACGTCGATTTCGAGCATGAGCGCCGCGAGGAGGTGATCCAGTACATCTACGGAAAGTACGGTCGCGACCGCGCCGGATTGTCGGCGACGGTGATCAGCTACCGGACGCGGAGCGCCATTCGCGACATCGGCAAGGCGCTGGGGCTTTCGGAGGACATGGTCGGCGCCCTTGCCGGCAGCGTCTGGGGGTGGAGCAGTCGCGGCATCGATGCCGTGCGGGTGCGGGAGGCCGGGCTCGATCCCGGCGACCGCCGTCTCGCGCTCGCCCTTGATCTCTCGCGCCAGCTCATCGGCTTCCCGCGCCATCTTTCCCAGCATGTCGGCGGCTTCGTCATCAGCCGCGGTTCCCTCTCGGAAATGGTGCCGATCGAGAACGCGGCGATGGCAGACCGCACCGTCATCGAATGGGACAAGGACGACATCGACGCCCTCGGCATCCTCAAGATGGACGTACTCGGCCTCGGCATGCTGACCTGCATCCGCAAGGCCTTCGCCCTGCTGGAGGCGCATCACGGCCGGAAACTCACCCTGGCGACGGTGCCGCCCGACGATCCGGCCGTCTACGACATGCTGTGCGAGGCGGATTCGATCGGCGTCTTCCAGGTCGAGAGCCGCGCCCAGATGACCATGCTGCCGAGGCTCCGTCCCCGCACCTTCTATGACCTGGTGATCGAGGTGGCGATCGTCCGCCCCGGCCCGATCCAGGGCGACATGGTCCATCCCTATCTCCGCCGCCGCCATGGGCAGGAGCCGGTCGCGTTCCCGTCCAAAGAGCTCGAGGACGTGCTCGGCAAGACCAAGGGCGTGCCGCTGTTCCAGGAGCAGGCGATGCGCATCGCCGTGGTCGCCGCCGGCTTCACTCCCAGCGAGGCTGACCGCCTGCGCCGCGCCATGGCGACCTTCCGCAGGAACGGCGAGATCCACCATTTCCGTGACAAGCTGATCGAGGGGATGGTCGCGCGCGGCTACGAGCGTGCCTTCGCCGAGCGCTGCTACGGCCAGATCGAGGGCTTCGGCGACTACGGCTTCCCCGAAAGCCATGCGGCGAGCTTCGCCCTGCTGGTTTACGTCTCGGCCTGGATCAAATGCCATTACCCGGACGTCTTCGCCTGCGCGATCCTCAACAGCCAGCCGATGGGGTTCTACGCCCCGGCCCAGCTCGTCCGCGATGCCCGCGACCACGGTGTCACGGTGCGGCCGGTCGACGTCAATCACAGCCGGTGGGACTGCACGCTGGAGCCCGACCGCGCCGGCCGCTGTGCCCTGCGTCTCGGCTTCCGGCAGGTGAAGGGGTTGCGCGCGGCCGATATGGAGGCGCTGGTCGAAAAGCGCGGCACCGGCTACCGCGATCCCCGCCATCTGTGGCGGCGGAGCGGCCGCGACGCCGCGGCCCTCGAAACCCTCGCCCGTGCCGACGCCTTCGGCTCGATGGGCTTGAAGCGGCGCGAGGCGCTGTGGGCGGTGAAGGGCTTGGGCGCGCCGCCTCTGCCGCTGTTCGCTGCGGCTGACAGGTCGGAGGCGAGCATCGAGGCCACCGCGTTCCCCACCGCCCCTCACCCCTCCCCCCCAATGGGGCGGAGGGGGGCTTCCGACGACGGGGCCGTATGTTCTCCCTCTCCGCCCCATTGGGGGGGAGAGGGCCGGGGTGAGGTGGGGAACGCGACGGCCGAGCCGGAGCCGGAGGTCACCCTTCCCCCGATGACTGAGGGCGAGGAGGTGATCGAGGACTACAGCAGCTTGCGGCTCACCTTGAAGACCCATCCACTGGCGCTGCTCCGCGACGGGCTGGCGGCGGAGAGGGTGGTGCGGGCTGCCGATCTCGCGACCCTGCCCGTCGACCGTCGGGTCACCGTCGCCGGGCTGGTGCTGGTCCGCCAGCGCCCGGGAACCGCGAGCGGTGTCATCTTCATGACGCTCGAAGACGAAACCGGCGTCGCCAACGTCATCGTCTGGCCGAAGACCTTCGAGCGCTTCCGCAAGCAGGTGCTGCGCGGCCGTCTGATCCGGGTCACCGGCAAGCTGCAGCGCGAAGGGATCGTCATCCACGTCGTCTCGGACGTCATCACCGACCTCTCGGACCGCCTGGGTCTGCTCTCCGGCCCAGGCCCGACCCTGGCGCCTGCTCACAGCCGTGCCGATCACGTTCGCCATCCCGGCAGCGATAACCGCGGCATGCCCCGGTCCCGCGACTTTCACTAGGGCGCGATCGTCTCACGCCGAATCGGCGTGAGAGGTGAATCGCCCTCTATTCCATTGAATTGGATCAAGAGCGTCGTGCGTCCGTACGGGCGCAGGCCGACGCGACGATGGCCGGTCATGTGACATATGTGCACCGCTCTGCGCGACTTTCATGCTGCATTGCAAAAAATGCAGATGAACTTCTTGAGTCTCTCCCTATATTCCGTGCTGCACCGCAACAAGACGGTGACTCAAGAAGCATGTGCGAGGACGGGAACGCCTTCCAGTGATGGAGGATGTTCTAGATGTGGCCCTATTCAGAATACGAAGCCAGATGGCTTCTGCCCCACGAGACCGGTTATTCGCCCGAGCACCAGGCCGAGACGGATCGGCTGGTGGCACTCTATGTCGCCCGCGGGCGGCGTCTGCAGGCCGAGGCGGTCGCCGATGCGATCCGCAGCGGTTACCGCATGGTCAAGTACGGTCTCCCGAATCTCGCCCATCGGGTCGTCAATTGGACCTATGGCAGCCAGTGGCGTCGCTACGGCTGACCTGATTCCCCCTTTGCGATGAATCGAGGGCGGCCGGTATCGAACCGGCCGCCCTTTCTTCATCTGCATCAGGCCTTCGGGCCGAGGCCGAAGATGAAAGCAAAAGCCTCTAGATCAAGATTCAAAGGAATAGAGGGCGGATTCACCTCTCACGCCGTTTCGGCGTGAGACGGTCGCGCTCTAGCGGCTTCCGGCCAGCCGTGTCTCGACCCAATTGGCGACCCGGAGCAGGCGCTCGTCGTCGCCGATGCGGGCGATGAGCTGCACGCCGAGCGGCAGGCCCATCGGCCCGGTTCCGGCGGGAAGCGTGAGGCAGGGCGTGTGGAGCAGCGTCCACATCCGGTTGAAGACCGGGTCTCCGGTCGCCTCCAGCCCCTTGGGCGCCTCGGCCGGTGCCGCCGGCGCCAGGAGCACGTCGCATTTTCCCATCACGTCGTCCAGCATGTCGCGGCAGTGCTGGGCAATGAAACGCGCGTCGCGGTAGCGCGCTTTCGGGCAGGCTGCGCCCGTTTCCAGAAGCTTCTGGAGGGCGGGGCTGAGCAAGTCGGAATGCTTCCGCCGTTCGGTCGCCAAATTGCGGGCGGCTTCGTACCCCATGATGTCGACTTGCGCTTCGACCAGCGGGCTGAAGTCGAGTGGCAGCTCGCCTTGCAGCATTTCGGCGCCCGCCGCTGCGAGTTGCTTGGCGACGCCCTCGATCAGGAGGCGCGTCGGCTGAAGAGCCGCCGCCCATTGCGGCGTCCGGCACAGGCCGATGCGGGGTGGGCGGTCGAGGGCGAGGTCGGGACGCGGTCTGCCGCCTATCGCCGAAGCGAACAGCGAGACGTCCTCGACGCTCCGTGCGAAGAAGCCGAGCGTATCCAGGGTCTCCGACAGAAGCTTGATACCCCTGATGTCGTGAAGGCCGTGACTCGCCTTGTAACCGACGATTCCGCAGAAGGCCGCCGGCCGGATCACTGACCCCGCGGTCTGGGTGCCGAAGGCCAGGGGCGCCATCCAGTCGGCGACCGCGGCGGCCGAGCCGCTCGATGATCCGCCGGGGGTATGCTGCGGATTGCGCGGGTTGGCGGTCTTGCCGGGCTTGAAGGTGGCGAATTCGGTGGTGACGGTTTTCCCCAGAACGACGCCGCCCGCCGCCCGTACCGCCGAGACGCAGGCCGCGTCCTTGGCCGGCCGGTGGTCGGCGTAGATGGGAGAGCCGTAAGTCGTCGGCATGTCGGCGGTATCGATCAGATCCTTGACCGCAACCGGTATCCCATGGAGCGGCCCTCGTGCCGCTGCCGCATCGCGCGCCCTCGCCTCGGCCAAGGCGGCATCGCGGTCGAGATACTGCCAGGCTCCGATCCGTTCTTCGCGCTCGGCAATGCGGTCGAAGCAGTCCGACACCAGCGCTGCCGACGTTGCCTGACCGGCCGCGATCCGGGCCGCCGCATCGCCCGCTGACAGGCGATTCAACTCTTCACTCATTCCGCCTCCTGCTGCGCCTTGGCTGCGGCTTTCCATTTCGGCCCCTTGTAGGCGACGTCGACATGGCCGCGGCCGCGGCCGGTGCCGACCAGGTGAAGATAGACCGAACCGCCATTTGGCGGGTACCAGAACGCCATCCATGCGCCGCAGCCAGAGTAGCTCAGGCACTGGAAGAACTCGGCGGGGTCGGTGAAGACGAACCGGCCGGAGAAAGTGGATTCGTCCCGCGGGTCGCCGTAACGCGTGGCGAGGGCATTCTTCATGGTCCGGTAGGCCGCGCGCCCGTCATCGCCATAGGGATCGTCCTCGATCGGATGGCCGCGCCACCATACCGCCTGCAAGCCGTACTCGACATCGATGCCGACCGAGACGGCGATGGTGTCGTCGGGCATTCCCCCTGCAGGAGCGAAATAGATCCGCGTCATCCGCTGTGTCGGAGTCTCGACGGCCACAGTGCGAAGGCCGAGACTGTAGAAATCCCGGTCGCTCATGCCCCAGGTCAGCCCGAACGGCGCCGTGTCCCGGCTTTCGGCGAAGGCCCCTCCCGTCGGGACGAGCAAGCCCAGGCCGAGCAGCAGCACGGCCAGCAACCGGATCATTCCTTCTCGCGGGCCACCGCGCGCCAGCCGATGTCGCGACGGCAGAACCCTTCCGGCCAGTCGATGCTGTCGACGGCAGCGTAGGCCCGTTCTTGTGCGGCGCCGATGCTGTCGCCCAGTGCAGTCACCCCCAGCACCCGGCCACCGGTCGCGATGACACGGCCGTCCTCATCCTTCGTTCCGGCATGGAACACCTTGACGTCGTCGAGCCCGGCTGCCGCATCGAGCCCCCGGATCTCAGACCCTTTCTCGTAGGCGCCCGGATACCCCTTGGCGGCCATCACCACGCAGAGCGCCGCGCGGGACTCCCAACGCAGGTCGAAATGGGCGAGATCGCCGCTGCGCGACGCCAGCAGGGCCGGCAGCAGGTCCGACCGCAGCCGCGCCATCAGTACCTGGCATTCCGGATCGCCGAAGCGGACGTTGAACTCCAGCAGCTTGGGGCCGTCGGCGCCGATCATCAGGCCGGCGAACAGCACACCTTTGAACGGCCGGCCTTCCTCCGCCATGGCGGCGACGGTGGGTTCGACGATCTCCGCCATGACCCGCTTCGACATGGCCTCGTCCAGGATCGCCGCCGGCGAATAAGCCCCCATGCCACCCGTATTGGGGCCGCGATCGCCTTCGCCGACCGCCTTGTGGTCCTGGGCTCCGACCAGCGGCAGCGCGATGTGCCCGTCGACCAGGGCGAAGAAGCTCGCCTCCTCGCCCTCCAGCTTCTCCTCGACGATCACGGTGCTGCCGGCACTGCCGAACTGGCCCTCGAAGATGGTGTCGACGGCGGCCAGGGCTTCCTCGGTATCGGCGGCGACGATGACGCCCTTCCCGGCGGCGAGGCCGTCGGCCTTGACCACCAACGGCCCCCCCTGGGCACGCACGTAGGCCTTGGCGGGCTCGGCGGCGGTAAAGCTCGCATAGGCGGCGGTCGGGATACCGTGACGGGCGCAGAGCGCCTTGGTGAACTCCTTCGACCCTTCGAGCTGGGCCGCGGCGGCGGCTCGGCCCGAAGGCGGCGATACCCTCGTCTTCGAGACGGTCGACGAGGCCGGCGACGAGGGGCGCCTCGGGGCCGACGACCACGAGGTCGACGCTGTTCTCCTTGGCGAAGACGACCAAGCCGTCGAAGTCCATCGGATCGATGGGAACGCAGGTCGCTTCCTGGGCGATACCGCCGTTTCCGGGCGCGCAATAGAGAGCGTCGAGCAGCGGAGATGCCGCCAGCGCCCAGCACAGCGCATGCTCGCGCCCACCCGATCCGACCACCAGAACCCGCATGTTTTCGTCGACCCTTCTCGGTTCGGTCCGGGGCGCACCCGGTGACGATATGGAGGAAGGGTTCTTAGAACCATTGCGCCGGTTCGGGCGCAAGCCGTTTTGCCGCGTCCGACCTCCGCGGTGGTTTCGTGGCTCGTACAGCGCGGCTATGATCCGCCGATGACTTCAGCCTCGACGCTCGATGCAGACGCGGCCCGTTCGGGCGGTCTCAACATGCCCGAATACTCCGTCAGCGAAATCTCGCAGGCGCTGAAGCGGACGGTCGAGGAACGCTTCGACCGGGTGCGGGTGCGCGGGGAGGTTTCGGGCTTCAAGCGCGCGGCGTCGGGCCACCTCTACATGGCGCTCAAGGACGAGAGCGCGGTGCTCGACGCAGTGTGCTGGAAGGGCACCGCCAACGGCCTCCGCTTCCTTCCCGAAGATGGGCTCGAGGTCATCGCCACCGGCCGGCTCACCACCTATCCGGGACGGTCGAAGTACCAGATCGTCATCGAGGCGCTGGAGCCGGCGGGTGCCGGCGCCCTGCTGGCGCTGCTGGAGGAGCGGAAGAAGAAGCTCGCGTCGGAAGGGCTGTTCGACGAGGCGCGGAAGAAGCCGCTGCCCTTCCTGCCCGAGGTCATCGGCATCGTCACCTCGCCCACCGGGGCGGTGATCCGCGACATCCTGCATCGTCTCCGCGACCGCTTTCCCCGCCATGTCCTCCTCTGGCCGGTCGTGGTCCAGGGCGATCAGGCGGCGGGACAGGTGGCGGCGGCGATCCGCGGCTTCAACGCCATAAGGCCGGGTGGGAATGTGCCCCGTCCGGACCTGCTGATCGTCGCGCGCGGCGGCGGCAGCCTCGAAGACCTGTGGAGCTTCAACGAGGAAATCGTCGTCCGCGCGGCCGCGGAATCGGAGATCCCGCTGATCTCGGCGGTCGGGCACGAGACCGATACGACGCTGATCGACTACGCTTCCGACCGCCGGGCGCCGACACCGACCGCGGCGGCCGAGATCGCGGTGCCGGTGCGGTCCGACCTCCTCTACCGGGTCACCGACGACGAGCGTCGGCTGATCGGCTGGATGAACCGCGTGGTGCAGGACGGCGGCAACCGGCTCGAGGGTCTGGTGCGCGGCCTGCCGCGCCCGGCCGGCTTGCTGGATGACGCCACCCAGCGCCTCGACGATCGCGGCGAACGGCTGCGTCTCGCCATGCAGGCGATCCTGCGCGGCCATGGGACCACGCTGGCGGGGCTGCGCCCCCGGACACCGGCCGATCTCATCCGAATCAAGGGCGATACCTTGGCCCATAGCCATCGGCAGCTCGCCGGGTATTGCGACGCGCTGGTTCGGGACCGGGTTCACGCCCTGCAGCGCAGCACCGGCGACGGGCGGCTCGCGGCAGCGGTCACGCGGCGTCTCCGCGAAGAAGGCCGCCATGCCGAAGCGCTCGGTCAGCGACTGGAAAGCGTCAGTTATCGGAACGTCCTTGCACGCGGTTTCGCCGTGGTTCGTGACGACGACGGCGCCTTGGTCAAGACCAGCGCCGAGACGAAGCCCGGCATGCGGATTTCAGTCGAGTTCGCCGACGGCAAAACGGGCGCAGTCGTCGAGGGGACCCCGGCGCAGAAGCCCAGGCGCAGACCGTCAGCCAAGGACGACGAAGGCCAGGGCTCGCTGCTGTAGGCGGGGGAAGAGATCCCCGTGTCGAGCACGAGGATGGCAATGTTCCCAAGAAACCCTGTCATGCTCGCGCTTGATGCGAGCGTCCCCCTCAGTCCGGCCAGCGGCGGTGTAGCCAGAGCCACTGCTCGGGGTGTTCTCGGACCCAACCTTCGATCAAGGCGTTGATCTGGCGCATGATTGCGAACACGTCCGTCGCGCGGTCGCCGGTGCGCACGATCTCCAACGGTGGCAGGACTTCCTGGCGGAAGGTAGCGCCCTTCAGGCGAATGGTGCGGGCCGGCAGGACGGGCACGTCGAAGCGAAGAGCGAATTCGGCAAGCGCGGGTGCCGTCATCGCGTCCTGGCCGAAGAAGGGCACGGCGATTCCGTCGTTGAGCTTCTGGTCGACAAGGAGGCCCAGATGCTCGCCCTTCTTCAGCGCCGCCACCAGATTGAGTGCGCCCCGGTTGCCTTTGGGATAGTGCCGCCCGCCGACCGGCCGGCGGGCGTAGCGGAACAGCCGCTCGACGATTGGGTTGTTGGCGCTCCGGTAGATGTGGACCAGGGGCATGCCGGCCTTGCGGCTGCACAGCGAGCCGAGCTCCCAGTTGGCGAGATGGCCCGAGAAGATGATTCCACCGATGCCGTCGTCGCGCAGCAGGTTCAAATTTTCCTGCCCGACGAAATCGATTCGGGCGTCAGGGCCTTCGGCCGAGAAATCTGCGAGATGGGGATACTCGCCTGCGGTGCGTCCCAGGTTCTCCCACATGCCGGCGACGATGCGCGCGACCTCGGCCTCGTCGAGTTCCGGCATCGCCCGGCGGATGTTGCGGGCGGCGCGGCGGCTGATGCCGAGCCGGGGGCCGATGCGCCGCGCCAGCCAGCCGCAGGCGTCGGAGGCCCAGTCGAGCGGCAGGGCGCGAAGGATCCAGAAAGCCGTCCAGGCAATGCCGCCTTCGGCGAGATGGCCGAGGCGTTGGGGAAGGGGATGGTCAGCCATGGCCGACTGTCCGGCGCAGCAGCGCCTGAATCCCTGTCGAGTCGGTCCAGCGCAGCGCGACCTCGCACACGGTGACGGCCTGCCGCAGGTCGACCGGCAAACGGACAGCGTCCTTGGCGGTCGTCACGGCAAGGGCATTCGCCTTCGCTGCCTCATCGATCAGCCGTGTGACCTCGTCACGGCGGTAGGGATGATGGTCGGGGAAGGCGTGCCGCGCGACGAGCCGGCAGCCCAAGCCCTCCAGCGTCTCGAAGAATTTGGCCGGTCGGCCGATACCGGCGAAAGCGACGACATCTCGCCCCCCCAGCGCTTCCGGCTCCACGGCCGCGAGCGTCGCTTCGAGAACCGGCAGCGCGCCCGATATGGCGGTGGCCACGTTTGCCGAATCCAAACCGATACGGACGACCGCATCGGCGCGGGCGAGCCCGTCACCCACCGGCTCGCGGAGAGGTCCCGCCGGCATCACCCGCCCGTTGCCGAAGCCATAGCCGCCGTCGACGACGATCAGCGACAGGTCCTCGGCGAGGGCCGGATTCTGGAAGCCATCGTCCATGACGATCGCTCGGGCGCCGGCGGTCACCGCGGCCTCCGCGCCGGCCTTGCGGTCCCGGGCGACCCAGGTCGGCGCCACACCGGCGAGAAGCAGGGGCTCGTCCCCTACGG
>PBKC01000055.1 GCA_002721365.1 Rhodospirillaceae bacterium | reverse complement strand
GACGGACACTGCATGACCATGGGCACCGCCTCGACCATGGCCGCGGTCACCGAAGCGCTGGGCCTTCAGCTTCCCAACGGCACCGCCTTGCCCGCCGTCGACGCGCGCCGCTACGTCCTCGCCGAGGACACCGGCAAGCGCATCGTCCAGATGGTCAAGGACGACGTCCGCCTGTCGCAGATCCTCGACCGCAAGGCGTTCGAGAACGCCATCAAGGTCAACGCCGCGATCGGCGGTTCGACCAACGCCATCGTCCACCTGCTGGCGATCGCCGGCCGCTGCGGCGTCCAGCTCCGCCTGGACGACTTCGACGAACTGATCCGCGACGTCCCGTTCCTCGTCAACCTGCAGCCGTCGGGCAAGTACCTGATGGAGGAGTTCTGCTACGCCGGTGGCCTGCCGGTGGTGATGAAGGAACTCAAGGACATGCTGCACCTCGACGCCATGACGGTGAGCGGCAAGACGGTCGGCGAGAATATCGCCGACGCCGAGAACTTCGACACCGACGTCATTCGGCCGCGCAGCAACCCGATCCATGTCGGCGCCGGCACGGCAGTCCTCCGCGGCAACCTCGCCCCGCAGGGCGCGGTGATCAAGCAGTCGGCGGCGAGTCCCGAGCTGATGCAGCACAAGGGCCGCGCGGTGGTGTTCGAGGATATCGACGACCTCTATGCCCGCATCGACGCACCGGAGACCGACATCGACGAGACCTGCGTCATGGTGCTAAAGGGCGCCGGTCCCACCGGCTATCCGGGCATGCCGGAACTCGGCAACCTGCCGCTGCCGAAGAAGGTCCTTCAGAAGGGCATCAATGACATGGTCCGTATCTCCGACGCGCGGATGAGCGGCACCTCGTTCGGCACGGTCGTGCTGCACGTCGCGCCTGAGTCCTCGGTCGGCGGACCGCTCGCCCTGGTCAAGGACGGCGACATGATCGAACTCGACGTCGCCAACCGCCGGCTGCACATCGATATCTCGGACGAAGAGATGGCGCGTCGCCGCGCCGAATGGAAAGCACCGCCCCCGGTCGCCGACCGCGGCTACGAGCAGCTCTACATCCAGCACGTCCTCCAGGCCGACGAAGGCGTCGATTTCGACTTCCTCCGGGGCTGCAGCGGTTCGCCCGTGCCGCGGCCGTCGCACTGAGGTCTCGATGTCGGACATTCGTATCCTCTACCCGGACATGGTTGCCTCGGACGGCGGCGTCGTGGAACGCGATGCCGCCGGTCCTGGCGTACATCTCGACCTCTACAAGGCGCGCAAGGCCGACGACATCCCCGACGAGGTGTGGCGGAATGCCGACGCGCTGCTGACGGCGATCGACGTGCGGATGACCGAGGACGTCATCGCCCGGCTCGACAAGTGCAAGATCATCGTCCGCCAGGGCGTAGGCGTCGACCTGATCGACCTCCGCGCCGCCGGCGCCAAGGGCATCCCGGTCTGCAACGTCCCCGACTACGGGACGACCGACGTCGCCGATCACGCGATCGCCCTGTTGCTTACCTTCACCCGCGGCATCGTCGCCTATAACGACGCCTTCCGGGACGACCCGGCGAACGGGTGGAACTACGAGAACTCCCCTACGGTCATGCGCACCAAGGGGAAGACTCTGGGCATCATCGGCCTCGGCCGCATCGGCACCGCCGCCGCGCTTCGGGCCAAGGCGTTCGACCTCAAGGTCTGTGCCTACGACCCCTACATGCCGGACGGGCGCGAACTCAGCCTCGGCGTGACGCGCTACGAGCGCCTGGAAGAGATGCTGGCGGTCTGCGACTTCATCAGCGTTCACGCGCCGGGAACGTCCGAGACCGGCAACCTGATCAACGCCGAGACCATCGCGGCGATGAAGCCGGGGACCATCCTGGTCAACACCGCCCGTGGCATGATCTGCGACCTTCAGGCCGTCTATGACGGGTTGAAGAGCGGCCAGCTTCTCGCCGCCGGCCTCGACGTCTATCCGGAAGAGCCGGTCCCCGCCGACAACCCGCTGATCAAGGCGTGGCGCGCCCGAGAAAAGTGGATCGACGGCCGTTTCGTCGTCACCCCGCACGCGGCGTTCTACAGCGATGTGGGCCTGGAGTTCATGCGCCGGAAGTCGGTGACGACGATCACCGAGTACCTGCGCAATGGCCATCTCAGGAACTGCCTGAACCTGGAGTTCCTGAAGCCACGGTCCTGACGGCCGGCTGCCGCGGCGGCCGGTAGCGAAACCGAATGATGAAGGCGGCAACGATCGGTCTTGCCGTCCTGGGTGGCGCGACGGCGCTTTATATCGCCGTCGCGACCGGCCTCTACTTCGGGCAGCGGAAGCTGCTCTACATCCCCGATAGCGAGATCCCGGACCCCGCACGGGCCGGCGTCCCGGAGATGCAGCGGGTCGTCCTCTCGACGGAGGACGGGCTTCAGCTCGTTGCCTGGTGGCGGCCTGCCGAGCCGGGACGGGCGACGATCGTCTACTTCCACGGCAATGCCGGCCATATCGGCCATCGCGGCTTCAAGTTTCGTCCCTATCTGGAGGCCGGCCTCGGCGTGCTGGCGGTCGAATATCGCGGCTACGGCGGCAACCCCGGCCGGCCGAACGAAGAGGGGCTCTATCGCGACGGTCGCGCCGCCCTCGCCTGGTTGGATGGGCGGGGAATCGATAGCGGCAGCCGGGTTCTCTATGGGGAGTCGCTCGGTACCGGCGTCGCTGTCCAGCTCGCGACCGAAAGCGGGGGCGCAGCCGTCGTTCTCGAGTCGCCCTACACCTCGATCGCGGACGTCGCCGCGCAGCATTACCGATGGCTACCGGCGCACCCGCTTATCCGCGACCGATACGAGTCGCTGGCAAAGATCGCCGGGATCGAGGCACCGCTGCTGATCCTGCATGGAGAACGGGACCGTGTCGTGCCGGCAGCGCACGGCCGCGCCCTCCTCAGTGCCGCTCATGAGCCCAAGCAGGCCGTTTTCTTCCCCGATGCGGCGCATGAAGACATTTACGATCATGGCGGCGCGACAGCCGTGCTCCGCTTCCTCAGTGACATCGGTCTGGCATGAGGTATGGCTGCCGTGTTCGAAGGTCCTTTCCGGTCAGGGCGGGTTCCGGCACGAAGCGATCTTGCTCTATCCTCGCCGGGCTTCGACATCCGCCTAGATTCCATTCCGTGAGCAGGAGCTTCTGATGGCCAAGACCGTCGATTTCTATCTGGCATTGCCGTCGCCCTGGACCTATCTCGCCTTTCCGCGGTTTCGCGACATGGCGGCGAAGGCGGGTGCCACGGTCAACTACAAGCCCTTCGACCTGATGAAGATCTTCGGTGAGATCGGCACCAAGGCGGTCGGACAGCGCCCGCCCCAGATCCAGAAGAACCGCCTTAACGAGCTTCGGCGCTGGCGGGACTTCCTCGACTTGCCGCTCAATCTCCAACCCAAGTTCTTCCCCGTCGATCAGAAGCTCGCGGCGCGGATGGCGATCGCCGCCCGCCAGGACGGCGCCGATATCGGCGCGCTTTGCCAGGCGATCCTGGCCGCCGTATGGGCCGAGGAACGCGACATCGCCGACCCCGCCACGCTAAAGGCCATCGCCGACGCGCAAGGCCTGAATGGCGCGGCGCTCCTGGACAAGGCCGACAGCGGCAAGCCGGCCGAAGAGTTCGATCGCAACACGCAGGAGGCATCCGACCGCAACGTCTTCGGCGCGCCGACCTGGATCATCGACGACGAGCTCTACTGGGGCCAGGACCGGCTCGACTTCGTCGCTCGACATCTGGGCGTCTGAGACGACCGCCGCATGACGAGCGGAAGCCAACGCCTCGCCGGCATTCTGCTCGCGGCCTCGCTGTGCCTTCCCGGCGCGGCCGTTGCCCAGAACAACAGCCAGCCCTGGGGGATCGCCCTGTCGACCGGTGCCGTGACGACCGAAGACGGCGTCTGCCGCTTCGAGTTCGGCCTCGACAACCATCTGACCCGGGACATTACCGCGCTCGAAGTGGTGCTGGTCGCGCGCGACCAGCTCGGCCCCGTCGAACGGACCCGGCTGCGGCTGGGGCCGATCGCGGCGGGCGATCACTATGCCCAGGAGATCTCGCTGAGGCCTGCCAACGGCGACTGCGATACCATCCAGGCGATCGAAGTGGTCCTCCAGTCCTGCGAGATCGGCGGCAACAACCGGTTCGAAGGCTGTCTCGCCCTCATGCGCACGCAGCCCGGCGAAGGACGCCCCCTCGTCATCAACCGCACGCCGATGCCGATGCCCGCCGAAGGTCCGGGTGACGCAGCAGCGCCCCGCAGCGACGAGGCGGCACCGACCCTCGTCCCGATGCTCGGCGTGACCATCGCCTCCATCACCGAGTCGTTGGCGGAGAAGTTCTCGGTGTCACCGGGCGTGGAAGGCGTGCTGGTAATCGCCGCCGACCCGAACCGGGCCGCGGCCACCCGCCTCATGCCGGGCGACGTGATCCTGGAGATCGACCAGGATGTCGTCCGCGCCGCGGAAGACGTCGCACAGAGCATTCACCGCGCTATCGCCGCCAACCAGTCGTCCTTGCTGGTTCTCACGCTGCGGGACGGACAGGAAGACTTCATCGTCGTTCCTCTCGGCCAGTAGCGACGACACACACGGCTCACGTCCGACTGTACATCGCCCCCGAACGCAGCCTAGCCTTGGAACGTCGACAATCCAGACGAGCCATGTGCCTATGCTCTCACGCCTCCACGCCTTCGCCATGCTAGCGCTCGCCCTGATCGTCGGGTCCGTCGTCCCGGCTTTCGCCCGCGACGAGATCCGCATCGGCATGACGCAGTTTCCGGCCACGTTCCATCCGGCGATCAACGCCATGCTGGCCAAGTCGTATGTGCTCAACATGACCATGCGGCCGATCACGGTCTACGACCAGGACTGGGAACTGGTGTGCATGCTGTGCGTCACCCTGCCCACGATCGAGAACGGAATGGCGAAGCCGGAGCCCCTGCCCGACGGAGGCGAAGGCGTCGCGGTCACCTACACCATCCATCCCGACGCCACCTGGGGCGACGGCGTGCCGGTGACGTCGAAGGACGTGGTCTTCACCTGGGAAGTCGGGCGCAACGAGGAGAGCGGCTTCTCGGGTCTCGAAGGCTATCGCCGCGTCCTCGGCATCGACGTCGTCGACGACAAGACCTTCACCATGCATGTCGACCGGCTGGCCTTCGACTACAACGCCAACGGCATCTACGTCCTGCCCGAGCATCTCGAGCGCGAGGCCTTCGCCGAGCCTCGCGAGTACCGCTACCGTACCCTCTACGACACCGACACGACCAATCCCGGCCTCTATTACGGTCCCTACCGCATCACCGAGGTGGTCTCGGGCTCGCATGTCGTGCTGGAGCCCAACCCCACCTGGTACGGCAAGAAGCCCTATTTCAAGCGGATCGTCGTCCGCACCATCGAGAACACGGCAGCGCTGGAAGCCAACCTGCTGTCCGGCGCCATCGACTACGTGGCCGGCAGCCTCGGCTTCACCATCGAGCAGGCGCTGAGCTTCGAGAAGCGCCAGGGCAAGAACTTCGAGGTGCTCTACAAACCGGGGCTGATCTACGAGCACATCGACGTCGACCTCGACAACCCGATCCTCGCCGACCGCCGCGTCCGGCAGGCGCTCATGTACGCGATGAACCGGAAAACCCTGACCGAGAAGCTGTTCGGCGGGGAACAGCCGGTGGCGCATTCGAACATCAATCCCCTCGACTGGATCTATTTCGACGGCGCGCCTCACTATTCCCAGGACCTCGACAAGGCGGCGGCGCTGCTGGAGGACGCAGGCTGGACCATGGGCGGGGACGGCATCCGCCGTAATGCGGACGGCGAGAAGCTCTCGGTCCCCTTCATGACCACCGCCGGCAACAAGTCGCGCGAGCTGGTGCAGCAGGTGTTGCAGGCGGACTGGAAGAAGGCCGGCATCGACCCGGTGATCCGCAACGAGCCGGCACGCGTCTTCTTCGGCGAGACCATGACCAAGCGCGCCTTCGACGGCCTCGGCATGTATGCATGGCTGTCATCGCCGGAATCGGTGCCGATCAGCACCCTCAAGACCAAGAGCATTCCCAGCGAAGCCAATGGCTGGGCCGGTCAGAACTATCCGGGCTACAGCAACCCGGAGATGGACGACCTGATCGACGCCATCACCGTCGAGCTCGACCGCGACAAGCGAGCGGCGCTGTGGAAGGAGTTCCAGACCCTCTATGCGACCGACCTTCCCGCCCTGCCGCTGTTCTTCCGCGCCGAGCCCTACTTCTTCCCGAAATGGCTGAAGGGCGTGCGGCCGACCGGACATCTCCAGACCACCACCACCTGGGTCGAGGAGTGGACGGCGACGGACTGACCCGCACCCTTCTCCGCGTCGAAGGGCTCACCGTCACCTTTCCCACCCGCCGCGGGCCGGTCGTCGCCGTCGACGAGATCGCCTACCGGATGGGACGGGGCGAGACCCTGGGCGTGGTCGGCGAAAGCGGCTGCGGCAAGACGGTTTCCGCTCTCGCCCTGATCGGCCTCGCCGATCCGGCCGCCATGGTGAAGGGCCGAGCCCTCCTCGACGGCACCGACCTGCTTACGCTGGACGCCGAAGCCCTGCGCCGCGTTCGCGGCCGGCGGATCGCGATGATCTTTCAGGAGCCGATGACCGCCCTCAATCCGGTCTACACGATCGGCGATCAGGTGGCCGAGGCGCTGGTCGTCCACGAGGCACTTTCCGCGGATGAGGCTCGAGAGCGCGCGGTGGCGCTTCTGGAGCAGGTGGGCATGCCCGCGCCTCGCCGCCGTCTCGACGACTATCCGCACCAGCTTTCGGGCGGCATGCGCCAGCGGGCGATGATCGCCATGGCTCTCGCCTGCAAGCCGGACCTGCTGATCGCCGACGAGCCGACCACCGCCCTCGACGTCACCGTCCAGGCGCAGATCCTCGACCTGATGCTGGCGCTCCAGGACGAATTCGGCATGGCGATCCAGTTCATCAGCCACGACCTCGGCGTCATCTCCGGCGTCGCCGACACCGTCGCCGTGATGTATGCCGGCCGCATCGTCGAGCGCGCCCCGGCCAATGGGTTGTTCGAGGAACCGCTCCACCCCTACACGCGGGGGCTGCTGGCGACGATCCCACGCCTCGATGCCCGGCCGGAACGCCTGCCCGCCATCGCCGGCACCGTCCCCGATCTCGGCGCCCTGCCCTCCGGCTGCCGCTATCGCAACCGCTGCCCGCTCGCCATGCCGCGCTGCGCGGAGCAGGAGCCGGAGCTGATCGAAGCGGCACCGGGCCGCGAGGTCGCCTGCTGGGCGGTGACGCCATGACCGCACCCCTGATCGAAGCCGAAGGGATCACCAAGCGCTTCGAAGCGAGCGGCGGCCTGCTGCGACGGAGCGGTCCTACCGTCTATGCCGTCAACGGCGTCAGCTTCTCCGTCGCCCCCGGCGAGACCCTGGCGCTGATCGGCGAAAGCGGCTGCGGCAAGACGACGCTGGCCCGCACCGTCGCCCGCCTCTACCCGGCGGACGGCGGCCGCGTGCGCTTCAAGGGCGAGGACGTGACGCAAGCCCGTGGCAAGGCATTGAAGCCCTTTCGCCGCGCGGTGCAGATGGTGTTCCAGGACCCCTATGGTGCCCTCGACCCGCGTCTCACCGCCGGCGCCATCGTCGCCGAGCCGCTGGTGATCCATCGCGTCGGCAATCGCCGATCGCGCCGCGACCGGGTGGCCGAGATGATGGCGACGGTCGGCCTGTCGGCGGCGCAGATGACGCGCTACCCGCACGAATTCTCCGGCGGTCAGCGCCAGCGCCTCGGCATCGCCCGCGCCATCGCGCTCGACCCGGAGCTGATCGTCGCCGACGAACCCGTCTCCGCCCTCGACGTCTCGGTGCAGAGCCAGATCCTCAACCTGATGCGCGACCTCGCCCGCGACCGCGGCCTCGCCTACCTGTTCATCACTCACGACCTCGCGGTGGTGAACTTCATCGCCGACCGGGTGGCGGTGATGTATCTGGGCGAGATCGTCGAGCTGTCGGACCGCGACGCCCTGTTCGCCGACCCGCGCCACCCCTACACCCGGACGCTGATGCGGGCGGTGCCGGTCCCCGGCCATGGCAAGCGCGCCCGCGGCGCCGGCCCGGCGGGCGAAGTGCCGAGCCCCACCGACATCCCGGCCGGCTGCCCGTTCCATCCCCGCTGCCCCCGCGCGGAAGCGGTGTGCAGCACCGAGAAGCCTCCCCTCGAACCCATCGCCGGCCAGCCGCAGCGCCGCGCCGCCTGCCATTTCCGCGACGAAGCGGCATGACCGCAAAACGCCACCCACCGTCATTGCGAGCCGGAGGCGATGCAATCCAGACCGACGGCCGGGCTGGATTGCCGCGGCGCGTCGCGCCTCGCAATGACGACGGGAGGGCGACGGCATGACCCGCTACCTGATCCGGCGGGGGCTCGAATCCCTCGCGGTGCTGCTGGTCATGTCGTTCGCGATCTACGGGCTGATGGGGCTGATGCCGGGCGATCCCATCGACGTCATGGTCCAGTCCGATCCGAACCTGACCCCGGCCGACGCGGCGCGCCTCAAGGCGCTCTACGGTCTCGACCGGCCGATCGGCGAGCGCTACCTCAACTGGCTCGGCGCGGCACTCGAAGGCGACCTCGGCTATTCGCGCCTCAACAACCGGCCGGTGCTGGAGGTGCTGGGACCGAGGCTTCTCAACACCATCCTGCTGATGGGGCTGAGCCTCGCCGTCGCCCTGGCGATCGCCGTCCCGGTGGGCGTGCTGTCGGCCCTCCGCCCCTATTCGAAGACCGACTACGCGATCAATTTCGGCGCCCTGGCCGGCATCTCGATCCCGGTCTTCTGGCTGGCCCTGATGCTGATCGTCGTCTTCTCGGTCCAGCTCGGCTGGCTGCCGGCGGGCGGCATGCAGACCATCGGCAGCGAGGGCTGGCTCGACCGCGCCAAGTACTTGATCCTCCCCGTCCTCAGCCTCAGCCTCGCCAGCGTCGGTGGCTTCACCCGCTTCATGCGCGCGGCGATGATGGAATCGATGCGCCAGGACTATATCCGCACCGCCCGCGCCAAGGGCGTGCCGGAGCGCCGGGTGGTCTACAAGCACGCGCTCCGCAACGCCATGATCCCGGTGGTGACGATCCTGGCGCTCAGCTTTGGCACGCTGTTCTCGGGCGCGCTGATCACCGAGACGATGTTCTCCTATCTCGGCATGGGGAAGCTGATCTACGACTCGATCATGGGGAACGACTACAACCTCGCTCTGGTCAGCCTGCTGTTCGCGACCTTCCTGGTGCTGTTGAGCAACCTCCTGGCCGACATCTGCTACGCCTGGCTCGACCCGCGGGTGACCTACCGATGAGCATCCGCGAGGTCATGGCCGCCGAGGACGGCGTTGAGACCATGCCCCGCCACGAATCGATGGCGCGGCTCACCTTCGCCCGCTTCCTCGAGCACCGTATGGCGGTGGCGAGCGCCGTCCTTCTCTTCGTGCTCGTCGTATTGGTGGCCGCGGCACCGCTGTTCGCCGGCGCCCTCGGCCTCGACCCCAACGACGTCGACCTTCTGAATCGCTTCGCCCCGCCCTCGGCCGACCATCCGCTCGGCACCGACGAACTCGGCCGCGACGTGCTGCTGAGGCTTCTCTACGGCGGCCGGGTCTCGCTGATCGTCGGGCTGGTCACTGCCCTGATCGCCGGGCTGATCGGGACCGTGATCGGCCTGTTCGCCGGCTATTTCGGTGGCTGGCTCGATGCCTTGCTGATGCGGATCACCGACAGCGTCATCGCCCTGCCGCTGCTTCCGCTGCTGATCGTCATGGCCGCCGTCGACCTCGGCAAGCTGGGCCTGCCGCCCGACCTCGCCACCTCGCCGGAGACCAGCCTCTACCGCATCGTCCTGATCATCGCCCTGGTCGGCTGGACCACCGTCGCCCGCCTCGTCCGCGGCGCCACCTTGAGCCTCCGCGAACGCGAATACGTGCTGGCGGCAGTGAGCCAGGGGGCGGGCAGCCTCCGCATCATGTTCGGCCACATCCTGCCCAACGCCATCTCGCCGATCATCGTCGCGACGACGCTGTCGGTGGGGACGATCATCCTGCTCGAATCGGTGTTGAGCTTCTTAGGCCTCGGCATCCAGCCCCCCATCGCCAGCTGGGGCAACATGCTGAACAACGCGCAGGAGCTGATCTACGAAGCCCCGGCGCTCGCTTTCTATCCCGGCGTCCTGATCTTCCTCACCGTGATCGCTTTCAACTTCCTCGGCGACGGTCTGCAGGACGCCCTGGACCCGAAGGCACTCAGGCGATGAGCCGCTTGGGCGCTGTCCACCGAATCACTCAGCCGCCTCGGCCGCAGGAGAAATCTGTGCTTCGTCCTCCCGACACCAGGCCTCCCAGTAGTGACGGCAGCGCGAGCTGAAGGCCTTGGCCTTCTCGGCATAGACCTTCTCGCCGATGATACGCGCGTCCGCCTGCAGTTCCTGACGCCGTCGCTCGGCCATGCCGAGAACCGCGGCCAACCCGCCTCCTTCCGCGAAGTCCTGCGGGGCCGCAGTCAGCGTCTCCGAAAGAACGCCCAGGTCGTGGTCGTCGCCAAGACGATCGGAAAGGTCGCTGAGCGCCTTCACACGCCCTGCCATGACCGGTTTCCACAGACCTTCGAGCACCCGGCAATGATACCAGTGATACTTGACCCGCTTCCGCCATTCGTGGAACTGCGCCGTCGACGGGCTGTCATAGGCGACCTCCATCGCCGTCCGACCCCGGCGATAGGTTTTCGTCAGCCCCGGCACGATCGTTTCGAAGTCTTCGCTGATCCGCCACGACCCGACTCGCAGCGCGCCCTCGCGCAAGGCCGAAGCCGCAGCCAGCAGCCGCTCCGTCACATCCCCCGCATCATCGGCGGCGCGATCACGGCGTGCGATCAGACCGGATCGCACACTGCCGAACACCGGTGACTCGTCGCCGGGTCCCACCAGCTTGTCGAACGTCTCGATCATCGCGTCGGCATCACGAACTCCTGAGAGACGCCGCGCGGTGTCTCTATACCAGGCGTTTTCCAGGGTATAGAGGTCGTCCTGCTCCAGGGGCCCGCGCACCAACCGCAACACGGCGCGGATCTTCTTGCACCGCTTGCGCACCTGATGAACCGCCTCGGCACGTTCGAGTTCCGCGGCATCGAGAAGAGCCCGATCGATCTGCTCGCGAACGATTCTCGGAATTCCGGTTGCCACGGTTTCACCGTGACGCAGTCGATACGGCATTCAAGCTGTCCTTTCCGAAACGCGGGCTGTGCGGGACGTTCGCCTCCAAATGCTGGTATGGTCGTGCCAAATCAAGCGCCGGCTGAGGAGCCTATCCCGACATGGTCAAACGTGCCCGATTCAGCCGCTGGGGCAAGCCTAGCGAGGTGGTGGAACTGGTCGACGTCCAGCCGCCGGCGCTACAGCCGGACGAGGTGGCGGTCGACGTCCTCGCGACGCCGATCAATCCCGCGGACGTCCTGAAGTGCTACGGGAAATACGGGCATGGCGAGAATGTCCCGCCGCTGCCGTCCTGGGGCGGGGTCGAGGGCGCCGGCGTCGTGGCGGAGGCCGGGTCCGAAGCGAAGCTCGCGCCGGGTACCCTGGTGGCGATGGCGCGAGCGCCGGGTATGTGGAGCGAGCGTGTGGTCGTCCCGGCGAAGAGCGTGATCCCCCTGCCCGCGGGCACCGACCCGGAGCAGGCGGCGATGATGTCGGTCAATCCGCCGACCGCGTGGCTGATGCTCGATGATTATGTCGATCTCAAGGAAGGCGACTGGGTCATCCAGAACGCCGCCAACTCCGCCGTCGGGCGTCACGTCATCGCTTTCGCCAAGGCTCGCGGAATCAAGACCATCAACGTCGTCCGCAGCGAAGCCGCCGGCGAAGGGCTGACCGCTCTGGGCGCCAACATGGTGCTGGTCGATGGGCCGGACCTGCCCGAGCGTATCCTCGCCGCAGGCATCGGCGGGCCGGTCAGGCTGGCGATCGACGCCGTCGGCGGCGTGTCCACCGCCCATATCGCCTCCTGTCTAAGCGAGGGCGCCAAGGTCGTCTGCTACGGCCTGTTGAGCGGCGATGACCCACGCCTGCCGGCCGAGCTTTCGATCTTCTACGACGTGTCGATGCACGGCTTCTGGCTGCCGACCGGATTGCGTCGGCACACGCGCGACGAGATCACCGGTCTCTACGCCAAGATTGCCGCCATGGTCGCCGAGGGCGCCATCGACGTGCCGGTCGCCGCGACCTATCCGCTGCGCGACATCGCCGCCGCCCTCGACCACGCCGAGCGCGGCAGCCGCGGCGGCAAGATCGTCCTCAAGCCGCAGGAGTAGCGCCAGCCCGACCCTCGTTGTCATTGCGAGCCGTAGGCGAAGCAATCCAGTCGGCGCCGGCAGTCTGGATCGCCACGCCCCTTCAGGGCTCGCGATGACGGTCCGCGCTCACAGCGCCCGGATATCCGCGAGCTGGCGCTGGATCAGCGGGCTCTCGGGATCGCCGAAGGAATCGACCAGCGAGAAGTGGTCGAGGCCCTTCGGCACCAGCAGCTCCGCCGGATAGCCGAGCTTTTCCCAGAACGCCACCATCGCGCTGCTCTGGCGGTGATATTCCTCGGACTCGTCTTCGCCGGGCACCACCAGCAGCGGCGCCTCGACCGGATAGCTCTGCCTGATCGGTGAGTTCCGGATCGCCATCTCCGGCGTCATCTTGAGAGTCTTGTTCAGGTAGCTGAGCTGGATCGGTTCCAGGTCGAACAGGCCGCTGATCGCGCAGACGCCCTTGATGATCCCCGCCGGCAGGTCGGGGGCGAAGCTCGGCCAGTCGCAGACCAGCATCATCGCTGCGAGCTGCCCGCCGGCCGAATGACCGCAGACATAGATGCGGTCGGGATCGGCGCCGTAATCCCGCGCATGCCGATAGAGCCACGCCATCGCCGCGAGGTTCTGGCGGACGATCTCGTCCATGTCGTGGTCGGGGGCCAGCGCATAGTTGTTGACGACAGTGGTGACGCCGTTCGGCGCCATGCCGTCGGCGACGTAGCTGTGGTCGCTCTTGTCGAGCGAATACCAGTAGCCGCCATGGACGAAGACGTAGATCGGCGCGTTCGGCTGCTCGGCGGGGAAAATGTCCAGCGTCTCGGTGGGCTGGTCGCCGAACGGAATGTCGAGGAAGCCTTTGCGGCGCTTGCGCGTCTCGACGCTCCATTCCGCCCAGGCGGCGAAGCGGTCGATGTAGTCGGGGAAGCGCTTGCGGTTGTTGTACTGGGCGTCGAGCCCCTCCTGGTCATAGTCGCGGTAGACCGCCTCTCCCATCGCCTTCCCCCGTTGTCGTTGTGCCGTTCAGGCGGAGAAACCTAACCGAAGCTCCCGCATTTGCCATAGGCTGAGAATCCGGCCGCAGAGCCGGCGAGAAAAACGGAAGAGCCAAGGGGAGTAGTCAGATGAAACGCCGATCCTTTCTCAAGGGGGCGGCGGTCGCTGCCGCGACCGGCAGCGCCGGAGCCTTTCCCGCCCCGGCGATCGCCCAGCAGACTTTCCACTGGAAGATGGTGACGACTTGGCCCAAGAACTTTCCGGGCCTGGGGACGGGTGCGCAGCGCCTCGCCGACTCGATCACCGAAGCCTCCGAGGGACGCCTCACCGTCAAGCTCTATGCCGCGGGCGAGCTGGTCCCCGCCTTCGAAGTGTTCGACGCCGTCCGCGACGGCCATGCGGAATGCGGTCATGACGCGCCCGTCTATTGGGTCAGCAAGAACAAGAGCACGCCGTTCTTCGGCACCGTGCCCGGCGGCCTGACCGCCCAGGAACATAACGGCTGGATCTATTCCGGCGGCGGGCAGGAGCTCTGGGACGAGCTCTATGGAGAATACGGCCTCCGCGCCTGGCCGGCTGGGAACACCGGCTGTCAGATGGGAGGCTGGTTCCAGAACGAGATCAACAGCCTCGACGACTTCAAGGGCCTCAAGATGCGCATTCCCGGCCTCGGCGGAGAGGTCGTCAATCGGCTGGGCGGCACCTCGGTGAACATGCCCGGCGGCGAGATCATGCCGGCCCTCCAATCGGGCGTCATCAACGCCGCCGAATGGGTGGGACCCTGGAACGACCTCGCCTTCGGGTTCTACAAGGTCACCAAGTACTATTACGGGCCCGGCTTCCATGAGCCCTGCGCCTGCCTGTCGATGATCGTCAACCTGGAGGCCTACGAAGCCCTGCCCAAGGACCTGCAGCGGATCGTTCGCGACTGCGCGGCGGCGGAGAACACCCGCATGCTGGCCGACTTCACCGCAGCCAACGGCTCCGCCCTGCAGACGCTGATCGAGAAACACGGCGTCCAGCTTCGCCATTTCCCGGACGACGTGTTCCGGGAAACGATGCGCCACGGCCTCGACGTCGTCGCCGAGACCGCGGCGGAGGGCGAGATCAACCGCCGTATCTACGAGAGCTGGGCCAAGTTCCGGAAGGAGGCGATGGGCATCGCCCCGACCAGCGACTACGGCTACATGCAGGCCCGTGCGCTCTACAAGGAGAGTTGAGGCGTCGGCGGCCGAAGTCGGAGCCGGCCCCTCCCCGGCCCTCCCCCTGAAGGGAGAGGGAGAAGAAGAATCGCGGGGACGATAGCCCTCTCCCTTTAGGGGGACGGTTGGGAGGGGGAACGGCGCCTACTCGTCGAGGAAGGTCTGGACCTCGCGGAACATCTGCGGCGCCACCTTCTCCAGGCTGATGAAGTGGGTGCCGTTGGCGATCATCACGTAGCGCTTGGTGTCGCTGCCCAAGCGCGCGAACAGGCCTTGCGCGTCGGCATCGGTCGCCGTCGGGTCGGAAGCGCCGCGGATGATCATGGTCGGGACGCCGATCTGGGAGGCGTCGTAGACCGGCTTGCCACTGAAGATCGAGAACGCGTCGACCAGCACGCCGTTCGGTGCGCGAAGTTGCGGCGGATCGGTCTCGTAGGCCTTGGGATCGGTGGCGAGAATCTCGTCGTACCAAGTCTCGAAGATACCCGGCTCCCGCCACAGGTCCTTGTTCTCCGGAACGATCTGCTCCTCCCAACGCTGCCGCGCCGAGTCCGGCGTAACGGTCCGGTAGGCACCGAGGGCGGGATTGATCTGAGCGGGATTGTCGGGATCGGCGAGGCGTGGCCCCAGAACCGGGTGCTCGTAGGAATAGACCGGGGCGTAGAGGACCAGCTTGTCGACCAGGGCATTGTTGCTGGCGGTAAACATGCCCGTCGTCACCGTCCCCCACGACCAGCCGATCAGCGAGACCTTGCTGACCTTGGCCCGCTTGCGGATGAAGTCGACGGCCACCGCAATATCGCGCACCGCGTCCGTCGCACGGGCATAAGGCGGGTTGGCGGACGCAGGTTCATCGAGCGCCGCCGGCCGCGACGACCCGCCGTAGCCGCGGATGTCGACATAGTAGGCCGACCAGCCATGCGCGACGACGTAGTCCATCCAGTTGTAGCCCGGCACCGGCAGGTCGAACGACGTCCCCGGATAGGTGGCGCCATGAACGAACAGCACGGCCTTCCGCGCCGTCTCCGGTGAGCCGGTCACCGCGTACTTCTCGGCGACATGCACGACGACGCCCTCGTCCGTCGGGCTCGGCAGGTAATGGTCGTTGCGGACCGTCTCGACGGCGCCAGCGGCCGCGGGCGCCAGCATCGCCGCAACGGCGACAATGCCTCGGCAAATCGCATTCATGGTCGTTCCTTCCCCCTCCGTCTCTCTTTCCCCATTCATACGTCGTTCCCGCGCAGGCGGGAACCCACAGGCCGTACCGCCCGCATGGGCCCCGCCTTCGCGGGGGCAACGACGACATATGTCAGTCTGGAAAACTCGTCCTAAAGCTTTGCGCTCGATAGGTAATCGCCGAGTGCTGCGCGCGCCTCACGCAACGCCTGTTCCGCGGCGCTCCGTTCCTGGGCCAGGGACTCGATCTGGTCTTCCTGCCGATCGAGCGAGGCGAGATAGCGGTGGTGGAGGTCGGTATCTGCCGGCACCGCCTGAAGGTTCTCGCGAAGACGTGTCTGCTCCTCCAGAAGCCGGGCCCGCTCGTTCTCCATGCGGTCGATGGCGTTCTGCTGCCGTTCGACCGAGCGTTTCAATTCGGCAATCCTGGTGAAGACGTCGCGGGTTTCGGGCGACAGGGTGGCTGCGTCGGCCAATGCCGCCAGCCGGTCGGCCGATACCGTGCCGACCTCGATGCGGTCGCTCACCGGCCGCACCAGGGTGACGTCGATCGTCGCCTGCTCGCCGGCCGCAAGCACCCGCTCGATCCGGTAGAAGTCGTCTGTGGTGGTGACCCCGTCCTTCGGCACGGCGAGGTCCCAGCCCGGCCGCCGACGATGCTCGATGATCATCGTCCGTCCTTCGTCGGAAGGAGCTGCGACGCGGTAATGCGCGGTCTCCTCCAGACGGCGGGTCAGCCGCAGGACGCCATCGGCCAGCGTCGCCTTCGTGACGGCATCGGTGCTGTCGCGCTCGACGTCGACCCGCGTGTCGAGATCGAGGGCGAAGCTCACGATCCGCTCCTCTGCCTTCGGAAAAGAATCGAGTTGGGCATCGCCCACATAGCGGAGCCCCTCGTCGCCCTTCTGATAGAGGGTGAGGACGCCCGGCGGGAGCGCCGAGCCGGTCTCGTTGGAAAGACGGACGCCGACCAGCGGGTGCGCCGCGTGGGTGTCGGGCTGATAGAGCGCCACCTGTTCGGCCGGCACCGGCTTGTCGATGATGGGAAGGGTCAGCGAATGACCGGCTTCCAAGTCGATCCGGCGCGAGAGGTGAAACGCCACCTGCGCGGCCGCTTCGTCGCTCTCCGTCGCCACAGCGCCGCGCGAAGGTTCGGGCACGGGCGGCGGCGCGCCCGCGGCCGACTCCGCCATCAAAGCCGGCGCGGGCGCGCTCCGGGCCATGAAGCTCTCTTCGCGCTCGGCCCGGTCCATGGCGGCCTTGGCCATCGGCATGCTGCCGTCATCGGCACGCGGCAGGACACGGCCGAAAACCTCCACCGGCACGCTCGGTCGGTCGACGTAATAGGCCTCGTAGAGCGCCTGCCTGAAGGTCACCGGATTTCCCGACGCCAGAGTGAGGTCGACGGCTTCCCAGTCGGTGCCGCTCATGTTCTCCAGCACGGCCCAGCCCTGGACGCGGCTCGTCTCGCTTTCAGGGTCGAGCACCAGCCGGTAGGTGGTCTTCCACAACGGGGCTTCGACGACGTAGCCGACCCGAACCTCGCGCCGCTCCATCCCCGTGACCGACACCGCGATCGGCCGGGTGTCGGTAGCGCGATAGGCGGCGACCGCCTCCAGCGCGGCATTCACCTCGGCCTGCAGGTCGGGATCGGCGAACTGCACCGACTCCGCTTCTTCCAGAATGAACTGCTGCAACCCGGCCGCGGTCATCAGGGTCACGCGATGGGAGGTGATCGTACGACCGTCCTCCAGCATCGCCTGCTCGGGCAGGACGCTCAATACTTTGCCTTCGAGGCTGCGGCTACCGCCGACCTTGACCTCCGCCCCCTCAAGCGCGTTCAGCAGCGCGTCGGGCGAAGACAGCGCGCTTTGATCAAACGGCAGATCGCGGAACACTTGGTCGAGCGGCGCGCGACCGGGCAGCGAGACCTGGGCGACGAGGCCGGAGCGGTCGAAGACGACGAGGCTCTTCAGGATGTCGTCGACCGAATCGACAGGCGCATCGAGGGTCAGGGTCGAGGCCCCGGCGATCGAGCCCGCGAACTCGAAATACCCCACCCCGCCGGTCGACAGGACCACGCGATCGAGCTTCATGTCCTCGGCCGCCGCGAAGGGCGCGGCAAGCAAGGATGTGGCGACGCCGGCCGTGCTCAGCGCGGCGGAAAGGGATCGGTGCATGAATTCTCCTCTCGTCGGATCGGCTCTCGCACTACCGATACGGGCGAAAAGCAGCCGAATGCCGGCCAGAATATGGTCGGAGGATGACAAGCTCGCCGCGTAAACACCCGGCGCCGTTCCGCCGCTGCCCTCTCAAGCTCCGTCATCGCGAGCGACCGCAGGGAGCGCGGCGATCCGGAAAGCAGAGGGACCGAGGCTTCGGCATCTGGATCGCCATGGCCTTTCGGGCCTCGCGATGACGACAAGACTGTTTCGTCCGCCTTATTCGTTCTCCCCGGCGATGGCCTCGCAGACCGCGCGGGTGACGTCGTCGGTGGTCGCGTTGCCGCCGAGATCGGGGGTGAGCGGCGATCCCGCGCTGGTCACCCGCTCGACGGCCCGCATGATCCGGGCGCCTGCCTTCGCCTCGCCCAAACTCTCCAGCATGAAGGCGGCGGTCCAGAAAGTGCCGATCGGGTTGGCGACGTTCTTGCCGACGATGTCGGGTGCCGAGCCGTGGATCGGCTCGAACATCGACGGGAACCTGCCTTCGGGGTTCAGGTTCGCCGTCGGCGCAACGCCGATGCTGCCCGAAAGTGCTGCGGCCAAGTCCGACAAGATATCGGCGTGGAGGTTGCTGGCCACGATCACGTCCAGGCTGTCGGGGTGGAGCGTCATGCGGACGGTCGCCGCGTCCACCAGCACCTTGTCGGTCTCGACATCGGGATAGTCGCCCTTCAGCGCGGCGAAAATCTCGTCCCACATCACCATGCCGTGGCGCTGGGCGTTGGACTTGGTGACCAGGGTCAGCTTCTTCCGTGGCCGCTTGCGGGCGAGCTCGAAGGCGAAACGCTGGATGCGCTCGCAGCCGGTCCGAGTGAAGACCGAGGCATCGACCGCGACCTCCTCCGGCAGGCCGCGATGGACCCGGCCGCCGGCCCCCGAATACTCGCCCTCCGAGTTCTCGCGGACGATGACCCAGTCGAGATTGCCGGGATTGCGGAGAGGGCTGGTGACTCCTTTGAGGACCCGCGCCGGCCGGACGTTGGCGTACTGATCGAAGCCCTGGCAGATCTTGAGGCGAAGTCCCCACAACGTCACGTCGTCGGGCAGGCGCATGTCCCCGACGGCGCCGAAATAGATGGCGTCGAAGGGCTTCAGCGTCTCCAGCCCGTCGTCGGGCATCATCCGGCTGTGCTCGAAGTAGTAGTCCGATCCCCATGGGAACGTCTCGAAGGTCAGCGAGAAGCCGCCCTCCCGCTGCTCCGCCGCGCGCAGCACCTCGATTCCGGCACGCACCACTTCGGGCCCGATGCCGTCGCCGCCGATCGCGGCGATCCGGTAGTCCGCCATGCTTCCTCCCGCAACAGCGTCTGCGCCTTCCCTGTCGCAACGAAGGCGCGAATTTCGTTCTCGTCCCAGCCCTTGTGAGCAGGGAGGGCGAAACCTATCATCAACCTCGGCGGCGGCGAAGACACCAGAGCGACGAACAGGAGCAGCGACATGGATGCCATCGGCATCACCATGGGCGACCCCAGCGGCATCGGCCCCGAGATCATCTGCAAGGCGCTACGCGACCTGCCGGCGGAGGACCGCCGGGCGAGCATCGTGATCGGCGACCCCAAAGTCATGGCGCGTGCGGCCGAGGTGACGGGAACCGGCCTTTCCTTCACCACCGGCACGCCCACGGACGCCGATACGGTGCGGATCAGCGAGGTCTTCGTCGGCGAAGGCGCCAAGGACGGCGAGATCAGCGCCGCGAGCGGACAGGCCGCTTACGACTGTGTGGTCCGCGCGGTCGAGCTTGCCCAGGCCGGCGACATCGCCGTCATCGTCACGGCGCCGCTCAACAAGGCGGCGATGCATGAAGCCGGGCACCACTTCGACGGCCATACCGGACTGCTCGCCCATCTGACCGGCTCGCCCTCGTCGTTCATGCTGCTCGCCTCCGAGAAGCTCTCGACCGTACACGTGTCGACGCATGTCGCGCTCGCCGACGCGATCGAGCGGACCAAGAAGGCGCGGGTCCTGGAGACGATTCGCGCCGGCAACGCCCACTTGAAACGCCTGGGGCTCGCCCGTCCCAGGATCGCTGTCGCGGGACTCAACCCCCATTGCGGTGAAGGCGGCATCTTCGGACGGCAGGACATCGACGAGATCGCCCCGGCCGTCGAAGCGGCCAGGGCCGAGGGCATCGACGCGAAGGGTCCGATATCGGCCGACACCGTCTTCTACCGGGCCTCCCAGGGCGAGTTCGACCTCGTCGTCGCCCAGTATCACGACCAGGGCCACATCCCGGTGAAGCTGATCGCCTTCGACACGACGGTGAACGTATCGCTGGGCCTTCCCATCCAGCGCACCTCGGTCGACCACGGTACCGCCTTCGACATCGCCTGGACGGGCAAGGCCGATCACACCAACATGATGTCGGCCATCGCCTACGCCCGCCAGATGGCCGTGGCCCCACCGTTGACCGCCGTCTCCGCCGCCTGACGGGGTGTTCCAGCTCCCTGCCCGGGCCGTCTCCGTCTGCGCGAGATCGCCGGACGAAAAGCGGAACGGTGATTACTCTACCCGATCCGTCATGCCCGCGAAGGCGGGCATCCAGGGTCGGAACGGGGACATCTCCGACGGCCCCTCTCACCTGCAGCGATGGGTTCCCGCCTTCGCGGGAACGACGATTCGAGGCGTGGCCGTTTCCGCGGGAGTGATGAAAGGGACTGGCTTCACTATCCCGGCGCCGGAGCCCGTTCCATGAAGGTCGCGATCGTCGCCGACGACCTGACCGGCGCGCTCGACGCCGCGGCGCCGTTCGCGAAGCGCGGCCTCGATACCCGTGTCGTCTGTCTGCCGGACGGCATCGCGGCGGCGGCGCGTACTCCGTGCGACGTGCTCGCCGTCACCACCGCCTCCCGGCATTTGCCGGCCGAGCGTGCCGAGACGGCCGTGGCCGAGGCCTGCCGGGTCCTCGTCGCTGCGGCTCCTGAAGTCCTGTTCAAGAAGATCGACTCGACCCTCCGCGGCAACCCGGTCGCCGAGTCCCTGGCTGCCGCCAGGATCACCAGGCGGCGGCGGGTCGTCTTCTGCCCGGCCGCGCCGTCGCAAGGGCGAACGGTCCGGAATGGCGCGGTCCATGTCGAAGGCGTGCCGCTGTCCGAGACCGCCTATGCGCGCGATGCGCTGTCTCCGCCCTCCCCCGACCCGCTCGACGTCCAGGTGAAGCGGCTCGCCGCCGGAATGGCGTACCGGCAGGTCGCTGTTGAAGAGGTTTGGGACGACGAAGGCTTTCTCGTCGCCGACTGCGCAACCGACTTAGACCTCGCGGCCGTCGCCGAACAAGCGACCGCCGATCCGGCCGGAACGCTCCTGGTCGGCGCGGGCGGGTTGGCCGATGCGGTCGCCGGCAGCTTGTACGGATCACCCGTCGCGCCCGCCGAGCCAATCTTGCCCGACGGCACGACACTGCTGTTCCTCGTCGGCTCGAGGGCGGAGAAGAGCCGCAAGCAGGCAGCCATGCTCGCCTCCCGCGACGGCACGCTGATCCACCTCGCGGCCGATGCCGAGATCGACGCCGAATCGATCGGCGATTCCCTGAACGGCGATGTCGAAGCACTGCTCGTTCAGCCCGTCGCTCGCGGCGGCGTCAGCCTGGAGGCCGAGCTGGTCGCGGCACGGTTGGGCGCGGGCGCCGCGGCGCTGATCGCGAACGGGCATATCGGCGGCATGCTGGTGACGGGTGGCGACACCCTTGCGGCCGTGCTGCGGGCGCTGAATGCCCCGACCCTGACCGTCGTGTCGGAACTCTATCCGGGCATTCCCCTCACGCGGATCGACGTCGGCGGCCTGCCGCTCTGGGTGGTGAGCAAAGCCGGCGGATTCGGCCACGACAGCCTGTTCACCGACCTCGTCACCCTGTTCGGACGGAAGCGTTAGCCCATCGGCGTCGGTGCCGCTGCGCCCCGCGATAGCGGTGACGAACAGCGGCTTCTATCGGTTAGCGGAGATGCCCGTCGCGGTCGGGTCGACGATCCTAGGCATCGGCGCGTTTTCTCGGCCGCAGCGGCATCAGCGGTTCGTCGGCGAAGCGCTCGGGCAGACCGCCCCCCGAGACCGCACGTGCTTCGATGCTGATTCTGTTCCCCGCCATCTCCGGCCGGACATAGGTGCGGTGGATGGTGAAGTTGGTAAACAGCAGCACGTCCCCCAGTTCGAAGGCCGGATGCCACAGCGTCTCGGTGCCGAACGCCCGCACCACCCGCTCCTCGCTGAGATCGATGGCGTCGTAGATCGCGCCTCCCTTCCCGCCCTGCCCGCCAGTCGCCAGCACCTTGCGGCCGCCGGCGACGACCACCTCCAGGCCGGGAGCCTCGACGCCGCAGGGCACCAACGGAATCCAGCAATTCACCACGGTGACGTCGCTGCCCATGAAGGCGGCGTCCTGATGGAAGGGCACGTACCGCTCGACATCGCCCGGCCGCTGGCGGCGGAGAAGCGAATTGTTGAGGACGAAGCGCACGTCCTCATCGAGGAAAGCGTCGAGGACCGGCGCCAGCGCGGAGTCGGCGATGCGCCGCCTGACCACCCCCGGCGCTTCGCCTTCGCGGTCGATCTCCTGCATGTGGATGTGGCCGAAACGGTAGAGATAGCGGTCATAGGCTTCCGGCAGCGTCCCCTCGGCAAGCTGGCGGTCACGCATGGCGTAGAACGCCTCCGCCCGCTCATGGAGGTCGAAGACGTCGAGACGCCGGAGGGCACGGCGAACCAGCAGACAGCCGTTGTCGCAGAGCAAATCCGCGGCTTCCGCGGGGTCGAGGTCGCGCCCGTTGCGCTCAGGGTACGCCGTGGCTTTCGGCATCAGGCCGGAACCGCTTCGCCATGGGCGCTGTTGCGGAGTGCGAGCAGCCAGCCGCCGAGGCCGGCCGAAAGCAGGAACAGAAGCACCAGCGTGCCGACGATCGGTATCCAGCCGACCAGCGACAGGATCACCAGAACGACGAACAGCGCGAGCGCGCGCCAACCCAGGCTGTCCGCACGATCCTGGCGGAAGCGGGCCAGCGCCATCTCCGAGAGCCATAGGGCCGTCGTCACATAGGCGACCATCAGGGCGGCGGGATAGACGGCGAGCATGACGAGGCCCAGCGGGATGCCGAGGATGGTGAACAGGCAGACGAAGGCGGCCATCGGCACCGCCACCAGGATGACGAAGCCGAAACCGAAGCTGCGCCCCGTCTCCACCCCGATCATGACGATGGCACGGCCGGTCGAGACAGGCAGCGCAACCAGCAGCACCACCCCGACGACAGTGAGTCCGATCAGCCAGAAGATGCCGAGGAAGGTGCCCGCCCTTTCGGCGACACCGGTCTCGGGCACCGTGATCGGCCCGGCCTCTTTGCTCCAAACGACGGTGCCGGCGATCGACGTGCCGTCCTCAATCTCCGCTTCTTCGGGGCTGATATAGCGAAGGTCGCCGGTGATGCGGGCGGACCGTTCGATCACCACCTTGCCCGCCGAAATCTCCGCATCGCCCTCCACGGTCCCCATGATGCGGACGGTCCCGCCGGCAGCGCTGAGGCCGTTCCTGAGCGTGCCGGCCATGTCGACATGGCCGCCCGCCAGATGAGTCGTTCCGCCGACCTCGGAGCCGGGAAGGACCGTAACCTGCCCGCCCGCGGCGACCAGGTCGTCGCCGATCTCGGCCTCGACCTCGACCTCGCCGCCTGCCAGCCGTGCGTCGTCCGCCACCTTGCCGGTCACGGTGACCACGCCGCCCGCGGCAAAGACGTCGCCCCGGATATCGTCGCCAAGCCGCACCCGCCATCCGCCGGCGATCGCGTCGCCCGCGACGTCCGCCGAAAGGTCGACACGGCCGCCGGCGAGGTAGACGTCGTCGTCGATCGTTCCGGTTCTCAGCACCGAAAAGCCCGCCTCCTGCGCCGCCGCATTTCCGGCGACGGCGAGAACAAGGGCAAGAACGGCCGCCACGGTCCGCCAATTCTTCCGCATCGATCCTCCTCGGTCGATGAAGCCGACGATGAACCCGACGCGGCGATTGTCGCTGCTCCCGCCCGCACCGGCAATCGTCTCGGGTTGCGCGCCTCAGCGGATCTTCCGCACCCGCTCGCGGTGGATGGTGTAGAGGCCGCTGCCGACCACGACCAGGGCGCCGAGCACCGTCGCCGCATCGGGCAGATGGTCAAAGATCACGTAGCCGACGATCGTCGCCCACAGGAGCAAGCTGTAGTTGAAGGGCTGGATGACGCTGGCCGGCGTGATCGACAGCGCGGTGATCAGCAGCGAATGGCCGGTGAGGCCCAGCAGCCCGCCGGCCAGGAACAGCAGCCAGTCCGTCGCGCCCGCCGGCTCCCAGAAGAACGGCCCGATCATCGTCAGGGCGATGCAGCCGACGACGCCGGTATACATCAGGCTGGTCTCCGGCCGGTCGTAGTCGGCCGCCCGGCGCGTCAGGATCTGGTAGACGGCGAACATGAAGGCGCCGAGCAGGATCAACAGCGCCCAGGGGTCGAAGACGCCGAGACCCGGCCGGAGGACGATGAGGACTCCGATGAATCCCACCCCGATCGCGGCCCAGCGGCGGACGCCCACCTTCTCGTGCAGGAACACGACCGAGAGCGCCGTCACCATCAAGGGCGTCACGGCGGCGACGGCATGGGCGTCGGCCAGCGGCAGGGAGCCCAGCGCGACGATGAAGATGCCGATCTCGACCACCAGCACCAGGCTCCGCGCGACCTGAAGCCCCGGCCGGTGCGAGACGAAGGCCGCCCGGCCGCCGCGCCATGCCGCGTAGGCCATACCGAAGATCGCGAAGACGACGAATCGCACCCACAGGATCTGGACCGCCGAGAAGTCCTGGATCAGGGTCTTGTTCACCGCGTCCATCGACGCGAAGCACAGCATCGCCAGGATCGCCAGCACGATCCCGGTGGTCGGCGCGGTCTCCGCGGACCGCACGGCAATGGACATCGTCGCCCTCCAAAGCACCGGCATCGGGCCGGCGCCAAGGCGTGCTTATCACAACCGGAAGCCCTGCGCCCTTCCGCTTGAGCGATCGGAAGAGCCTCCCCTATGATGCCCGCCAAAAGGGCAAGGGAGAGCGGACGGATGGCAGGCAAGATCGATCGGGTGGACGTCTTTCTGGTCGATGTGCCGACCAAGTTCGCGCGCAGCGACGCCATCCAGACGCTGGTGAAGCAGGAGACGGTGTTCGTCGAGGTGTTCACCGACGACGGCGCCTCCGGCCTCGGCTTCAGCTACACCATCGGCACCGGCGGGCGGGCGATCTGCGCGCTGATCGCGACCGATCTGGCGCCGAAGATGATCGGCCGCGACCCGGCCTTCGTCGAGGCGATCTGGAAGGACCTGTTCTTCTACACGCATGCGACGGCGGTGGGGGCCATCACCGCGCTGGCGCTGTCGGCGATCGACACCGCCCTCTGGGACCTTCGGTGCAAGCGGGCGGGATTGCCGCTCCACCTGATGGCCGGCGGGGCGCGGACGGCGATTCCCTGCTACGACACCGACGGCGGCTGGCTGCAGATCGACATCGACGGGCTGGTGGAGAACGCCAAGTCCGCGAAGGCCAAGGGCTTCGGCGGCTTCAAGGTCAAGGTCGGCAAACCCCATGCGAGCGAGGACATCGAGCGGCTGACCGCCGTCCGCGAGGCCGTCGGTCCTGCCTTCGAGATCATGACCGACGCCAACCAGGGCTTCACGGTGCCGGAGGCGATTCGCCGCGCCCGCCTGATGGAGCCGCTCGACGTCGCCTGGTTCGAGGAGCCGCTGCCGGCCGAGGACCTGGGCGGTTTCGTCCGCCTGTCGCAGAGTACCTCTCTCCCCATCGCCACCGGCGAGTCGATCTATCACCCCAGCCACATCCGGGAGTATCTGGCGGCCGGCGCCTGCTCGATCGTCCAGGCCGAGGTGCCGCGGATCGGCGGCATCACGCCGTGGCTCAAGACCGCGCATCTGGCCGAGACGTTCAACATGCCGGTCTGCCCGCACTACGTGATGGAGCTTCACGTCGGTTTGTGCTGCGCGGTGCCGAACGCTCAGTGGCTCGAACACATTCCTCAGATGGACCTTCTGCTCACCGAACCGATGCGGATCGAGAACGGCATGGGCATTCCGTCCGACCAGCCGGGGCTCGGCATCTCCTGGAGCATGGAGAAGATCGAGCGCGGCAAAACCGAAGTGCACGAAAGGATCACCGCATGATCGAAGACTTGAACGGCAAGTCGGTTCTGATCACCGGCGCCAGCACCGGCATAGGCGCGGCCGTCGCGGCCGGTTTCGGCCTGAACGGCGCCAAGGTCGGCGTCAACTACGCCCGCAACGACGCGGCGGCGAAGAAGGTCTGCGCCGCCATCCGCGAGGTAGGCGGCGAGGCGATCGAGCTTCAGGGCGACGTCACCCAACCGGGCGTGATGGAGGACCTGGTCGCCAAGCAGGAGAAAGCCTTCGGCGGCCTCGACGTCATGATCAACAACGCCGGCGGGCTTCTGGAGCGCCGGTTCTTCGCCGAGATCGACGACGACCTTTACGAGCGGGTCATGCGCTTGAACGTCTGGTCGATCCTCGCCGGCGCCAGGGCGGCGGTACCGGCGCTGAAGCGCCGCGGCGGCGGGTCGATCATCAACACCACCTCGATCGCCGCCCGTCACGGCGGCGGGCCCGGTGCCGTCCTCTACGCCTCGGCCAAGGGCTTCGTCAGCACGGCGACCAAGGGCATGGCGAAGGAACTGGTGGGCGACAACATCCGAGTGAACGCGGTCGCGCCCGGCGTGATCGACACGCCCTTCCACGAGCAGTTCACCAAACCCGAGCAGATGCAGGCGATGGTCAAGACCATCCCCATGGGCCGCATCGGGACCTCCGACGAATGCACTGGTGCATACCTGTTCCTTGCCTCGCCGTCATTGAGCGGATACGTCACGGGGCAGGTTCTCGAAGTGAACGGCGGCCAGTTGATGCCGTAAGGCGGACGCCGTTCCGATCTTTCCGACAACAGGGGTGATATGAACAAGATCGATCTGGAAGGCCGCGTGGCGGCAATCACCGGCGGCGCGCGCGGAATCGGACTCGCCGCCGCTCAGCGTCTCCATGCGTCCGGCGCGCGGATTGCCCTGTGGGACGTCGACGAGGCCCGCATGGCCAAGGCGAAGGCCGACCTCGGCGGCAACGACGTCATCGCCTGCAAGGTCGACGTCACCGACCCGGCGTCGGTAGATCAGGCCTGCAAGGACACGGTCGCGGCTTTCGGCAAGCTCGACATCCTGGTCAACAACGCGGGCGTCGCCGGCTTGAGCGCCAAGGTCATCGACATGCCGGTCGAGGAGTGGCGCCGCGTGGTCGACATCGACCTCACGGGCGTATTCCTCTGCACCAAGGCGGTGCTGCCGCCGATGATCAAGAACGGCTATGGCCGCATCGTCAACGTCGCCTCGATTGCCGGCAAGGAGGGCAACCCCAACGCCTCACCCTATAGCGCCGCCAAGGCGGGCGTCATCGCCCTCACCAAGTCGGTCGCCAAGGAGGTCGTCGGCACCGGCGTCATCTGCAACTGCATCACCCCGGCGGTCATCCAGACCGAGATCCTGGAGCAGGTCTCGCAGGAGCATATCGACTACATGGTCTCCCGCATCCCGCTGGGCCGAACCGGACAGGCGGAAGAAGTCGGCGCGCTGATCGCCTGGCTGTCGTCCGAGGACTGCTCGTTCAGCACCGGCGCCGCGTTCGACATCTCGGGCGGTCGCGCGACCTACTGAGGCCATAAGGCGGAGCGAGCCCTCTCCCCCTCCCCGGCCCTCCCCCTCCGGGAGAGGGAGAAGAGGATGTGCGAGATCGAAAGCCCTCTCCCTCTGGGGGAGGGTTGGGAGGGGGAAGGCGGCCGCGACCGGCAATGACGGCCGCCATCAATCCGATCGAGGGAGCGACCATGAGCCAGACGAAGCTCACCATCCGCAATATCCGCTACCGGGCGGTGGAGGTGCCGATGAACCGGCCCCTCCCCACCCGCATCGTCGTGCTGGAGACCATCCCTCTGCTGCTGATCGACCTCGAGACCGAGGAGGGCGTCACCGGCCATGCCTATCTGTTCGCCTATCTGAGATCGCAGCTCGGGCTCATGGGCCAGCTTCTCGACGAGATCGCCGCGTTCACCAAGGGCGAAGCCGTCGCGCCGACGGAGCTGTTCGACCGCCTCTTCAAGCGGCTCAGCCTCCACGGCCATCAGGGACTCGCCACCCTGGCGATCTCCGGCTTCGACGTCGCCTGCTGGGACGCATTGTCGAAGGCTGCCGGCATGCCGCTCGCGCAGATGCTGGGCGGCACGGTGCGGCCGGTCCGCGCCTATAACAGCAACGGCCTCGGCATCATGGAGCCGAAGGCGGCAGCCGACGAAGCGGTGGAGCTGCTGGAAGGCGGCTTCAAGGCGATGAAGATCCGCCTGGGGCGCGAGACGCTCGATGCCGATCTCCGCGCCATCGCCGCCGTGCGCTCGGCGATCCCCGACGACATCGACCTGATGAGCGACTTCAACCAGGGCCTCACCACCATGGAGGCCATTCGCCGCGGCCATGCTCTCGATGATGAAGGTCTGATCTGGATCGAGGAGCCGATCGTCTATGACGACCTCGCCGGCTGCGCCAAGATCGCGGCCGAGGTCGCGACTCCGATCTCGATCGGCGAAAACTTCTACGGGCCGTTGGCGATGGCCGAGGCGATCACCGCCGAAGCCGCCGACTACATGATGCCGGACCTGCAGCGGATCGGCGGCGTGACCGGCTGGCTGCGGGCGGCGGCCCTGGCACACGGCGCCCGGATCGAGATGTCCTCGCATCTCTTCCCGGAGGTGTCGGCCCAGCTCATGACGGTGACGCCGACGGCGCACTGGCTGGAATATGTCGACTGGGCCGCGCCGATCCTCGCCGAGCCGCTGAAGATCGCGGATGGCCACGCGGTCATTCCGGACGCCGCTGGCAACGGTCTGGCATGGAACGAGGACGGCGTCGCCAAATACGCTGTCGACGTGTAGGCCGCAGACGAAGCGGCTTCGCCGGTTATTTCTGGCCGGACGGGTTCAGACCACCCCAGATGCCGCGGGAGTTCCGTTGAGCCTCGACTTGCGCGTTGCCGTAGCGACCTCGGGCACGGGCATGACCGCTCCGAACCATCTGCTCACCAATGTCCTGGTCATCGAGCTGGCAGATCGCGATGACCACCCCGGCCTTGCCGGCCTTACCCTCTGGCGTGCAGGCAACTTCTCGGCCGGCGATCATCTGCAGCAACGCGATCTTCGCGTTGCGGCCGCATGGCCAGGTGACGTCATATATGCGGCAGCTGTCCTGCGGTCCCGGCGCATCGATTCCGGCGAGACGAACGATTTGTCGGCCAAGCTTCATCGTATCGCCGGACTCGACCCGCACTTTGCCAACGAGCATGTCTTCCGCAGAAGATTGATGGCGCATTGCCGACACGGCCATCAGGGCCATCGTCAGCACGAAAGCGACGGCGGGGGACAATCGGTGCATGGACAGCGCCTCCTTCCAGAAGACCGCTGTTACGATGCCCGCCCCGATCGCACAAGGCCTGACGGTCCTGCGGGCGTTCGATTCCGTGCTATCGCGGGTTCGAGGCGGCCATGCAGTCCAGTGCCCGGGGCAACTTCATGATGCGGGAAACAAGGTCCTGGGCAGGGGCATTTCCAGGCCCGAGTCGCACGTCGATATCATGCTGTGCCGCGTGCTCCAGGCATTTCAAGTCGATGAAGCCGCAAATCAGGAAATGTGGGCGCGACTCGCAAATCCGCCGAACGACCCATGCCGCGGTCTTCTCTTCATTGCGCTGGTACCACCAATTCATCGTGTCGGTTTCGACCACCGACAACCACTTGGCCTTTGAAAAGAACGGCGATAAATAACTGGTCTCGACGTTCTCGGTCAAAGTCATGACAATACGGGACATGATAGGGAGCGTCTCTCGGGAGCGAAGCTGATGCTCACTCTACGGTAGGAAATCAGCGGGCTTCTTGACTTAGGTTAGCGCTATGACTAGCAAACGCCCTTCTGCCCCTCTGCTCGACTCAGCCAAACCGCAATCTCAGCGACCGAGCGGAAGCCCTTGTGCTGCCTGCACTGTTCGGGATCAGTCGCTCTGCGCCCCTCTCTCGGACGAAGAACTGGGGATCGTCGAAGGTTTCCGTTCCGGCACCCGCCGAATAGCCGCGGGCCATGACCTTTTGGTTCAGGGAGAACCGGCGACCGAGCTCTACAACCTGATCTCCGGCTGGGTCTTCAACTATCAGCTTCTCGAGGACGGGCGACGACAGATCGACAAGATCGGCCTGCCTGGCGACTTTCTCGGCTTTCAGGCCGACCTCGAGCGTCCGATGGGCTATTCGGTGCATGCCCTCACCGAGTGCGAAGTCTGTGTCTTTCCCCGGCGCAACCTTCTCGAGCTGTTCCGCGAGAAACCGGCCCTGGCGCTGCGTTTGACCTGGATGATCGCACGCGACGAGAGCCTGGCGCGGGAGCGGCTGACCAGCGTCGGCCGGCGATCGGCGCTGGAGCGGATCGGCTACTTCCTCCTCGATCTCTACTATCGGGTGCGACTGCGCGAAGGAGTCCCGGTCGGCGCCGACATTCCCTTACCGCTGACGCAGGAACATATCGGTGACGCGCTGGGCCTGACCTCGGTCCACGTCAACCGGACGCTGCGGGAATTGCGGGAAATGGGACTTCTGCGCGTTGCCGGCCGCAGGCTCCACGTCATGGACCCCGACGGGCTTGCCGACATTGCCGGGGTCGACGAGGATACCTTCGCCGAATACGCAACCTTCCCAGGTACCGCGTGTTGATCTCGTTGGGATGATCGCCGAACGAGGGCGTTCTTACAGGCCGACAGCGCGTTGCATATTTGATACAGTCCCATTGACATACGCAGCATGCCGTTCCAGTTCGCTCTTCTCGGAGTGGCCATGAAGCGGTATGTATGCACCGCGAATCGGTCCCCCTTCGACCTGATCACGTGTTCATTCCGTGCGTAGTTTCCCGATCACTGAGTAATGGGGAGAACATTATGAGAAAAGCACTTGTCGCTACGGCCGCTGTGGTCTCGCTGGCTCTGCTCGCCGGCTGCCAGACTCCGGCTGAAGAGACGTCCATGACCAGCGCGGCCAGCGAGGCCCAGACGACTGCGATGCAGGCGATGGAGACCGCGAAGATGGCCCAGCAGACTGCTGAGCAGGCACTCGCCGCCGCCCAGGCCGCTCAGGCTTCGGCGGATCGTGCTGCCAACATGTCGCAGCAGACCCAGAACGACATTCGCTCGCTCAACGAAAAGATCGACCGGATGTTCTCGGAGAAGATGCGCAAGTAATTGCGGATCGCGGCTCCTCCCGGGGCCGCCCGACGAAAGACGAGCCTCGCCCTCAACGGGCGAGGCTCTTTTCGTTTCATGACCACGTCGGAGCGACAATCGCTCCGTGTTATCCGAGCGCCGCAGACCGCATGGCAGTCCGGGTTTCGCGGAAGATGGCACTCAGGCCCAGAAATAGATCGCGGCGCGGCGACGTCGGACGCCAAGCCATGACGACATGGCGCGGACGAGCCCCGACCAGGGGCACCAGATCGATCTCGTAGCCTGCGGCGGCGCCGGCGTCGATGGCGAGGTCGGGCAGCAAAGTGATGCCGAGCCCCTCACCGACCATCGAAATCAGGGTCGACAGGCTGGTTGCGGCGAAGCTCTCATCCTGTTGAATGTTCCGATCCGGAAAGGCCGAAAGAGCGTGCCTCTGCAGGCAATGCCCTTTCTCCAGCAGCATCAGCCGGGCGCCGTCCAGCTCGGTTCCCGTGACGGCCTTCCGCTCCTCACCGGGATGGCCCCTGGGTGCCGCCAAGTGGTAGCCGTCATCAAAAAGGAACTCGGTCTCCAGACTGCCGACGTCGAAAGGCTGGGCGATCAGCGCGGCATCCAGGCGCCCGGCCGCCAAGCCGTCCAGGAGGGATTCCGTCACCTCCTCCCGCAGGAACAGCCGGAGGTTCGGGAATGCCCCGCGGACTCCTGAAAGGACTTTAGGGATCAGGAAGGGGCCGATCGTCGGAATCGCGCCGAGCCGCAGATCCCCCGCATTCGGGTTGCTGTGCTGTGCCGCCAGATCCTCGATCTCACGGGCCGCCAGAAGAAGCGCGCGAGCACGCAGGGCAATCTCACGTCCGGCGGACGTAATGATGACCGAACGGCGGTTCCGCTCCGCCAACCGCACACCCAACATTTCCTCGAGCTCTTTGAGGCCCGTGCTGAGCGTCGGCTGGGTGACGTGGCAAGCGGCGGCGGCCCGCGAAAAATTCAGCTCATCCACCAGGGCGACCAGGAAACGCAGCTGCCGAAGAGTGATCATGACCGCCCCTCTTATCGGAATTAGCTATTATAGATAGTTATATAATTAATTTTAATTATAAGCGGCAAGCTCCCACCTCAGGGTCATCGGATAGTTCTCCGCGGAGGATCGCAGCGCTTGAGACGCCGCCTCCGCCAACGATCGAACCGGAGGTGCATTCATGTCCAAGACCCCGATTGTGAAACCGTTCTGGGACGAAGCGACCGGCAGTTGGCAGTACGTCTTCCACGACCCCGACACGATGAAGGGGGCCGTCGTCGACCCTGTCCTGAATTACGACCCGAATGCTGGCGCGATAACGACCAACAGCGCCGAGGAAATCCTCGCCTATGTGCGTGAGACGGGAATCGAGGTCGCCTGGGTTCTCGACACCCATCCCCATGCCGACCACTTCTCGGCCGGACCATGGCTGAAGGACCGGCTAGGCGCCCCGACCGCCATCGGCGAGCACGTCGTCGCCGTTCAGAAGCTCTGGCAGGAGATCTACAACCTGCCGGAAGACTTTCCGACCGACGGCAGCCAGTGGGACCGGCTGTTCCGTGACGGCGAAGAGTTCATGGTCGGCGAGGTGCCGGTGAAGGTGATGTTCTCTCCGGGTCACACGCTGGCTTCGATCACCTATGTCGCCGGCGATGCAGCCTTCGTCCACGACACCCTGATGATGCCGGACAGCGGAACCAGCCGTGCGGACTTTCCCGGAGGCAGCTCGAAAGCGCTCTATGAGAGCATTCAGACGATCCTTGCGCTTCCGGACGACACACGGGTGTTCGTCGGCCACGATTATGCGCCGAACGGCCGGAAGCCGCTCTGCGAGGCGACCGTGGCGGAGCACAAGGCCAGCAACATCCACCTGAAGGACAAGCCCACGGAAGCCGCGTATCGTGCAGTACGCGATGCCCGCGATGCGACATTGCCGCTTCCCAAGCTCATGCTGGCGGCCTTGCAGATCAACATTCGCGGCGGCCGCAGGCCCCTGCCGGAGGGAAACGGCCGGTCTTATCTCAAGATTCCGCTCGACTACTTCGAGGCACGGTAAGGGGTAGCTGCGGATCGCGGGTGTCGATATCGAACCGACGGCTTCCACTTCCGGCAGCCGCTCCGCCTGCCCTGCCACCGTGCATATGCGGTATTCTTAGGCAACGGCGGCCCGCAGATTCCGTGCGAGGCCGCCGTCTTTCCTGCGATCACCCGGCTAGAGTTCTGGCACATCGCTTGCTCCCTCCCGTACCGGCGCCGGCCAATCGGCGTTCGGACATGCGGGCAGATAAAAGGGGCAGTTGAATGTGCACATGCGGTGATCCCAACCATACCGATGAGAATCACGACGAAGCGATCGCGCGGGCCAGAGAGGATCTGACGGGCCCGATGTCTCCGGAACGGCGCAACTTCCTTCGCGGCACCCTGGCCGCCGCCGGCGGCACGGCGTCGCTCATGGCCGGAAGCTCGCTGCTCAAGGGTGCACAGGCGAAGACGCCGGCGGATTTCATGGGCAAGCAGAAGTACCACTACCTGCCGGCTAACGCCGATACCGTCCATTGGGGCTATTTCAGCAAGCTGCTGAAACCGCAGGTCGAGGTGGATTCGGGCGACTTCGTTACCATCGAGACGCTGACCCACCACGCGAACGACGACGCGACGCGCATGGTGACCGGCGATCCGGGTGCCGAGAGCGTCTACTACTGGGATGCCAACAAGAAGGGCGTCGACCGGCGCGGCGCCGGTCCGATGGATGCCTCGCTGTTCGGCCGCGGCGCCGGCGAGGGTCTCGGCGTCCACATCTGCACCGGCCCGGTCTATGTGCGCGGCGCCGAGCCCGGCGACATCCTGGAAGTGCGTATCGTCGACGTGAAGCCGCGCCCCTGCGCCAATCCCGAACATGAGGGCAAGTCGTTCGGCAGCAATGCCGCCGCGTGGTGGGGCTTCCACTACAAGGATCTGCTGACCGAGCCGAAACCGCGCGAGGTCATCACGATCTACGAGCTCGACGCCTATGGCGACAGGAACTGGGCCAAGGCGGTCTACAATTTCCAGTGGATGCCGCAGACCGACCCGTTCGGCGTCGTGCACGAGATCATCGACTATCCCGGCGTGCCGGTGGACCACTCCACGATCAAGGAGAACCACGGCATCCTGAAGGGCGTGCGGGTACCGATCCGGCCCCATTTCGGGACGCTGGGCCTGGCGCCGAAGGAAGCCGACATGGTCGACTCGATCCCGCCCTCCTACACCGGCGGCAACATCGACGACTGGCGGATCGGCAAGGGCGCCACGATGTACTATCCGGTCTCCGTCGAGGGCGCGCTGCTCTCGGTCGGCGACCCCCATGCATCGCAAGGTGATTCGGAGCTCTGTGGCACCGCCATCGAGTGCTCGCTGACCGGCACCTTCCAGCTGATCCTGCACAAGGCTGCCGACATCGCCGACACCTCGCTCGCCAAGCTCGACTACCCGCTGCTGGAAACCCAGGACGAGTGGGTCCTGCACGGATTCAGCTTCCCCAACTACCTGGCCGACCTCGGCGCCCAGGCGCAGTCGGACATCTATTCGAAGTCGTCGATCGACCTCGCCATGCGCGACGCGTTCCGCAAGATGCGGCGCTTCCTCATGGATACGAAGGGGCTGAGCGAGGACGAAGCAATCTCGCTGATGTCGGTCGCCGTCGACTTCGGCGTCACTCAGGTAGTGGACGGCAACTGGGGCGTCCACGCCAAGATCCTGAAGGGAATGTTCACCGAAGACTGAGACTCGGAGCAGCTTTCGACATCGATAGGGATCCGGCCATGACCGGATTTCCGGGTCGCGATGCAGGCTGGCGGAAAGGGCCAGCCTGCACGGCCTGAACGACCTGCGATCTAACGCAACGGCTCCGGCGAACCGAAGAAGCCGATCATGCGTGTGATCCGTCCGGAAGCGTCGAAGGTCGCTATGTCGATGCCGTCGCGAAGGACGGCGCCGTCCTCTGCCACAGCGGCCCAGGTGAAGCGGGCCAGATCGTGATGTCGGTCGAGGGCGCTGGTTCGAAGCACCCGCGAGCCCGGACGCCGCGCGATCACCGCAGCAATATGGTCGAGCAACGCCGACGCACCCACTGCGTGCACCGTGGGGTCGCAATAGATACCGCCGTCGGACCAGACGTCCGCCAGGAGAGAGAAGCGCCGGTTCGGATCGGCCGCCGACCACGCCTCACAGTATCGATCGATCGTCGCCTCGAACGTCATCATCCACACCGATCGCGTGCGCCGAATGGAGGCGTGCCGGTTCTGCGGCAGCTCCCTTCCGTCAGCTCTTCGAGGCGGTCTGTCGGCCGTCGGTCTTCTTGAGGACGGGTACCGGATAGCCGTGGCGCTGCGCCACCGCGTCCGCCACCGCTTCCCAGTCGATCCTGGCGATCATGTCGTCCCCCGCCGCGCGGCGCACCGCATCCGCGACGCCGAACATCGCCACCGGCTCCATCTCGCCTTCGAGTTCGATCTGGTTGGCCTGCTCGAGCCTCGGATGCACCTCCATGTAGAGCATGCCGTTCGCCCAACCCAGCTTGAGCGGCTCATTGATGACCATGACCTTGGTACCGATCGGCACCATCGGGAAGAACTTCTCGATGTCCTCGGGGTAAAGACGAATGCAGCCGGAGCTGACCCGCCGGCCAACGCCGTAGGGTTTGTTGGTCCCGTGAAGCAGATAGCGGGGCCAGCCGAAATAGAGGGCATACTCCCCCAGCGGATTGTCGGGTCCCGCCGGCACGACTTTCGGCAGCTCCGGCTTCTCGGCCCGGATCGATTCCGGCGGATACCAGGCCGGTGCCGCCTTCTTTCGCACCACCTTGGTGATGCCCAGCGGCGTTTCCCATCCTTCGCGGCCCACGCCGACCGGGTGGGTCACGACCGAGCCATCCTCCGAGAAATAATAGAGCCTGAGCTCGGGAAGATTGATGACGATGCCTTCATGAGGCACCGCGGGCAGGATGTGGGCCGTCGGCAGAACGACCTCCGTGCCTTCGCCCGGGAGCCACGCGCTGACGCCAGGATTGGCGGCCACCAGTTCGACGAAGCCCAGATTAAAGCGCCGGGCGACCTCGTGCAGGGTATCGTCCCGCTTGGTCCGGTAGACGCCGAGCTCGCCGATGACGTCGTTCCGGACGGTGACCGGCACGGCCTCCTCGGTAGCCGCATCGCCGGCGTCCTCGGCCGCCCGGACGTGGGTACTCATACCCCCCACCGACACCGCCGCTACCAGAGCGGCCATGGCAAACCCGCGTGACACCCACTTCATTTCGGGAAACCTCGTCTCGGTCTTCGGAATGCCGGATAGGACGGAACATCCACCTGCGGCATCTGGTTGCGCTGCATCATAGCAGGAAAATAAGCGGAATCCGGCTCGGTAACAGTAGGCTGGGGAAGAGGCAGGCGTTTTTCTTTGCTGAAAACGGACAAATGGCGTCGGCAGCGGGAGAGCGGACGAACCCGCTCTCCCGCCCCTTCGGTCAGCCGCCGAACGTCTCGCGGTAGGCGTTCAACTTCGCGCGCCAAGCCTGGTTTTCGAGCACATCGCGATTGACGATTACCCGCGGTTCGCGGCCATGCATCACGTCGTACATTGCGGCGACATCGAGGTCGCCCATGGTGCCGAAGCATTGGTCGGTCCAGCACAGCGCATGCGGCGCCAGGATTACGTTGTCGAGCTTGAGAATGGGATCGTCGGCTTCCGGCGGCTCTTTCTCCAGCACGTCCAGCCCGGCGCCGGCGATGGCACGGTTCTGCAGGACCTTGGTCAGCGCCTTCTGGTCGACCACCGGCCCACGGGAGGTATTGATCAGGTACGCGGTGGGCTTCATCAGCGCGAGCCGCTCGGCATTCACGATGCCACGCGTCTCGGGTGTCAGCGGCGTATGCACCGAGACGACGTCCGCCTCGCGGAACACATCCTCCAGGCCCTTGAGCTCGATACCGAGCTCCTTGGCCTTTGCCGGGTCGATATAGGGGTCATAGCCGATCAGCCGCATGTCGAAGGGCTTCAGCAGTCGAGCGACGTCGGCGCCGATATTGCCGATACCGACCAGGCCGAAGGTCCTGCCGACGAGGCCGACGCCCCAATGCTGCGTCCGCTGCGGCCATATCGCCGGCCCGCCACGGGTAATCTCGTCCATCTTGAACAGCTTGGTGGTAAGCGCGAGCAGGAAGGTCATCACCGCCACCGCCACCGGACGGCGCACCGCATCCGGCGTGATGCAGAGTGCAACGCCGTTCTTGGTGCAAGCCGGCACGTCGATGGTGTCATAGCCCACGCCCATCCGCGCGATCACCGACAGCCGGCCATTGGGATGGAAGGTGGCGGGAGTGATCTTGTTCAGAAGCAGCACCAGGCCGTCGAGGTTCTCGACGTCCTCGGGCTTCAGTTCGGTCCCTTCCTTGATCAGGTCGATCTCGATGTTCGGGTCGTTCTTGATCGGACTCAGATCGACATGCGGAAACGTCTCCGGCGTTATGCCGTCACTGACCCCGATACGAAATTTGCCGTTGCCTGCCATCTCGTTGCCTCCTCCTGACGCTCGTTCTTCGTTGATTGACCGGCCCTATCGCCCGCACCGTTCGCGCAATCCGGCAACGCCCTGACTCACCGCCTGATAGAGCAGCCAGATATCACCGCTGTAGCAGATGAAGTCGTAGCCTTCGTCGTACATCCCGACGCCTTCGTCCACGGACCCCACTAGGCGTCCGAGAGACTTCCCATGCTTGCGGCATGCGGCCCGGATGCTGTCGGTCGCAGCGACGAAGTCGGGATGATCGAACTGGCCGGGAATGCCCAGCGAAGCTGACAGGTCGAGATGACCGATCCATAGCGCGTCGACACCTGGCGCCGCGGCGATCGCATCCGCATTCGCCGCCCCCTCGGCAGTCTCGACCAGCGTCACCAGCGTGGTCTTCTCGTTGGCCGCGGCGAGCTTCTCCTGCACGCCCCCCGGCCGGTAGTCGTCATGGGCGATCTGCAATGCGATGCCGCAATGGCCGCCGGGGTGGTACTTCATCGAATCGACGATCCGCGCCGCAGCCTCACCGGACCCGACCATCGGCATGGCGAGCCCGGCCGCGCCCACGTCGCAAAGACGGGCGATGTGGTCGTAGTCGCGGGACGGCGGACGCACCATGGCCGGCAGTCCCGCGGCTTCCAGGTAACGGAGCGTGCTGCGGATCGTATCGAAGCTGAAGCCGCTATGCTCCATGTCCAGGAAGACGAAGTCGCAGCCGGCGGCGGCGAGGATCTTGCCGATGCCGGGGGTCGCGAATTCGCCGACATAGTGCCCGACCTTCAGGTCGCGCGTTTCCGTCATGGCCTTGAGGCTGCTGAACGCCATGTCGTCCCTTCCCTCCCTCCGGCGCGCGATGGCGCCTTGTTCTTCTTCGTCCGCCGCCGGTTCGCGGCGCGGTCAGACTAAGGCCTGATCGCGCCGGACGGAACAAGCGGATCAGAGAGGGCGGACACCGGCATGGGCCGGCGACGGACGATCCGTCGTCAGCGGATGAACAGCGGGAACGGCGCCTGATCCTCCCATATAAAGCGGCCGTCGCGCTTGATCAGCTCGGGGAAATGCCCCGGTACGATCCGGTCGGCCATGCCGAGGATCTTATTGATGGTCCGCTCTCCCTCCTCGACGCTCAGGAACGGCATGTCGGAACAACGGGCGACGGCTTCCTTGGCATATTTGATCGCATCGCCGGCCAGCACGACGCAGCCCTTTTGCGGATGGTCCAGGACCAGCATGTACTGGCCCGGCGTGTGGCCCGGCGCCGGCATATAGCGGATACCGGCGCCAAGTTCCCCTTCACCTTCCAGATAGGTGACGTCGTGCCGGGAAAGCTGCTCTCGGATCAGCCACGGCACGAAGATGTCGTCCGGATGGGGACTGTCGGCATATTCGAGCTCTCGCCGGCTGACATAGATCTTGGCCTTCGGAAACAGGTCCACGTTGACGCAGTGATCGAAATGAAGGTGCGACAGGAAGACCTTGCGGACGTCCCCCGGCCCGTAGCCCCGGCGCGCCAGCGCCTTCAGAAGCATGGGGCGATTACAGAAATGACCTGTGTCGAACAGCAGCGGCCCGTCGTCGGACTCCACCAGTGTCAGATTGGCGAGGCCGAGAAAGCCGTCCTCGATCCGCAGATTGTTCCCTTTGACGATGATCTCGTAGTCGAGTGCCATGGCTTCACCTCAGAAATCCGCCACCAGTCCGGTAGTTCCCAGTAACCGGTGGGCGAAATTAGCCGGCGGTCGGCCGACCCGCAATCACCCCTCCCGGTCACACCGCAGTGGTGGCAGAGGCCCGCGAAGATACAGCTTTAGCGCGGTGCCCCGCCGAATTGCTCTTCCTTTTGATCAGTTGACCACCGGTTTCGACCACGGCACACTTCTTTTCATGTCGGGGTAGTCCTGACTGGCCGTCTTGCGACAGAAGCCAGAGCCCGACCGAAGAACGGGAGGAGACCAAGAAATTTGCCGCAAGATTGGAATCGACTGCCGTCCTCGCTCGATTGAGCGCGGCGCGGCGGACACCTCGCGGTAACGATATAAACGGAGGAGCGTGAAGGATGCGTACCGCATTGATGACTTCGGCGGCAGCGTTGCTGGTAACAGCGATCGCCATGCCGGGACAAGGGGCTAAGGCAGCTTCGTCCACCACTGAGGATGCCCTCCTCAATTCCAAGAGCACGCCCGAGAACTGGCTGACCGTTCACGGTCATCGCGACGGTTCGCGGTATTCGCCGCTCGACCAGATCAACAAATCGAACGTCAAGGATCTCAACGTCAAGTGGACGCTGGGTCTCGGCGGCATCGAGTCCGGCGGCTTCTGGAAGACCGGCAACATCGAAGGCACGCCGCTGGTCGAAGACGGCACGATGTACATGCCGAACGGCTACAGCGTCCTGTACAGCGTCGACCTCCGCAAGGCCGACCAGGGTGGTCCTGACATGATCAACTGGATCTACGATCCGGCGGTCGACAAGGACTGGGCGGGTAACGTGACCTGCTGCGCCATCAACAACCGCGGCGTCGGCCTGTGGCAGGACGCGGTGATCATGAACACCCTCGACGGGCGCATGCTGAGTGTCGCCAAGGCCGACGGTTCGCTGAACTGGTCCATCCAGCTCGCCGAGCCGGCCATCGCCGAGACCGTCACCGTCGCCCCGCTGATCGTCAAGGACATGGCGATTTCGGGCGTGTCCGGCGCTGAGTACGGCATCCGCGGCTGGATCGCGGCGGTCGACCTCAACACCGGCGAGGAAAAGTGGCGCCGCTACACGGTCCCCGGACCGGGCGAAGCCGGCAACGAAACGTGGGCCGACGATTACGACGCCTGGAAGACCGGCGGCGGCTCGACTTGGCAGACGGGCTCCTACGACCCCGACCTGAACCTCGTCTACTGGGGCGTCGGCAACCCTGGCCCCGACTGGGATCACGAATATCGTCCCGGCGACAACCTCTACACCAGCGGCATGATCGCCGTGAACCCGGACAACGGGCAGGTGCAGTTCCACTTCCAGTACACGCCGAACGATCCGTATGACTATGACGGCATCAACGAACTCGTCCTGGTCGACAACACCGTCGGCGGCAGCGACCGCAAGGCCTTCATCCACGCTGACCGTAACGGCTTCTTCTACGCGGTCGACCGGACGAACGGCGAGTTCATCTACGGCATTCCGTTCGTCAAGGAAGTGACCTGGACCAAGGGTCTCGACAAGACCACGGGCCTGCCGCTCGAGTACGATCCGAACTCGCAGCTTCAGTCCTACGTGGCCGAAAATACGCCGAGCCGTTCGGTGAAGAAGGCCAAGTTCTGCCCGAACCTGATGGGCGGCAAGAACTGGATGCCGATCGCCTACAACCCGGACAACAACACGGCGTTTGTCCCGACCATCGAGAGCTGCATCTACGTCAGCAACGAAGAGGAAGTCCCGGGTCCGGACGGCAGCTTCGTGATGCGTGAGTGGTTCTCCGGCGGTCTGCCTTCGTTCGAGAACATGGTCTTCCACGGCAGCCTGACGGCGATCGACGTCGGCACCGGCCGCATCAAGAAGAAGGTCGACACCCGCTATCCGCTGATGGCCGGTGTGCTGACGACCGCGGGCGGTCTCACCTTCGTCGCTCACCATGAGGGCCGGCTCGTCGCGTACGACGCCGACACCATGGACGAGCTGTGGAGCTTCAACATGAACGTCCTGACCGACTCGCCGACGATGACCTACGGCGTCGACGGCAAGCAGTACATCGCGGTCGGCACGGGCGGTTGGGGCGCGATGCCGCACTACTTCATGGGTGCGAACCCGGGCCTCGAGAAGATGAACACCGCCAACATGGAGTGGGTGTTCGGCCTCTGAGGCTGAAAGCTACGGCTGATCGAGCGGCACTTTCGGGTGCCGCTCCTTCAACCGAACGTGTGGGATGGGGCGGCTCTTCGAGCCGCCCCGTTCCGTTTGAAGCGAGGCGCATGGTTTCTGCTATCCTTGCCGGACAAGAAAATGCACAGGGAGTTTTTCAGTGATGACGAAGATCGGCCTCCGCCGTCTCGTCGGCGCGGCGGCATTCGCCGCCGGTCTTGGTACAGGCCTGGGCACCGCCCTGGCTGATTCCGGAGACATTCGCGAGTTCTCGGTCGGACTAAAGGTTTCGGAACTGCCGGACACCGGCTACGTCAAGTTCACCTGCGTCACCGAATCCGGCGAACCCGGCCAATCCATCGCCGGCTGGGAGGAATACGGCCAGTGCCCCAAGGTCGAGAAAGGACTGCATGAAGTCCGCTTCGAGTACGACGACTCGGACGTTCGCTACGAGGATCTCGAAGGTACCGCGGTTGCCGGCCACCCGGTCGTCATCTCGCTGCTGATCGACGATGACAGTATCGTCGACGGCATCCGCGTGCTCACCGACCCGAAGGCCCCGCTCTATCACCGGCGGCAGGCGTTCCTGTTCCGACTAGCGGTTCTCGCCAAATTCGGCCGGTCGGGATGGAAATGCCAGGAGCTTCCGCTGAGTCAGGGCGAAAGCCCCGTGGGCACGATGCACATCAAGGAAAAGTGCGAGCGCGTTGACGACGGCCGTCATCTTTATCTCGAAACGCACCTTCACCGGGTTCCTGACAACCCGCCCGACAACATCCTCCGCTCCACTCTCCTGGAGATCTGGCGAATTCCGCAATCCTGAGCTCATGCGGGATACGCACGGCGCCCAGACCGGTCTGACGCCTTGCAACGGCTCCGGCGCATTCCCTAGAGTATCCGGCAATTACAACAATAGTCCGTGGAGAAACGCTCACATGCTCTCGAAGACCGTTTGCCGTCTCGGCGCCGCCGCTGCCATGGTCGTTACCGCCGCTTTCGGGGTATCGACCGCCTCCGCAGCCGATATCTCGGTGCTAGAGAAGCACCCCGGCAAATCACTGTGGGAAAACGCCGGCTGCATGAACTGCCACAAGTGGCATGGAATGGGCGGGTCGGGTTACGGCGGCACGCCGATCAACTTCCGCGAAGGAACCCTCACCCAGGATCAGCTCGAGGAAGTTATCGCTTGCGGTCGCCCGGGCACGGCTATGCCGCTGCACCGCAAGGATGCGTACCAGGGATACGACTGTTACGGCGGGCTGACCAAGGAAGAGCTCGGCGAGGACATGCCGTCCAAGGGCCGACAGATGCTGAACGGTCGCCAGATCAGCTATCTGGCGGACTGGGTCATCAAGGCCTTCCAGGAGCGCCCTGAGGTCACCAAGGAAGACTGCAGCCTGTTCTTCGGGGCGTCGAAGATGTGCACGCGTCTCCAGGTCGATCAGCTGATGCGGGCTGGCGGCGGCGGGCACTGAGCCGGCGCCGAACGGCGATCTCGGCCGGACAGCGCCGAAGGCTGTATGTCCACCGGACAGCCTTCGCCAAGTCCGGCCGGCTCGGTTTGCAGGAATAAGGGCGCCTTGACCGGCCGAACGGTCCGCCGGCGGACGGCCGCCGAGAGCACGATCGCGTCACGCCGAAATGACGTGAGGCGCAAATCGTTTCCTACTTCTTTGAATTGATCGGGATTCACGTTTCGGGCTGCTTCGGCCTGAACCGGTCCTGATCTAGTGTATGGGGCGCCCGCATGGGCGCCGTCCGGGGTGCTGTTTCGAGGACCGCAAGCAACGCGCGTATCGATCGGCCCCGCCGGATCGAAAGTTTCTCTGGTCGTAGAGGAGGAAGACTGCGATGGAAGTTGGGATTATCGGCGTCGGTCTCATGGGCCATGGAATCGCGCGCAATGTCCTCCTGCGAGGCAAGCATGGCCTGAGCTTTCTCGACCATCCCGGAAACCAGCCGGTCGACGAGCTGCTCTCGCTCGGCGCCAAGAAATTGACGTCGTCGGCGGACGTCGCGGCCGCATCGGAGGTCTTGATCCTCTGCGTTACCGGGTCGCCGCAGGTCGAACAGATCCTGACAGGAACGGACGGTGTCGTATCGCATCTGCGTCCGGGCACCGTCGTGGTCGACTGCTCCACCGCCCTCCCGGAATCGACTGAGCGCATGGCCCGCGCCGTGGAGGAAGCCGGCGGCCGATTCATCGACGCGCCCATGACCCGCCTTCCCCAGCACGCTCATGAGGGAAAGCTGAACCTGCTGGTCGGCGGCGATCCGGCGATCCTGGAGCGCGTCCGGCCTGTCCTGTCCTGCTTCGCCGAGAACATTCAGCATGTCGGCGCGGTCGGCAACGGGCACCGGATGAAGCTGCTCCACAACTACGTCTCGGTCGGATCCATGTCGCTCCTGGCCGAGGCGGCGGCGCAGGCGGCCGATGCCGGAATCGACCCGAAGGTGTTCGTGGAGGTTCTGGCCACCGGCGGCGGCGGCGGCACCGCATTGCAGCGCATGGCCCCCTTCATCACCGAGGGCGACCGCAATTCCGTGCCGTTCTTCGTCAGCAACGCCCGCAAGGACATCGACTACTACCGGCAGATGTCGGAAGCGGCGGGTGCGCGGGTTTCGATCGCGAACGGGGTGGTGAAGGCCCTTTCGGAGGTCATCGACGACGGACACGGCCAGGCCTATGTGTCCGAGTTGACGAAACTGTTCCGGCGCTCCTGAGCCGCGCGGCATTTCGATGAAGCTCCTCTACACGCCGCCGTCGCCTTTCTTCCGGAAGGTGATGGCGATGGCGATCGAAACGGGCCTCGACGCGCGGATCGAGCTGGTCGAGGTCCATCCGTTCGAGCGGGAGCAGGCGCTGGCGGCCGAGAACCCGCTCGGGCGCGTGCCGACCCTGGTCACCGACGACGGGCTGACGCTGTTCGAATCCGACGTGGTCTGCGCCTATCTCGACACGCTCCACGACGGGTCGCCGATGATCCCGATGGAGCCGGAGCGGCGCTGGCCCGTCCTCCGCGTCCAGGCCATCGCCGACGGCATCCTCGATGCCTCGGTGCAGCGCCGCTACGAGAGCTTGAGGCCGGCCGCATTGCAGTGGAGCGACTGGTCGGACCGGCAGAAGCGGAAGGTCATGCGCGGCTTGGACGCCCTGGAAAATGACGCCGCATCGCGCGAAGGCCCTCTCGACCTCGGCAAGATCGCCGTCGGCTGCGTCCTCGGCTATCTCGACTTCCGCTTTCCCGACGACCGTTGGCGCGACGGCCGTCCCGAGCTCGCAGCGTGGTTCGCCACCTTCGACGAACGCCCGTCGATGCGGAAGACCCGGCCGGCCTAAGCCGTCCCGGTCAGACGGCGTCCGCCTGCGGGGGCGTGCGGTCTTCCGACGGAATGCGCCCCTCCGCCCAGCCGTGGCAGGCGACGAGGCCGCCTTCCGCCGGCAGCAGCTCCGGCCGTTCCTCCCGACAACGTTGGTCGGCATAGGGACAGCGCGGATGAAAGGCGCAACCCGGCGGCGGGTCGAGCGGGCTCGGCACCTCCCCCGCCACCGGCGCCCGCTCGTCCTCCCGCCGTTCGAGCCGCGGGATCGTGTCGAGCAGCATCCGAGTATAGGGATGGTGCGGGCGGCGGAACAGCGCCGCCGTCTCGCCGACCTCGCACAGGCGCCCGAGATACATCACTCCCACCTGATCGGCGACATGATGCACGACCGCGAGGTTGTGGCTGATGAACAGATAGGTGAGCCCGTGCTCGGCCTGGAGGTCCTTCATCAGGTTGAGGATCTGCGCCTGCACCGAGACGTCCAACGCCGAGGTCGGCTCGTCGCAGACCAGGAACTCCGGCCGGCTGGCGAGCGCCCTGGCGATCGAGATGCGCTGGCGCTGCCCACCCGAGAACTGGTGTGGGAACTTGGCGGCGTCGCGCGGCGCCAGACCGACCTCCTGCAGCAGCCGGGCGACATGGCCGGCGATCTGCCGGCGCGGGACGAGACGATGGGCACGGAGCGGCTCGGCGACGATGTCCTTCACCCGCCAGCGCGGGTTGAGGCTCGCGAACGGGTCCTGGAAGATCAT